>JAUXWC010000226.1 GCA_030685025.1 Rhodoferax sp.
GGGCACCGAGATCATCATGCGCCTGGGTGACGAACACCTTGCCACCGGCAAGCCGATTGCCTACACCTCGGGTGACTCGATCATGCAGATCGCCGCGCACGAGGAGCACTTTGGCCTGCAGCGGCTCTACGCGGTGTGTGAAGCGGCTTTCGAGCTGGTCAAGCCCTACAACATTGGCCGTGTGGTGGCGCGGCCTTTTCTGGGTAGCCAGGCTAAGTACCACCGCACCGCCAACCGCCACGACTACGCGGTGGCACCGCCCGGCGCCACGCTGCTCGACCATGTGTGCGACGCGGGGGGTGAGGTGATTGCCCTGGGCAAGGTGCGCGACATTTTTGCCGGGCAGGGCGTATCGCGGGTGGTCAAGGGGGCCGACAACATGGCCTTGTTTGATGCCTTGCTGCAGACCATGGAGCAGGCACAAAGTGGCTCACTCAGCTTCGTCAATTTTGTGGATTTCGACCAACTGTTTGGCCACCGCCGCGACCCCGTCGGTTATGCCCAGGCCTTGCACGAATTCGACGCACGCCTGCCTGAATTCATGGCCAAGCTGCGGCCGGGCGACCTGGCGGTGGTCACCGCCGACCACGGCTGCGACCCCACCTGGGCGGGCTCGGACCACACCCGTGAGCACATTCCGATGCTGTTTTTCGGGCTTGGGGTTGAGGGCCGCGCCCTGCCAATATCGAGCAGCTTCTCCGACATCGGCCAGACCCTGGCCAGCCATCTCGGCGTCTCCCCCCTTTTGCACGGACACCGCGTGTTATGACCCAATCCCCGGATTTCAAACGCAACCAAGCGGTCGGTCTCGACCTGGGTTGGATCAACCAGATCAAGGTCAACCGCAACGCCACCGACCGGCGTGCCGCCAGTCTGGTGAACCGCCGTACGGTCAAAAAAGAGTACCAGGCGGCCTGGCTGGTCAAGGCGATCCAGTGCATCGACCTGACCACGCTTGGCGGTGACGACACCCCCGGGCGGGTCGAGCGCCTGTGCATGAAAGCCATGCGGCCGCTGCGATCAGACCTGGTCGAGGCGCTGGGTCTGCCGGGCCTGACCACCGGCGCGGTGTGTGTGTACCACGAGATGATTGCGCCGGCCAAACAGGTGTTGGCCGGTCGCTTGCCGATCGCGGCGGTGTCCACCGGTTTCCCGGCGGGTTTGACCAGCCTGGAAACCAAGGTCCGTGAGATCGAACTTTCGGTGGCCGCCGGTGCCAGCGAGATCGATATTGTGATCACCCGCCAGCACGTGTTGACCGGCAACTGGCAGGCGTTGTTTGATGAGATGGTGGCCTACCGCCAGGCCTGTGGCGAGGCCCACGTGAAGGCCATCCTGGCCACTGGCGACCTGTTGACGCTGGAGAACGTGGCCAAGGCGTCGTGGGTGTGCATGATGGCCGGTGCCGACTTCATCAAGACCTCGACCGGCAAAGAGGGCGTCAACGCCACCATTCCCGTGGCGCTGACGATGGTCCGCACCATCCGCGAGTACTTCGAGCGGCATGGCTTCATGGTGGGCTTCAAACCGGCCGGTGGTGTGTCGTCGGCCAAGTCCGCCATGCAGTACCTGACCGTGATGAAAGAAGAGCTGGGCAACGCCTGGCTGGCGCCGCATCTGTTTCGCATTGGGGCGTCCAGTCTGTTGACCGACATCGAGCGCCAGTTGGAGCACCACGTCACCGGCAACTATTCGGCCAACCACCGCCACGCGCAACCTTGATGAATTCTGTCATGCCCACCCTACAAGACCTACTCAGCACCATGGATTACGGACCGTCCCCCGAGAGCCAGAAGGAGGCCATTGCCTGGCTCGATCAACATCAGCGCCGGTTCGGCCTATTCATCCAGAACACCTGGACTGACGGCCACGACACCTTTGCCACCAACAACCCTGCCGACGGCCAGGAACTGGCGCAGCTCACGCAGGCCAGCGTGCAAGAGGTGGACCAAGCGGTGCAAGCGGCACGCGCCGCACAGCCGGCGTGGGAAGCCCTGGGTGGCCACGGCCGCGCCAAAGTGTTGTACGCGTTGGCGCGCTTGCTGCAAAAGCACGCACGCCTGTTTGCCGTGCTGGAAACCCTGGACAACGGCAAGACCATTCGCGAAACGCGCGATGTCGATTTGCCCCTGGCGGCGCGGCATTTCTACTACCACGCTGGCTGGGCCCAACTGCAGGCCGACGAGTTTGCGGCCTACCGCGCGGTGGGCGTGGTCGGGCAGATCGTGCCTTGGAACTTCCCTTTGCTGATGCTGGCCTGGAAGATCGCCCCGGCCCTGGCGGCGGGCAACACGGTGGTGTTCAAGCCGGCCGAGTTCACTTCCTTGACCGCGCTGTTGTTCGCCGAGATGTGCCAGCGTGCCGGGGTTCCGCCAGGCGTGGTCAACATCGTGACCGGCGACGGGCGTGTGGGCGAGGCCATCGTCAACCATCCGGACATCAACAAACTGGCCTTCACCGGTTCCACGGAAGTCGGCCGCCTGATCCGCAAGGCCACGGCCGGCAGTGGCAAGAAGCTCTCGCTGGAGCTGGGAGGCAAGTCGCCTTTCATCGTGTTTGAAGACGCCGACCTGGACGCCGCCGTGGAGGGCTTGGTCGATTCGATCTGGTTCAACCAAGGTCAGGTCTGTTGCGCCGGCTCGCGCTTGCTGGTGCAGGAATCGGTGCAAACGCGTTTTCTGGCCAAGGTCAAGGCACGCATGGACAAGCTGCGCGTGGGCTCACCGTTGGACAAGTCGATGGACATGGGTTCGCTGGTGGACCCGGTGCAGTTGCAACGTATCACCGGCCTGGTGGAGTCGGCAAGGGCGGAGGGCTGTGAGATTTGGCAAGCGCCGTGCGAGATTCCGCCCCACGGCAGTTGGTACCCGCCCACGCTGATCACCGGGGCGTCCAGCTCGGCGGTGGTGGCGCAGGCCGAAATCTTTGGGCCGGTGCTGGTGGCCATGAGTTTTCGCACCCCCGTGGAAGCGGTGCAACTGGCCAACAACACGGTCTATGGCCTGGCGGCTTGTGTCTGGTCGGAGTCGATCAGCCTGGCCTTGGACGTTGCGCCACAACTCAAGGCCGGTGTGGTGTGGATCAACACCGCCAATCAGTTCGACGCTGCTTGCGGTTTTGGTGGTTACCGCGAATCCGGCTTTGGCCGCGAGGGGGGCCGCGAAGGCATGTTGGAGTACCTCATACCGCTGGCGGAAGATGCGCGGCCTGCGGCGCCGCTGCTGGCCAAGCTCGGCCAGGGCGGGGCGGTACCGCACAGCGCTAGCGAGCTTGGTGCCATTGACCGCACCGCCAAGATGTATATCGGTGGCAAACAGGCGCGCCCCGACGGCGCCTACAGCCGGCCCATCTACGGCGCCGATGGCGCCTTGCTGACCGAAGTGGGCGAGGGCAATCGCAAGGACATTCGCAATGCGGTCGAGGCGGCGCACAAGGCCTCCGGCTGGGCCCATGCAACTGCACACAACCGTGCCCAAGTGTTGTATTACATTGCCGAGAATTTGTCGGCGCGCGCGGACGAGTTCGCCGCGCGGCTGGCCGCGATGACCGGCGCCAAGGATTCGGCGCGAGAGGTGCAAGCCTCGATTGAGCGGCTGTTCTACTACGCCGCCTGGGCCGACAAATACGACGGCCTGGCGCACCAGCCGCCGATGCATGGCATCACCGTGGCGCTGAACGAGCCCCTGGGTGTGATCGGCATCGTTTGCCCGACCGAGGCGCCGCTGTTAGGGTTTGTGTCCTTGGTGGCACCCGCGTTGGCACTGGGCAACCGTGTGGTGGCGGTGCCGTCCGAGGCACACCCGCTGTCGGCGACCGACCTTTATCAGGTGCTGGACACGTCCGACTTGCCCGGTGGTGCGCTGAACATTGTCACCGGCAGTGCCGATGAACTGGCACGAGTGCTGGCTGCCCATTCCGATGTCGATGCCATGTGGCGCCACGATGGCTCGGCCGCGGGTTGTGCCGAAGTCGAACGCCTCTCGGCCGAATCACTCAAGCGCACCTGGGTCAGTGGCGGCCGGGGCCGCGATTGGTACGACATCGGCCAATCCGCCGGCCGCACGGTATTGGCCCACGCCAGCCAGGTTAAAAACATCTGGATTCCGTACGGCGTCTGAGAATTGATCAGTCATCCCCGCCTCGTCATCGCGAGCGCAGCGTGGCGATCCACGTTTGCGGCGCACCTCGGTGGATCGCCGCGCTGCGCTCGCGATGACGATCAGCCGGCGCTCAGGTGGTCGGGTCCGAAACTCTCGGGCAGCAGTTGCGCCAAGGTGTAGCGCGGGCCTAGGGCCTCGGTGTTAGCGGTCAGAATCGGTGTGTCGGGCGCACAAAACTCACGCAGTTTCTGGCGACAGCCGCCGCAAGGCGTAATCCAGGCGCCGCCGGTACCCACCACCAACACGGCGCGGGCTTGGGTGCTGCCAGCCAGCACCATCGCGCTCAAGGCGCTGGCCTCGGCACAGACTCCCTGCGGGTAGGCCGCGTTCTCGACATTGCAGCCGGCGTGAATGCGCCCCTGCTCGTCCATCACCGCGGCGCCGACCAGGAACTTGGAGTAGGGCGCATAGGCCCGCAGACGCGCAGCCCGGGCGGCTTGCAGCAGCGCTGCTTGTTGCGACTCAGTGAGGGCGGGCGTGATCATGGTTGTCCTGGCGTGGCGTGGGGTGGCTCAGATGCGGCGGGATGCCTTGTCGATTTCAGCACGCAGCTCGGTGTAGTTCATCGTCACCGGAAACTGCGGAAACTCGTCGATCACGTTTTGTGGCGGGTGAAACAGAATGCCCGCGTGTGCCTCGGCCAGCATCGCCGTGTCGTTGTAGGAGTCGCCGACGGCCATGACCTTGAACTGCAGTTCCTTGAAGCGC
>JAUXWC010000250.1 GCA_030685025.1 Rhodoferax sp.
CAGCAGGTGGCCGACGTGGTGCCCGGTTACCTGAGGGCCCAGAGCGCCGATGGCTTGACGGTTGGCGCCGCGCACCTGGGGCCGCTTTCCGGGCGCTGGGTGTCGGTGCTGTTCTATCCGGTCAAGAACCCGCGTGGCCAGATCGCCGGCCTGATCAGTCTGCCGGTCAACCTTCAGGCGCTGGGCGAGCGCTTTCTTGGCGCGGTGGCGCCAACCGATCTGGTGGTGGTGATTGACCAGGCGGGCCGCGTCATCATGCGTTCGCGTGACAGCGCCGCGTGGATCGGCAAGCCCGTGCCCGAAGCCCAGCGGCTTGGCGCGACCGGGGCGGCGGGGCGGGCGTTCATGGCGCCGGGTCTGGACGGTGTGGCGCGGTTCTTTGTTGCGGCCAGCGTGGCCGGGGCCGACTGGCGGGTGCTGGCGGGCGTGCCGGTTGATCAGGTGCTGGCCGCCCCCGACCGGGCACTGGGGGTCGGTTTGTTGTTGGTGCTTGGGGGGCTGGCCGTGGCGCTGGCCGTGGCCTGGCGCGTCAGCCTGGCTTTGGTGCGCCCGATTGAAGCGCTCAGCCATGTCGCAACCCAGGTCGCCTATGGCCAGACCGCCCTGCGCGTGCCACCGCAGCAGGGGCCAAGGGAACTGGCTGAAGTGGCGCAAACCTTCAACCGCATGCTCGATGCACGCGAACAGGCGCAGCAGAGCCTGAGCGCCAGCGAGGAACGCTTTCGCACGCTCACCGCGCTGTCCTCGGATTGGTACTGGGAGCAGGATGCCCAGCATCGGTTCATCCGGGTCGATGGCCAGCCGGGTCGCCGCAGCGGGCCGCTGCTGAGCGACTATGTTGGCAAAACGCGTTGGGAATTCCCGGCGCCGAACCTGACCGACGCCGACTGGGATCGTCACCGGGCCGCGCTGCAAGCGCACCAGGCGTTTCGGGGCTTCGAAATCCAGCGGCTCGACGACAACGGTCAGTTGCACTGGGTCACCATCAGCGGCACGCCGATGCACGACGCGGCCGGTCAGTTTTGTGGCTACCGCGGGGTTGGGTCGGACATCACCGAGCGCAAACAGCAGGAGCAGCGCAGGCTGAGCCTGTCGGCCCGCATCGAAGAGCTGTCGCGCGGACTGGTGCAGGCCCAGGAGGAGGCGCGGCGACGGTTCTCTGGCGAGTTGCACGACCGCACCAGCCCCAACCTGGCCGCTTTGCGCATCAATCTGGACATGATCGCCGCAGCCACGCCGCAGGCCCGTTTGACCGACGCCTATGCGCACCGGATCGAGGACACCCGGGCGCTGATTGACGACACCACGGCCAGCATCCGCGAGATCTGCGCGGGCTTGCATCCGGTGGCGCTGGAAGCCGGTGGTTTGCTCGCCGCGGTGCGCAGCTTTGCGCACCAACTTGCCAGCCGTACCGGCTTGCGAGTCAGTATCGACTGCCCGCACGGTGATATTCGCCTTGCGCCGCAGTTGGGGCTGGCTTTGTTTCGCATCGTGCAGGAAGCCATGACCAACTGCGCCAAACACGCCCGCGCCAAGGTCGTGGTGGTCAAACTGCAATTCGCCAATGACCCGATGCAGGTGTCGGTCACCGACGACGGTGTGGGTTTTGACGCCGACCGGGTGCTCCAGCGCGCCACCCGCGTCGGGCTGGGCTTGCTGAACATGCGCGAAACGGCGGAGTTCGTGGGCGGGCGTTTGCGCATAGAGTCCGTGCCGGGTGGTGGTACCCAGGTCACCGTGCAGATCGACGCGCAACAATCAGGGCGAGATCCATGAAGCTTCGCATCATGCTGGCCGACGATCACCAGATGTTCCGTGACGCCTTGTGCAGTCTGCTGCACAGCAGCCCTGAACTGCAAGTGGTGGCGCAAACCGGGGACGGCTTGCAGGTGCTCAGCCTGGCACGCGCCTGCGCGCCGCACATCGTGTGCCTGGACATCGGCATGCCCGGCATGAACGGGGTGGAAGTGGCCCGCGCCTTGCGTGCGGCGATGCCGCAGGTCAAGGTGATCGCCCTGTCGGCCTTCACCGATCAGCGCTACGTGCTCGACATGCTGGGCGCTGGCGCCTGCGGCTACGTCACCAAGGCCGAGGCCAGCGACGAGTTGTTGCGCGCCATCGACGCGGTGCGGCGTGGCCGCACCTACCTGTGCCCCGATGTCGCGGGGGCGGTGACCCATGCGCTGCTGCACAATGGCGAGGCCGGGCCAGTGCCGTCGGCACTGGGGGCCCGCGAACGCCAGGTCCTGCAACTGGTAGCCGAGGGCTACACCTCCAAGCAGATCGGCCACAAACTGCATGTCGCCAGTTCCACGGTCGACGTGCATCGGCGCAACATCATGCGCAAACTGGGCTTGCACGGCGTGGCCGAATTGACCCGCTACGTGGTGGCCAACGAGCGGCCGGACTGATCCGCAATAGGCGGTCTCTTAATCCGGATTGGACGAGTCGCAGTTGCCGAATGGACGACACCCCCAACAACACCAAAACGAGGCACGGGTCTGCGCCCCGCGAACTCTACCCCCCGCCGCCTGGCTGGGCCGGTCGCACCCACTCAGCACGGGCGCGTCCATGCGCGGTGTAGTGAACCTGGTAGGTCCGCTGCAACTCGATAGTGCTCGGCAATGCGGTCTTGAAGTGCGTCACGAAAGTCTTGTCTTGAACTTGTTGGACCCAATGCAAAGCGGTTTCCCCCACCATCATGCCCTGGTGAACTTGACTCGTGTTGTTGCCGGGAATACGCACAACAACCTCATCACCGCCGAGCTTTTGCGCGATCACCTTGGCATCTGCGAATGAGGCCGCGGCAGGGTTAAGACGCGACGCACTGAACGGCTCCAGTTCCTTGGCATACAAATCCCTAGCCCAGGTGGGCACCTGGTCAGAGACGCGCACCACCTTGCCGGCAGCGAGTTCAATGGTCAGCGCCGGGCTTCTGTTCAATGTCGAGTTGTCATAGACAAAGGCTTTGTCGGATTGCAGCACCGCCTGCCTGATCAGAGCGGGGTTTCGCGCAAAGCGTTCGCGAATCTTGTCTTCCGGCACGTCGTGTCCCCCCTCGTCGAAGCGCTTGGCAACGCGATGGACTGACAGCTCCGGGCTTCGCAAATTGACGTGGTACACCACCACCCGAAACCCGGCCGCTTTTGCATCCTCAAGAAGCTGCAGCTTGGAGGGGTGCGAGAACGTCGATTCAGAAACGAAGCTTTTCCCCTCTGCCAAATACTCGCGGCGACGGCTCTCAGCGAGTTCCGCCGCCCGGTACGACGCCTGCATCGACGGGTCTTTCAGTTCATCACGCTGGATGATGTCGGCGTTGATAAACGGGGCAGCGGTACGCGGCCTGATGCGTGTTTCGTACAGCGTCGACTTGCCGGCCCCGTTGGGCCCGGCGATCATGAACATGGTGGGTCGGGTCACAATGGATCGGCGGGCTCTGGCTTCTGCAAGACGATGTTGCCGGCTTCATCCATTCCAACACCCACGCCGCGCCGGCGACGCTCCGCAAAGAAGGCGTCCTCAACCGGCGACGGTACCCAGTAGCTGGCGCTGAGCTTCTCGAAATAGTCCTCTTGTTCGGCATCGTTCAATTCATCCGGGCTGATCAAGCCCTTGAGCGCTTGTTCCACCTTGGCAAAGCCGAACCGAGGGTCGCGCTCAAACGCCCGTCCCAAGCGCATCCAATGCTCAGCCTGACCAGCGATCGACCGGCTTTGAAGTGCTGCGGCTTCTCGCAGAACGACCATTTCCGCATCTGAGATCTTGATGGCCTGACTCATATCAACCTCCACTTAGCCGAGTTGCATAATGAAACTGTTCGCGGTTTCAGTATATAACTTGACGATTCGAAGTCAAGCGTCAAGCAAAGGAAGCCTCCGGCACACCACGGCGACCCCGCCCTGCTGGCCGCCGCCTTAGGCGACATTGCTCGCGCACGCGGCATGACGCAACTTGCCAAAGACACCGGGCTCTCGCGCGAAAGTCTTTACAAGAGCTTATCGGGCGAGCGCGCTCCCAGCAGCGATACGCTTTTCAAGGTGATGCGTGCGCTGGGTTTCAAACTGACGGTGCAGCCGATAACTTCGAATTGAGTCAGAGACCCGCCAGCGAGCGCCATGGAAGTATCGGCACCAGCAGTCAACCGGCGACGACCCTTTACGCCGTTGTTGTCAGCCTCAATTCGAACCAGAACAGACTACCCTCGCCGACTGCGCTTTCAACGCCCATATTGCCGCCCATCATCTCGACCAGTCGCTTGCAGATGACCAAGCCGATGCCCGTGCCTTTCGCAACACCCGCTTCTTGCCCGAGTCGATTGAACGGCTCGAAGAGATGCGCCAGCCTTTCCGCATTCAGGCCGGGTCCGTTGTCTTTGACGCGAATACGCAGCCACCCTGGGGTGATCGCGATGCAATCCACGGCTATGGCGCCACCAACATGGTTGTATTTGATGGCATTGGTCACAAGGTTGATGAGAATCTGTTTTACCCGCGTTACGTCGCCTTCGACAAAGGTCGGAGCTTCAAACCTGGGGAAAACCAATCCAATGCCGCGTGTTTCTGCCTGTGTTTGGACTATGCCTTGGCACTCATTCATCACCGTGGCGAGTGACATCGGCGATATTGCCAGCGAAAGTTTGCCGGACTCTACCCCGGCCAGGTCAAGGACCTCCTCGATCAATTCCAGCAAATACCACCCCGCCTTGACAATTTGTTCAATCCGGTTCTTCTGGGCGCTCGTTGGCGGCGGCGAACTGGAGTCCATGAGCTGGGCAAAACCGAGAATTGCATTCAGGGGCGTGCGCAGTTCGTGGCTCATGTGGGAGAGGAACTCCGATTTCGCCTGATTGGCCTTTTCCGCGGCTGCTAGAGCAGCTATCAGTTCCGCTTCGTCGCGTTTGCGCTGACTGATGTCGCGGATGGCGCTGGATACCAGCGTTCCCTGCTCGGACACCATCGGACTGAGACTGACCTCAATCGGGAACTCGCTTGCGTCCTTGCGCAGCCCTCGTAACTCCAGTCCGGCGCCCATGCCGCGCGTGCTCGGCGCCACGAGGTAGTCCTCACGGTGGTCTTGATGGCGCTCACGCAGGCGCGTCGGCATGAGCAGCTCCACTGGCTGGCCGAGCAGCTCCTCGGATGGGTAACCGAAAAGCCGCTCAGTCTGTGCATTGGCCAGCACGATGACGCCGCGCTGATCGACGACGACCATCGCGTCCGGCGCCGAGTCGAGCAGCATGCGAAATTTCGCTTCGCTGCGGTTCAGGGCCTCGGAGGCAGTCGTCAGCGCCTGCGTGCGCTCGCTCACGCGCTGCTCAAGGGTTGCATTCAGATCGCGCAACTGCTCCTCGACCCGACGCCGCTCGGTCACCTCGACAAGCAGGGCGCGGTTGGCCAGACTGCATTCGCGGCTCTTGCGATAGAGCTCGGCGAAGACCGCGACCTTGGAGCGCAGGATGGAAGGATTCACCGGCTTGTGCAGGTAGTCCACCGCGCCGGTGCCGTAGCCCTCCAGCACATGCTGATCCTCGTTGTAATACGCGGTCAGGAAGATGATCGGCACGCCGGCGGTTTTCTTGCGCTCCTTGATCATCTGGGCCAGCTCGAAGCCGGTCATGCCGGGCATGCGGATGTCCAGGATGAGCAGGGCGAACTCATCCACGACCAGCGCGAGTAGCGCCTGATCGGCAGTTTCGGCGCGTACCAACCGGTAACCGGGGTCGTCCAGCACGGCTTCGAGTACGGTGAGGTTTTTCGGCTCGTCATCCACGATCAGGATGTTGATT
>JAUXWC010000238.1 GCA_030685025.1 Rhodoferax sp.
AAATGGCGCGACAGGTTGAGGCCCTGTGCAAGAGAGAAATCGGCTGGCTTGACATCGAGCGGGCGCACGACATTGCTGACACCGCAGAGGCTTACTTCATCGAGGAGGCTCGAAAGGCATGGCGCGTGCTGAACGCCAAGGGTAAGCGTGAACTGCTGCGCGAAATCAAGCGGCATCTGCTTTGATGGCGCTTTTGAACACGCGAGCCCAAGTTCCAAGTGGCCGGGCCGTTCGGTCAGGCTTCCTGAACTTTGCGGAGCAGGTCTTCAAGAGTGGACTCCACTCGCTGCATCCCCAACGCCAGCATTTGCTGATAGACCCACGCCACGGACCGAACTTGATAATCTTGTGGTGCACGAAATTGTGTCGCTTGGTCTCGTAACGCATTTGGGTCATTCGATTGACGTCATGTAGGCGCCGAGTTCTACCCACATGCCGACTTCTTACTGATCCACCATCACGGAGCGCCATCCCGCACCCAGAAACGATTTCAGAGGACTCTGGTCGGGTCACGCAGAATCGGCAGTCCGGGTCAGTTTGACCCAAGACCGTACTCGACGCTGAAGTCGAATCGACCCAGGTTAAGAGCACGCGATCGACTGCCATAGACCCTGCTCAGGCGAACTCAGACCGACGCGCATACACGCAGTCGAACACTGACTCCAGCCCGGGGTGTACGCCGCGCAGCCCGGCAACAACCCGAGCCGCCCATTCAAAGTAGGCCTGCTTACGTTCGACCGACCAGTCTGCCGGCGGCGATGAAAGAACGTCCCGGAGATTGCTTATCTTGTCAGCCAACTTGACGAGCTTGGCCTCGGTCGAAATGTGCGGCGCGTGCTCAACCTGCCGCTGCTTGCGCAACGACTTCTCAAGCGACTTGTCGTCGGTGACCTCCATCACTACCGACGCCACCTTGGGTCCAAAGGCTGCCCGCAGCTCGTCGGCCGTCGTCTCGGTGTCCTCGATGGTGTCGTGCAGCACGGCGGCGCATAGCACCGTCAAATCATCAACGCCACCTTCATTGGCGAGCACGTTGGCCAGCGCGATCGGATGATTGATGTACGGCGAGGCCTGTTCGTCCTTGCGTCGCTGATTGCGGTGTTTGTCGGCGGCGAAAGCCACAGCCTTCGCAAACGTGCCCAGGGGTTTGCCAGAGCTTTCCATTTGTCGGTCCTTTCTTGCTTCCTATTTCGCCTTGGTGGCCGCTGCATTGACAATCGTAACCACCGCGTCCTCGTGTCCAGTCGTGATCATGATCGACAGGGCTCGGCACTTGGCCAGAGCGTTGCCCGGTGCGTCTTCTGTTGCTTGATCAAGTCCAGGTCCAGTTCGGGTCAAAATAGCGTCGGCGCCTACATGCGTACATAGTTGTTCTGTCTATACGGAGAACACACCGGTATTGCTGGCGCGCAAGTTTGATTTCGAACGAGACCCGAGCCGCCGACAACCCCAATCATTTCCACTGGACACATCACAGTCAGGCGAAAGGACCTTGGCGGCGCCTTGGCCTCTTGTGCGCGAAATCCTCGGGCTTGAAGTCCGCGCGCTGCGCACCGAGCTCTCCTTCGTCGATGCGCTCGGCCAAGCTGTCCAGGTCGCCAGGTGTGACGCCAGCGGCTTCAAAGTGCGCGCGCCAGCCTTCGACCACTGCAACCACCTGAAGCACCTGATCGGCGGCTTTGTCGCGACTCAGGCCGAACTGCTCGCATTGGGACATCGCGTTGGCCAGCGTGGAGTCGCCCGCGGCATCGCCGACGATGAACTCCTGATGGCCCTGCCCGGAGTTGGTGGGCAGGACATCGTAAGCCGGCGACAACCGAAGCTTGGCACGCTGGTCGTGGCTGGTAAACATCAGCGTGTGGTTCTTTTCGTGATCATCCGTGTTGTCTATCAGGATGTTGAACACCATGCGACGGAATAGTTCGCCCATGTCGCGTCGGTTGGCCTCATGCTGGGTGTCGCCGGCGCGGCGCAGCAACTGGGCCAGGGCCGGATAGCCCAAATCGGGCGGTTGGCCCGCCGGTGCGAGCGCGCGCAGCGCGGTACCGGCAGAGATGCAGTGCAGTCGCCCAGCCTTGGCGCGGTCGTAGCGCTGCACTATCACCGCGTGTTCGGCGGCCAGGCGCACCGGCTGCGTGGTGGCCACCCGGATCTCTGCCTTGGCTGCCAGTGTCATCGCCGCATGTTCGATCAACGGTACGTCCACCGGTTCACCGCTGAAGAACTTGATCACCCATTGCGCGCCTTCGCTCTGGATCAAAGCCTTGGGCTTGGCGCCGCCGAAGCTGCCACCGGCATGCATCATGCGCCGCTCGATGTTCGATATCGGTTCCTTGGCGTTGATCTTGGCCACGATGCCGCTGAGTTGCTGTGCGTCCTGCAGGCGTGGCAAGGGGCCTGCCGGGCGCGGCTGGTAGCGGTCGGGCGAGGTTGACACGCCCAGGGCGCCAAAACGGTCATCACCCGCCAAGAATAGGAATTCCATCAGAGAGAGGCGTCGCGGTTTGTCCAGGTACTGGATGACGCGCTCGCCCCAGCGGTCGGGCCTGGCATCATCCACCGCACCGGCGGCCAGCCCCTTGGCTCGCGGCAGGTGCTCCAGATCCACCAACGTCAGGTCTTCGCTCAGCGCAAAGCCGTTTTCCAGCCAAGATGGTGCGTAGTGCAGCGAGACGCCCTTGCCGGATTCGACCAAGCGCAATCGGCCCGCTAAGCGTGGCGCAGCCGGATCCCCGAGGAACCACAGCCAGAGGTTGTCGTAGCGGTCGGCGACAGTGAAATCAGCCATGTCAGCCTTTGGCGTCGTCGTGCGGCCTTGCCTCAGCCTTTTCCAGCTTGGCCAGCCGGGCATTGCGAGAGGATTGCGCTCGTTTGCGTCCGAGCTCCACAGCTTTGCGCACATCTCGGTTGTGGGCACTCATGTCGGCGTCGGGTTTGGCGAGTTCGGCCAGGGAGCCGTCCAGGCCCACCAGCCAGAGTGCGCTGAGGTAAACGCCCATGGACGTGGCGGGGTCGCCGGATTCCATGCGCGCAAGAGTGGGCACCGATACACCCATGCGGCCAGCCCAGGAGCGCAAGGACTCGTGGCGCCGCAGGCGTGCGACCGCCAGGTCCGCGCCGAGCTTCTCCAGTGCGGCCGTAGCGGATGGCGGCAGCTGGTCAATGGCTTTTGATGTCTTTGTCATAACGTGCAGTTTAACGAAATAACAGATAGTGTCAAACTATATGATTACATGTGTGTTGACGCCGACGTCAAGTTGACCCAGGGTCAAGACCGTGTCGGCGCCAACAGGACATTCACCAGAAACACCGTGTTCGGGAACCGTACGGCGGACTCAACTCGTCGCCAAATTTAATAAACCAGTTGTATTTGACAGTCATGGTGTCATAATAAGTCACCACGCCATTCATCGCCATGAAACTTAGCTCCACTTTCACCTTGGACGAACTCTGCACCTTGAGCGATTGCCCCAAGCGCACGGTGCGTTACTACATGCAGATTGGCTTGGTGGACCGTCCCGTCGGTGAAACCAAGGCCGCGCACTACCTGCCGCAGCACCTCGATCAGCTCCTCAAGATCCGCCGACTCAGCGATGCCGGGGTGTCGCTGGAGCGCATCCGCGAGGTGCTCTCGGGCGAGGCCCCGCCGGTGCCGCCGCGTCAACGCAAGCCCGGCTCGGTGGAGGTGCGCAGCCACCTGTTCATCGCCAACGGCGTGGAGCTGCAGATATCGCCCGAAGAAGCGGGGCTGAGCCCGGAGCAGGTGCGCGTGTTGGTGCGCGCCATCATCAAGACCTACCAAGACTTACAGGGGGAGCCCCAATGAATACCAACCACCGGGCTGAAACCGCCCAACTGGTCAGCACCGACGGCCAGACCGCCACGTTGCAATCGGTGCACATCGAGGGCCGGCTCGATGGCCTGCTGCTGGGCATGAAGGCCCGCCAGCACTACCGCAACACCGGCAAGACCAACCTGGAGACGGTCTACACCTTCCCGTTGCCCTGGGGCGCCACCCTGTTGGGCTTGAATGTCGAGATCGACGGCCACCGGCTGCACGGCACCGTGCTGGAGAAAAAACAGGCCACCGAGCGCTACGAGAAAGCCATTGACGAGGGCGACACCCCGATCATGGTCGAGCGCTCGGCACGGGGCCTGTACGCCGCCAACCTGGGCAACCTCAAGCCTGGCGAGGACGCCGTCATCGAAATCGAATACGCCCAACTGCTGCGCTTTGAGCAAGGGCAGATCCGGCTCACCATTCCGACTACCGTGGCACCACGCTTTGGTGATGCCCATGCGACTGGCGGCTTGGCCGCGCACGAGTCGGTGGACGCCAGCCTGCTGGTGGACTACCCCTTGACGGTGCAAATCACGCTGATCGGCGAGGTGGCGCGGGCGACCGTGCAGAGTCCTAGCCATGCGGTGTCGCTTAAATCGGAGGTCGCGGCATTGACCGTGACGCTGCAGCCGGGCGCCTTTCTGGACCGCGACTTCGTGCTGCTGTTGCAGGGCCTGCATGGTCAATCGTTTGCCACTGTGGTACCCGACGGCGATGAGTTTGCCGTGTTGGCGAGCTTTTGCCCCGTCTTGATCGAAAAGACCCGAGAACCCCTGCTGCTCAAGGTGCTGGTGGACTGCTCGGGCTCGATGGCTGGGGACAGCATCGTGGCGGCCCGCGCCGCGCTGCATGAGGTGCTGAAAGAACTGGACGACCAGGACTGGATCAGCTATAGCCGATTCGGCAATGCGGTACAGCATGACCTGCCCGCTCTGCGTGCCTGCGATGCGGCCACCATTCAGACGGTCGCGAGCCTGATCGCCAAGACCGAGGCTGACTTGGGTGGCACCCAAATGAACGCAGCCCTGCTGTCGACCTTCAAGCACGGCACTGGCCGCGACTGGAAGAGGCGCTTCACGCGCTCTGAAGACCGCGAGCGATCGACCGATGTGTTGCTGATTACCGATGGTGACATCTGGGATGTCGAAGAGGTCATACGCTGCGCGCAAACTTCCGGTCACCGCGTCTTTGCCATCGGTGTCGGCAGCGCACCGGCGGAGAGCCTGTTGCGCGAGATGGCCGAGAAAACCGGCGGCGCCTGCGAACTGGTGTCACCCAATCAGGACGTGGGCGCGGTGATCGTGCGCATGGCCCGCCGCCTGCGTGCGCCGCGCAGTGGTGCGCCGAAGATGGACTGGGGGCAGGAGGTGTCATGGCAGTCGCCCTTGCCAACGAGTCTGTTTGGCGGCGACACGCTGCACCTTTATGCGCGGCTCAAGCATCGGCCACAGCGGGCACCCACCTTGTCATGGCCGTTCGGTCAGACCCTTTGCCAGGCGGGCGCAAACACGCTCGAAGCCGGGCAGGGCGACACAATCCCACGCCTGGCCGGCGCCGCACAGTTTGACAGCATTGCGCGACCTGATCCCAAGGTGGCCGAGTCAGTGCCGCAGCGACTGGAACTGGCGCTGCGCTATCAACTGGTCACCGATCTGACCAACCTGATACTGGTCCATGTTCGCCAGCAAGGAGACAAGGCAAGCGGTCTTCCTGTGCTGGAGCAAGTAGCCCACATGCAGGCCGCCGGCTGGGGCGGGGCAGGATCGGTTCAGGATAACCAGGTGCTCTACAGCAGGCGCCTGTCGTCAAGCGCCCTCCTTGCAGCGAGTCCAGCACCGGTGAGCATGGCGATGGCTAGCCCGGCCGTCTGGCGAACGGGTGACCGGCCTTCAACGGCAGCCGGCAAGATCGATGCAGTGGCGGCCGGCGCCATGGATGATTATGAAATTCCGGCGTTCTTGCGCAAGCGGGAGGATGGCGTGGGCTCGATGCCAGCCGTGTCGCCGAGCGAGCTGTTGGACGCGCTGAACGAAGTTGCCCTCACAGCCAAGGACTTTGACGAAGCGCTGCAACATCTGTTCAATTGGGAGATCGACAAGGGCCTCGTCAAACTGCTTTCAGTCTTGGCAGAGAAAGTAGGGGGCCGAGAAACCGCTTGGGCTCTATTGCTCGATTGGTTGGCGATTCAGTTGAATGATCAGTTCGCCCTGAACCGCCATGCTCAGAGGCTGATCAGATCTCAACTTGGTAGGGTCGATGAGAGCGTGAGGTTGATTGCTGCCAAGAGGTTCGCCTCCGCCTTGCCTGCGGTTAGCAGCAAAGCGTGGGGCGCCGTGTTGGTGACGCTGATCGACAGATTGGGGAATGCAGTGAGGGGGTCGGCCTGATCGACAGGGACCTCAGGCAGTTCGTGGCCCACTGGAACGGTATCACGGGAGTACTCACGACGGAGAATTTTCTTGCCATTTCTCTGAAAACGTAGAAAATACTGCATTCATCGGAGGAAAAAGTGACCCACCGCGTCGTCGGATATGAGTTTCTGCGGGAGCAACTCAACACAACTGCGTTTCCCTTGAGCAGGGTAGCCAAGGTCGCTTCGGTAACCCGGGTCACACCACTGCAGGACTACCTCGCTGTTCCGGCAAATGTGGCGCCGTCCGGCGATGCGCCGCTGGACCATCTCCAGTTTGCCTTGAAGCATGAAGGCCTGCAACTGCAAGCGGCGATGCTGACCCTCAAGAAGATTGCTGCTGAAGTGGTCGCAACTGCGTTCGCAAACAGCCCAAGCAGCGCTTACTTGCGCCAGATCGCGTATCTATGGGAAATAGTGAACGGCGCCCCGATCGAGGGGGCACCTCCCGCTACGGGGCCGTATGCACTGCTGTTCGATCCAAAGTACTTCGTTACAGGGAAGACTCAACGAAACACTCGTTGGCGCATTGACTTCAACGGCATCGGGTCACCGCAGTACTGTCCAACTGTGCGGCGGACGCCTTCGCTGCAGGAACTGCTTGCGAGCAACATCGTTGCGGCTACAAAGGCATTTGTGTCAGGTCTGAACCCGTCGGTCCTGGACCGTGCGGTGCGGTGGACCTATCTCAGTGAAACGCAGGGCTCGTACGCGATTGAGAACGAGCGCCCAACTCAAGACAAAGCAGAGGCCTTCGCATCGTTACTCGCCCGGGCGCATGAGACTGAGCCCGTGTCAGAGGACTACCTGGTGGCGCTTCAGACCCTGGCTGTCGCCAATCCGGTCGACAAGGCTTTGCAGTTCCGGACCGAGCAGAATTGGCTTCGAAACGCGCTGCCTGGCTCCATTGGCGTCACCTATTTGCCGCCCGCCCCGGACCAATTGATGTCGGTCATGGAAGAGATCATGGCTTTGGCAAACGACCAAAACAGTGCCCTCGATCCCCTGATCCGCGGAGCGCTGGTCAGCTTCGCATTTGTCTTTGCCCATCCATTCATGGATGGCAACGGCAGACTCTCCCGGTTCCTGTTTCACAAAGTGGTCTGCGCCAATGGAAGGCTGCCCAACGGACTGGTGCTGCCCATTTCCATCGCCATCAAACGGCATGAGGACCAGTACCTGCAATGCTTGCAGTCGTTTTCAAAGCCAGCTCGCGCTCTGTGGCAGGTGACTGCCATCGATGACGTACGCATTGACGCACGCTTCACTGGCGAGCCCGAGATCTACCGTTACTGGGATGCCACGGAGTGTGTTGAGTTCGGACTACGAATGGCCCGCGAAGCGCTGGTGCATGACCTGCAGCTCGAAAGCGAATTCATCCAGCGATTCGACGTGGCGTTCCGGGCGGTCAACGATGCCATTGACATGAACAACAATGACTTGGTGTTCCTGGTGCGCTCGTGTCTCCAGAACGGACTGGTGCTGTCAAAGGGTCGCCGCAAACAACTGCTTGCGCGCGGACATGCTGCGGAACTGTTGGAACAGGCCGAGCGGGTCATCAATGAAGCAATGGCGGCGGGCGTAGATGACGGGCCCAACTAGCCACGCGCGAATGGCACGTCCTTGGTTGGGTGCTGCAGCGGGCGCTTGCTACTCCAGTCGTGCTTGTTGCCATCGTTGGTTGTGGGAATATGGGCTGAACGGCCCATTGAAGCCGTGGGGTCGAACCAGCGATTTATTCCCATGAGCAGTCTTTAGACCCACAGCAGCGTTTAGTTCCTGGCAAAGATTGCCCTGCTTGTGTTCGATGGACTTGCCGTCGGCCAGTCAGTTCAGATCCGCGAGGCCCTGGCCAAGCGAGCGCCCAAGTTCGGGTTCGAGGAAGGCGCGTGCTTTGCCTGGCTTCCAACCTTCACGTCGGTATCCCGGCAGGCGCTGTTCTCTGGACTCAAACCACGAGAGTTCGCCGACACGATCGAGTCCACCTCGCCAGAGCCGACGCAGTGGTCGCGGTTTTGGCAAGACCAGGGTCTGCGTGCCAATGAGGTCATGTACCGCAAGGCCATCAAGCGAACGGATCAGTTGGCGGAACTGGGCGCTGCCATTTCAGTACCATTGATCAGGGTTACTGGCATTGTGGTGGACATGGTCGATGAGATCGTGCACGGTGCCGTATTGGGCAAGCGCGGCATCGCCACCCAAATCGAGAGCTGGTGTGAGAGCGGCTTCGTCGATCAACTGTTCTCGCTGCTGCTCGACAATGGCTTCCACGTCTACCTGACCGCCGACCACGGCAATGTGGAAGCGGTTGGCCAGGGGCGACCCAACCAAGGTGTGGCCCCGGAGCTGCGTGGTGAGCGCGTTCGGACTTACCGCAGCGAGACCCTGGCGTCCGAGTCGGCGGCCGCAAATCCGAACACTTACCGTCTTGACGTCGCTGGACTACCGACGAACTTCATGATCTTATTCGCCGGAGGACGCGCGGCCTTCATGCAGCAAGGAGAACCAGCCGTCGTCCACGGCGGCATCTCGGTCGAAGAACTGTTGGTGTCTTTCGTCAAGATTAGTTATGTGAGTAGAACTGAATGATTCCGACGGCCCCTCAAATTGGCTTCGACCGGTTCATTCAGCTGGATTGGGTGGCTGCTGCGCTGAATGTGCGCGCAGGTGTGGCCAGTCTCGATGCGCTGAATGACCTGCTGGATGCTGCCGGCCTTGGCGTGGCAGCTCGAAGGAAGACGCGTACTGTCCTCAATCGTCTTTGGTTGGAGCCGCGTGCCGAGCTCGATGACTTTGCAAATCGTGGCGTAGATATCCACCGCACATGCCCCGACGTCTCGGTGGCCGCGCTCACTTGGGGAATGGCCATCGCGACGTACCCGTTCTTTGGCAAGGTAGCCGAGTTGGTGGGTCGGCTGTCCTCGCTTCAGGGTGACTGCGCGGCCGCGGAGGTTCACCGGCGCATGAGCGAGCTCTACGGCGAGCGGGAGGGCACGTATCGGATGACCAACATGGTTCTGCAATCGCAGGCCAACTGGGGAGCCATCGAACGAGTTGAAAAGGGCAAGCGCTTGATTCGGAAATCACCCATCTCGGTGGTCAATGATCGAGCTGTTGCCTGGCTCATGGATGCAACGTTGCGTTACAGCGGGAAAGCCGTGTCGGTTTCCGCGCTTCAGTCTATGGCGGTCGTTGACCCCTTTGTGCTGGATCAGCCCTTCCGGTCGGCGCCAACCCCTGGATTCGTGCAAACGCCACGGGTGCCGTTTGCACAGACAAACAGATTGATTCGCGTCGAGCAAAGCCCAAATTGAGTTTGCTGGACGCCGTAGGTTTTGCCGTAGGCTTTTGAAAAAGCAATACTCTTCTCAGAGAGGGCGGTAGAGCTACCATTGAACTACACCCGCACGGCCCGTAGTTTACATGCACGGGGCGCCAGACGCTGACGCAACCATGCCGCAAACGCTGCCTCGGTCACGTCACCGGCGGCGACGCCGAGCATGGTTTGCGTGGCATCGGCCTGTGTGGTGACGAGACGGTGGCCGTTAAGGTGCAGAAGCAAACCTGCTGCCAGGAATGCGGCGCGTTTGTTGCCGTCCACGAAGGCATGGTTTTTGGCCAGGCCGAAGCAGTAACTCGCGGCCAAGGTCGCCAAGTCAGGCGGGTGGCCGGGGTCGGCGTAGGCGAGCACATTCAAGGGCTTGGCCAGGGCTGAGTCAAGCAAACCTTCGTCGCGCAAGCCCGCGCCACCACCGTGCTCGGCCAGGCTTTCGCCGTGCAGCAGCAAAAGGGCGGACTTGGTGATCCAGCGCCAGCTCATTTGGCAAGCTGGTGAAAGGTGTCCCGGTACTCGCGCATGAACGCACGGCCCGCCTCGATTTCTTCTTCCAGCGCTGGGTCATAGGGCGTCAGCGTGTAGCCCTCGGGTGTTTCGGTCAGAAACACCGTCTCACCCTTGCTCAGCTTAAGGCGCGAAAGTGCTTCTTTGGGCAACACGATGCCAACTGAATTGCCAATCTGAGTCAGTTTGAGGATGTGCATGGGCGGCCTTTCGTTATTACACCTGTAATACTAGCCGCCACCCTCCCTGTAGTCAAACCGGAGTCTTCTATAACCGGAGCCCTCTTGCGGCCAGATTCACGCGCCGTGGCGACCCGGTGCGTCCGCCACCATGGCCAGGGCCCAGGCTGTCCCCTGGCGTGCAAACGGTTGTTCTGGGTCATGGCGACTGAAGCCCGACTGGCCTGATCTAATGGCGGCTTGTTGATCGCAATTAAGAGGCTCAGATTCAATGACCTGGCTGGACCGTTTTCCCCTGCCTTTGCTGATAGTGCTCGCCGCGTGGCTGGCCATCGCACCCGTGTCGCCGGAGCCTCACCTGGTTGAAAAGCTTCGAATGCTGTCAGCCGGCGCGCTGACTCGTCCGCTGGATGTCTTCGACCTGCTGATGCATGTGACACCCTTGGTGCTGCTGTTGCTGCGACTGTGGAGGCGGTCGAAGATCAAACCCGGCCCGCACTGAGGCGGCCGGTGGAGGGGTCCTATTTCAGGATGTCACCCAAACACAGGTACTTGATCTCCACATAGTCGTCGAGGCCGTGGTGCGAAGCAATCGCAATTGCCAGGCTGCCTGGTGTCCGGTTTGTTACGGTGTGATTCGATGATTGCAATATGGCTGGGCAAGCGGCATCATGCTTCCGGGTGTGTGCCCGTCACCCGGCGTGTGGGCCAATTTGGCCGAATTCAGTAGGAGTTGATGAGTGAACGTAGATCTTCTGTGGATGATCGCCCCAGGCGTGCTGGTAGCCATAGTCCTGGTTCCCTTGCTTTGGCGCGAAAGACAACGCGCCCGGGCTGCGGAGCGCAGAGCGGATGAAGCAGAGGAGGCCGTAGCATGCATTAGCGATGAACTCGCTCTCCACATTGAAGCTGCGCGCGAAGCGGCTGCAGTTGCGGCTCGGGCGTCGGCAGATCGTGAAGCGGTGGAAGCGGCGGCGCAATCTGCGGCCAAGCGAGAAGCTGCCGAAGTCGCTGCCCGTCTTGAGGTTGAGCGTCAAGCTGCGCAAGCGGCTGCTCGTGCTGCCGCCGAGCGTGAAGCGGCCGAAGCGGCTGAAGCTGCGGCTCATGCCGCAGCCGCGCTGGAGGCGGCCGAAGCCGCCGCCCGAGTTGAGGCCGAGCGAGAAGCTGCTGAGTGGGAGGCACGCCTTGAAGCCGAACAGTTGGCCCAGGCAGCAGCCACTGTGGCCGTGGTTAAGGAGCCCAAACCACCCGAGCAGACGGTGGTGATGATCGCCGACGATTCCAAAGTGGTGCGAATCAAGACCAGCCGTTTGCTCGCCAAGCATCGCTATCAGGTGGTGATGGCCGAAGACGGCGCGGATGCCGCCGCGCAGATCGACAACAGCATGCCCGATGTTCTGATCACCGACGTGGAAATGCCCGGACTGGACGGATTTGAGTTGACGCGCCACATGCGCGAGCAGACGCGCACGGCTCACATCCCCATCATCATGATCAGTTCCAATAGCGCGACGATAGGCGCCCGGGCCACCGAGGCCGGCGTCAGCGTGGTGATGGACAAGCCCTATCCCGAGGACGAGTTGATTGCGCACATCGCGCGACTCATGGCGTGAAGCGCGGCGATGGTTAGAGGCTCGACCTATTTCAGGATGTCACCCAAACACAGGTACTTGATCTCCACATAGTCGTCCATGCCGTGGTGCGAGCCTTCGCGGCCCAGACCGGATTGCTTGACGCCGCCAAAGGGCACGTGCTCGGTGGCCAGAATGCCGACGTTGATGCCGACCATGCCGTATTCCAAGGCTTCGGCGACACGGAAAATGCGGCCCACGTCTCGGCTGTAGAAGTAGCTGGCCAGGCCGAACTCGGTGTTGTTGGCGGCGTCCACGGCCTCTTGTTCGGTCTTGAACTTGAACACCGGCGCAAACGGGCCAAAGGTTTCTTCCTTGGCACACAACATGTCGGCGGTGGCGTCGGCCACCACCGTGGGCTCGAAGAACTGGCCGCTGCCCATGCCGTTCAGGCGCTTGCCACCCACCAGGACACGGCCGCCCTTGGCCACGGCGTCATCCACGTGGCGCTGCACCTTGACCAGCGCGGCTTCCTCGATCAGCGGGCCCTGGTTGACGCCTTCATCGAACCCGTTGCCGACCTTGGCGGTCCTGACCTTGGCAGCGAACTTCTGCACAAACTCGTCGTAAACACCTTCTTGCACATACAGGCGATTCGAGCAGACGCAGGTTTGGCCGGCGTTTCGGTATTTGCTGGCAAAGGCGCCTTCCACCGCGCTGTCGATGTCTGCATCGTTGAACACGATGAAGGGCGCATTGCCACCCAGTTCAAGCGACATTTTCTTGACCGTTGGCGCGCTCTGGGCCATCAGGATGCGGCCCACCTCGGTGGAGCCGGTGAAGCTGATGTGGCGCACCACATCGCTGGCGCACAACACTTTGCCCACGGCAATGCTGTTGCTGGCGTCTGCCGTGATCATGTTGAGCACGCCCGCCGGAATGCCCGCGCGCATGGCCAGTTCGGCCGCAGCCAGGGCGGTGAGCGGGGTCAACTCGGCCGGTTTGATGATCACCGTGCAACCGGCCGCCAGCGCTGGCGCCACCTTGCGGGTGATCATGGCCAGCGGGAAGTTCCAGGGTGTGATGGCGGCGCACACACCAATGGGCTGCTTGAGCACCATCAGGCGGCGGGTGTTGTCGAATTGCGGCAGCGTCTCGCCGTTGATGCGCTTGGCCTCTTCGGCAAACCACTCGACAAAGCTCGCGCCGTAGGCCACTTCGCCTTTGGCCTCGGGCAAGGGTTTGCCTTGCTCGGCGGTCATGATGGTCCCCAAGTCGTCCTGGTTGGCCATCAGCAGGTCAAACCACTTGCGCAGGATGATGCTGCGTTCCTTGGCGGTCTTGCCGCGCCACGCCGGCCAGGCGGCGTTGGCGGCGGCTATCGCCGCTTGCGCTTCGGCCGGCCCCAGGTTGGCCACATCGGCCAGGTGTGCCCCGGTGGCCGGATCGTCCACCGCGAAGCGCGTGGAACCCGCGACCCACTGGCCGTTGATCAAGGCATCGGTCTTGAGCAGGGTCGGGTCTTTGAGCAGGGCGAGGGGCGAGGTCTTCATGTCCATGATGCAGTCCTGAAAAAACGCAGTTTAGCGGCTGACCACGCCCGTGCGGTTTGGCGTGACGATCAGATCGCCAACGCGGCTACCAGCGAGGCTTCGAGAATGTCCAGCCCTTCGTTGACCAGCGCGTCGGCGGCGGTCAGTGGCACCAGGATACGGATCACGTTGCCATAGGTCCCGCAGGACAGCAGCACCAGGCCGCGCCGGGTGGCTTCTTGCACGATTCGTTTGGTCAGGTCGGCATCGGGCTGGTGGACGTCGCCGTGTCGGCAGAGTTCGATCGCTACCATGGCGCCCAGCCCACGCACCTCGGCGATGCAGGGCTGCTTGGCGGCCATGGCGTTCAGCCGCGCGTGCAGGTGTTGGCCCAGATTGCGACTGCGCTCCAGCAGGTTTTCTTGCTCGAACACGTCGAGCACCGCCAGCGCTGCCGCGCAGGCGATCGGGCTTCCGGCATAGGTGCCACCCAGACCGCCGGGAGCGGGCGCGTCCATCACCTCGGCGCGGCCGACCACGGCTGCGATCGGGAAGCCGCCGGCCATCGACTTCGCCATGGTGATCAGGTCCGACGCCACGCCGCTTTGCTCGATGGCAAACCAGGTACCGGTGCGCCCGGCGCCGGTCTGGATCTCGTCGGCGATCAGCACGATGCCATGCTGGTCGCACAGGGCACGCAGGCGCTGCAAGAACTCAGGCGGCGCGACGTTAAAGCCACCTTCACCCTGCACCGGCTCGATGATGATGGCCGCCACGCGGCTGGCTTCGATATCGTTCTTGAATACCAATTCGATCGACGCCATGGCGTCATCGACGCTGACGCCGTGCAAGGCATTGGGGAACTGCGCGTGAAAGACTTCCGCGGGAAACGGACCGAAGCCGATCTTGTAGGGCGCCACCTTCCCGGTCAGACCCAGCGTCAGCAGGGTGCGGCCATGGTAGCCGCTGGTGAAGGCAATCACGCCGGAGCGCTTGGTGTAGGCGCGGGCGATCTTGACGGCGTTTTCCACCGCTTCGGCGCCGGTGCTCAGAAACAGCGTCTTCTTGGCGAAGTCGCCCGGCGCCAGCGCGTTGATGCGCTCGGCCAGCTCCACATACGGTTCATAGGCCAGCACCTGGAAGCAGGTGTGGGTGTAGAGATCGAGTTGCGCTTTGACCGCCTCGATCACGGCTGGGTGGCGGTGTCCGGTGTTGAGCACGGCGATGCCGCCAGCGAAGTCGATGTAGCGTTTGCCTTCGACATCCCAGATCTCGGCATTCTCGCCCTTGGCGATGAACACTTCGTGGCTTTGGCCGACGCCACGGGCAATGGCGGCTTGGCGCCGCGCCATCAAGGCGGCATTGGTCAGGTTGGGTTCGCGTTGCATGGAGGTGCTTTCAAATGGGTTGCGACAAGCAGTGCCGACCACTGTAGCCGACGCGGCCGAACTCGCTTACAAGGCCAGTGAGCAGGACATCCTGCTGGGACCCGGGCACCTGTTTGGCGCCGAGCTCACGGTTAGCCCCTGGATACGCGTCAATGTAGCTTTCTAAGACGATGCACGGCTGTTGGCCTTTCTCGGTGAGCGCTGTCCGGTGGCTTGAGAGGCCGCACCCGGCGGCGCGTGGGGTTACAGCTTGACCATCACGTGGCGCGCCACGGTGTAGTCCTCCAGCGCGTACATCGACATGTCCTTGCCGTAGCCGGACGACTTCAGTCCGCCATGCGGCATCTCATTGACCAGCATGAAGTGTGTATTGATCCAGGTGCAGCCATATTGCAGTTGCTTGGCGACGCGCATGGCGCGGCTTACATCCTGGGTCCAGACGCTCGATGCCAGGCCGTACTCGGAGTCGTTGGCCCAGCCCACCACTTGATCGGCGTCGGTGAAACGGGTCACCGACACCACCGGCCCGAACACCTCGCGCTGCACGATTTCGTCTTCTTGGCGGGCGCCAGCGATCACCGTGGGCTCATAGAAAAAGCCCGCTCCCTGGCGCAGCTTGCCACCCGTGGTCACCTCCATGTGGCCAGCCATCTGGGCGCGTTCGACAAAGCTGGCCACCCGATTGCGTTGACGGTCCGAGATCAGCGGGCCTAACTCGACACCGTCTTCGTCCTGCGTGCCCATCTTCAGCGTGGCGACGGCGGAGGTCAGCTCGGCCACCAGTTTGTCGTGAATCTTCGGGCCGGCATAGATGCGGCAGGCGGCGGTGCAGTCCTGACCGGCGTTGTAGTAGCCAAAGGTGCGCACCCCGGCCACGACTTCGTCCAGGTTGGCGTCGTCAAAAACGATCACCGGCGCCTTGCCGCCGAGTTCGAGGTGGGTGCGTTTGAGAGTGCCCGAAGCCGCCTGCAAGATCTTGCGCCCGGTCGCCACATCGCCGGTTACCGACACCATGCGAACCTGCGCGTGTTCGACCAGCGGCTGCCCGACGTTGACACCTCGGCCGCACACCACGTTGAGCACGCCTTTGGGCAGGATCTCCGCCGCCAGCCGGGCAAACAGCAAGGCGGTCAGCGGTGTCTGTTCGCTGGGTTTGAGCACCACCGTGTTGCCTGCCGCCAGCGCCGGCGCGGTCTTCCAAGCGGCCATCATCAGCGGGTAGTTCCAGGGCGCAATCGAGGCCACCACGCCGATCGGATCGCGCCGGATCATGCTGGTATGGCCGCCCAGGTATTCGCCTGCAATCGAGCCGGTCATGCAGCGCGCGGCACCGGCAAAGTAGCGAAAACAGTCCGCGATGGCCGGTATTTCGTCGCCCAGGGCGCGGGCATACGGTTTGCCGCAGTTCAATGATTCGAGCCGCGCGAACTGTTCGCTGTGCGCCTCGATCACGTCGGCCAGCTTCAGCAGCAGGCCGGCGCGCTCGGCTGGTGTCGTCTGGGACCAGCTCTGAAAGGCCCGGTTGGCCGCCGAGACGGCGCGGTTGACCTGCTCCTGCGAGGCTTCCGCGACCATGCACAAGACTTCACCGGTGGCCGGGTTGAGGATCGCTTCATCCGGCCCCTCGCCTTTGACCAACTGATGGTCAATCAACAGGTCGGTGAGAAACTGCACGGGGGCTTGAGTGGGGTGTTCCATGGGCTTTGCTCCTGGCGGCGGTTCTGGAAGGTGGGTAAGGTTGGAGGACATTGGGCTCAGCGCCTTTGGCTGTCTTCGTCGGAACGGGTCAGCCAATACGCGGCAACGATGGGGACGAAGGTCAAAGCGATCATGATCACCGCCACCACATTGGTGACCGGTCGCTGGCGCGGGCGAATCAGCTCTTGCAGCATCCAGATTGGCAGCGTGGTTTGCTGCCCGGCGGTGAAGGTGGTGACAATCACCTCGTCAAAACTCAGGGCAAACGCCAGCAACCCGCCGGCCAGCAGTGCCGAGCCGAGCTGCGGCAACAGCACGTAACGGAAGGTTTGAAACATATTGGCGCCCAGGTCCATCGAGGCTTCCAGCAGCGAAGGGCTGATGCGGCGCAAGCGCGCCACCGCGTTGTTGTAAACCACCACCACGCAAAACGTGGCGTGCCCAATCACGATGGTCCAGAAGCTGAACGGGATGTCCATGGCGTGGTAGGCTGAGCGCAGCGAAATGCCGGTGATGACGCCGGGCATGGCAATCGGCAGAATCAGCAGCAGATTGATGGCTTCGCGGCCAAAAAACTGGGTGCGCGCCAGGGCACCCGCAGCCAGGGTTCCCAGCACGATGGCGATGCCGGTGGCGAGCAAGGCGATCTGGAACGACAGGCGCATGGCGTCCCACACGTCCTGGCGCTCCAGCGCGACGCCAAACCATTGCGTGGTCAGCCCCGGCGGTGGAAACACGTAGCTCTTGTCTTCACTGCTGAAGGCGTACAGGATGATCAGCGCCAGCGGGATGTGCAGGAACAAAATGCCGGCCCAGGTGGCGACTTTCAAGCCCAGCGAGGCGCCTCGTGTGGGGCTTGACGGTTTCATGGTCAGATCAGAGCGCATCGAACGCTCCCTTGCGTTTGGCCAGCCACAAGTACACAGCGATGATCAGAATCGGCACCAGCGAGAAGGCCGCGGCAAACGGCAGGTTGCCCGCTACGCCCTGCTGGCGGTACACCACCTGGCCGATGTAGAGCGTGGAGTTGCCGATCACCTGCGGAATGATGTAGTCGCCCAGCGTCAACGAGAACGAGAAGATCGAGCCCGCCGCCACGCCCGGCATGGCCAGCGGCAGAATCACCTTGCGGAAGGTCTGGGCCGGAGTGGCGCCCAGGTCGCTGGAGGCCTCCAGGTAGGAGCCGGGGACACGTTCGATGGCGGCCTGAATTGGCAGAATCATGAACGGCAGCCACATGTAGACAAACACGATGAAAGTGCCCAGCGGTGAGAAGCTTAGTGAACTGCCGCCCACCACAGGCACACTCAGGAGGGCGTCCAGCAGCCACTGCAGGTGCAGGCTCTGCAAGACCCAGGATATGGCGCCCTCTTTGGCCAGCAGCAATTTCCAGGCATACAGGCGCACCACGTAGCTGGACCACAGCGGCAGCATCACTGCCACGTAGAGCAGTGCTTTCTGGGCGCCGCGCGCATGGCGTGCCATGTAGTAGGCGATCGGAAACCCGATCACGGCGCAGGCCAGGGTGACCAGAATCGCCATCACGGTGCTGCGCAGCGCCACGTCGAGGTTGGTGGGTGTGAAAATCTCCACGAAGTTGCCCAGCCCCACTTCGCGCACCACCTGGCCGGTGAAGTCGTCCAGACGAAAGAAGCTGTTGGCCAGCAGGCTGAACAGCGATCCGAGGTAGATCACCCCGAACCACAGCATGGGCGGCACCAGCAGCAGCGCCAGCAACAGGCCGCGCCGCGTGTACAGCAGGGTGGACAGTTGATTGCCTAGGCCCGGCGGCGCGGGCAGGGTGGCAGCAGCCAGCTTCATGACGCGCTTGGTTCGCCCGCCACGGCAGGGTCCGTGATCGGGTGCGCCGCGGACGAATCCCAGTACAGGTGAGCCACGGCGCCGGTGCTGGGCGCCTGCGCGGCGCTGTGTACCGGTAGGTCAGCGAGCATCGGCGCCAAGCCTGGCGCGCGCTGCACCGTGACCCGCCAGAACGAGCCGAAGAACTGTACCTCTCGCACCACGCCGTGGGTGCAAGCGAACGCGCGGTCGGGGGCTTCGGTGCCGAACCCGATGTGGATTTGTTCGGGGCGGATCATGATCGCCGGGTTCGCCCCAAACTGCAGGGCATCGTGGCCCCGCAGCACATTGGCGGTTCCGACGAACTCGGCCACGAAACGCGTGGCGGGCCGGTTGTACAAATCGGCGGGGGTGGCGATTTGCTCCAGTCGCCCCTTGTTGAAGACTCCGATGCGGTCGCTCATCGACAGCGCTTCGTGCTGGTCGTGCGTGACGAAGATGAAGGTGATGCCCAGCTTGCGCTGCAGGCTTTTGAGTTCGCTTTGCATCTGCTCGCGCAGCTTCAGGTCCAGCGCGCCCAGGGGTTCGTCCAGCAGCAACACCTTTGGCTCGTTGATGAGCGCGCGGGCCAGCGCCACGCGCTGACGCTGCCCGCCCGACAACTGGCCGGGCCTGCGCAGCGCCAGGTCGGGCAGTTGCACGGTCTCCAACAAGGTGTGGGCGCGCCGGTGGCGCGTGTGCCGGTCCACCCCCCGAACCATCAGGCCGTAGGCCACGTTGTCCAGAATCGACATGTGCGGGAACAAGGCGTAATCCTGAAACACGGTATTGACCGGGCGCGCATAAGGCGGCTGTTGGCTGACATCGGCTCCGTCAATCGCGATGTGGCCGCTGGTGGGCAGGGTAAAGCCACCAATCATGCGCAGGCAGGTGGTCTTGCCCGATCCCGACGGACCCAGCAGCGTAAAGAACTCGCCAGGCTCCACGTCCAGGCTGACGCGATCCACCGCCTGGACCGACTTGCCCGCTGAACGGAACAGGCACGACACGTCGCGCAAACTCACAGCCGCTGTCATGGGGGGCAGACCTTCTTACCGGGATGTTGATCATTCATGACTGCCCCTGGGCGTGCGCGGTGTGGATTGCGGGTCGAGCCCGCAATGACAACGAAGGGCTGTCATTGCGGCCCCCGAGCCGCAATCCACGGCTCGCTTCGGTTCAGTGTGCATGGTCTGGTGCGTTCGGCAAGACCAATCGGAAGGATCAGCGACCGCCCAGCACCGCAATGTAGTCAGACGCCCACTTGTGGTAAGGCACGCACTGGTTGTTTTGCGTTTTGCATTGGCTGGTGGGTGTTTTCCAGAAGGAGATACGGTCAAAGTCCTTGAAACCTTGGCGCTCGCAGCCGCCGTCGCCCAGCAGTGCATTGCCCTTGCAGGCGGCGGGTACGGCAGGCACCGAACCAAACCAGGCCGACAGGTCGCCTTGCAGTTTGGGGTTGAGCGAGTGCTCCATCCACAGGTAGGCGCAGTTGGGGTGTTTGGCCTCGACATGCATCATGGTGGAGTCGGCCCAGCCGGTGGCGCCTTCGACCGGGATCACGGTGGCAATCGGTGCCTTCTTGGAGCCCAGGATGTTGGCCTGGAACTGCCAACTGCCCGACGCCACCACACCCTCGTTGGTGAAGTCGTCAATCTGCACAAAGGTGTCGTGCCAATATTTGCCCACCAGCTTGCGTTGGCCACGCAGCAGGTCCAGCGCCGCCTTGTACTGCGTCTCGTTGAGTTCGTAGGGGTCTTTGATGCCCAGCGACGGGTTTTTCTTCATCAGGTACAGCGCCGCGTCGGCAATGTAGATCGGGCCGTCAAAGGCCTGCACGCGCCCCTTGTTGCTCTTGCCGTCAGGCAGGTTCTGTTCTTCAAACACCACGCTCCAACTGTCGGGCTTTTTGTCGCCGAAGACTTTGGTGTTGTACATCAGCACGTTCCAGCCCCACTGGTAGGGCACGCCGTAGTGGGTGTTGTTCTCATAGTGCCAGGGCGCCTTTTGCAGCCGGGCATCGATGTTCTTGTAGCTGGGAATCAGGTTGACATTGATGGCACGCACCTTCTTGCCGCGGATCAGCCGGGTGCTGGCATCGCCCGAAGCGGTGACCAAGTCGAAGCCGCCTTCGTTCATCAGCGCCACCATCTCATCGGAGGTGCCGGCAGTCTTGACGTTGACCTTGCAGCCGGTAGTTTTCTCGAAACCTGTGACCCAGTCAAAGTTCTTGTCGGTCGCGCCGCGCTCGATGTAGCCAGCCCAGGCCACGATGTCGACTTGGCCCTCGCCCTTGCCGAGTTTCTGCGCCGCCGGTTGCGCCAGGCTGGCGCTGCCGATGGCCATCAGGCCCAGGGCCACCGCCGCATAGTTCAGGAATTTCATGGAAACACTCCGTTCAGGTTAATCGACTTCCAGCGTGGCGAATGCCCTTGCTGGCACCACATAGCAGCGCGAATGTAGCCTTGACAGGGCGGCTTGCGAAGTTCAATATTCGAAGCCCTTTCGATCTCGAAATCAGATATCTAGGGCAAACCCGTATATTTTTCCGATATCAAGCGCTTTGGAACGGGCATGCACCGCCACATCACACTCAAGCAGTTTCGTTACTTTCTCGCGGTCTCCGAGACGGCGTCAGTCGCGGCCGCAGCCCGCATGATCAACATCGCCCAGTCGGCTGTCACCAAAAGCGTGCAGGAGCTCGAAACGGCGCTGGGTGTGCGTTTGTTTGAGCGCAGCTCCAAAGGGATGGTGCTGACCCAGGAGGGGCACCGTTTTCAGTCCAGCGCGCGCAAAGTCATCGCGTCGGTCGCGGAGGCTGCCGAGCTGACACGTGGCCGGGCCGAGACGCTCACTGGCAATCTGACGATTGGCGTGACCAGCCTGGTCGCCGGCTACTACCTGGCCGACTTGTTCTCGCGCTTTCAGCGTTCGCACCCGTCGGTCAATGTGTCGGTGGTGGAGGACTCGCCCCAGTTCCTGGAGCATTTGCTGATCAATGGCGAGGTCGATCTGGCGATCATGGTCTCCAATGCGCTCGGCGATCCGCAAGCCCTGGTGGTGGAAGAACTCACCAGTTCACCGAGTCGGGTCTGGATGGCATCGAGCCATGCCTTGGCCGAGAAGCCTGAACTGACCCTGGCCGAGTGTGCGGGCTATCCGCAAGTGGTGCTGGAGGCGGATCGCGTCGAGAGTGTGCTCAGCGCCTTGTGGTCGCGCCATGGGCTGCATCCACCGGTCTTGATGCGCACGTCCTCCCTGGAAGCAGTGCGATCGCTGGTGGGCATTGGCGCCGGGATCACCGTGTTGCCGGACTTTCTGTACCGCCCCTGGACACTGGACGCCGACCACATCGAGGTGCGCACGCTGCGCGACGCGGTGCCCAGCATTGATGTTGGCCTGGTCTGGCGCCGAGGTTCGCGCAGCCGCCCGGTGGTGATTGAGTTCATCGAGTTGGCGCGGGAGCAGTCGCGCAGCCATCGCAACCGGTAGTGTCAAGCTGGTTGAGACGGGTCAAATACGATGAAGTGGCCAGGACATTGCCTGCGCGCCGGTGTCAAAGTGTCACGAGGTTGCGGGTTGATGCGCCTTGAACGGCGCTGAGCGGTATGCGCTGGTCAAAACTGACCAGCCGGGCACCTTGCTTGACCGCCAGTCCAAGCAGGTAGAGGTCCGTGAGTTGCCGTGGACTGTGCATAAACCCCTGATTGAAGCGCGCCGCGTCGAGCAGACTGATGTCGTCGCTCCAGAAGTGGTGATGCGCATTGGTGGTGGAGCGTTGCAGCATGGGCATCAAAACAGAGAGCGGCTGCGGATTGCTGTAGCCGCTCTGGCTCATGATGCGCAGGCATCCGTTTTGCGTCAAGGGGCAGCTCGCCCAGCCCTGCGCCATGTTGGCAGCGAGCCAGCTCGATGCGTGCGCGTGGTGCACGTGGTCCCGGTCGTGCAGGGCAATCAGCACATTGATGTCAAGCAAAGCGCGCATCAAACGCCCTCGGCGTCACGCAGACGATCAATCAGCTCGTTGCTGACGATCCCACCGCGCGAGGGCAGGGGATTGATGCCGTAGGCAGCCAGCGGCTCGGATGCGATCACTGGGGCTGCGTTCAGGCCTGGACCGGTAGCTGGCGAGTTGTGTGGCGTGCCAGCGAAGGCCCGTCGAGCGAGTTCGCTGATGGTCTGCCCCAGCGTCTTCTTGTCGCGCCTGGCAATTTCCTTTGCGGCAAACAGAACGTCGTCGTCAATATCGAGTGTTGTGCGCATGACGTTGCTCCGCGATGTTTGATGTTTGATGTTTGATGCTATCACATCTGTATTGCGAGAGCGGCTTTGCCAGTCCCGTGATGGGCGGCTGTTGCGTATCCCGCAAAGTCGGTGCCAAGAGGCTCGCTGCGCGCTCTTTTGGGCGCACGCCAGTTCACTGCGCCAAGCTGGGATAGTGATAAAATTTGGTTGAATCAACCAGATTATTTTTCTATGAACGCTGTCGGACTGTTTGAAGCCAAAACGCATTTGAGCGAGTATGTGGCGCGCGCCGAAGCCGGCGAAGAAGTGGTCATCACGCGTCACAACAAGCCGGTGGCGCGTATCGTGCCCTACAGCAGCACACGCGGTGCCGACGCGGTGCCCCACTTTGTTCAGCAGACCTATGCCATGGGTGAAGCCAGTGTGGACCTGACCAAGGCCAACCAACTGGCCGGCGAGCTGGAAGACTTGGAACACCTCAAGAAAATGGCGCTGAGCGCATGAGGTTGCCCGATCTGAACGTGCTGCTTTATGCGGTGAACCGCAGCAGCCCACAACACACTCAAGCCAACGCCTGGTTGGAAAAAGCCTTTGACGACGTGGTGGGGGTCGGGCTGGCGTGGGTTGTTCTGCTGGGCTTTGTGCGTCTGTCCACACGCGCCGGGGTGATGGCGTCACCGCTGGCGGTGGATGCCGCTTTGGGCGTGGTGGAAGCTTGGCTCAATCATCCGCATGCCCGCGTCCTGCATCCGTCCGAGCGGCACGGCGGTATTCTGGCTCGGCTGCTGTTGGCCGCAGGCACCGCTGGCAACCTCACCACCGACGCGCATTTGGCCGCGCTGGCAATTGAGCACAATGCAAGGTTGACCACGTTTGATCGCGACTTCACCCGTTTCGCCGGCTTGAAATACGAACTTCTCTTACCCACGACTTCCAACTGAACGCTGACATGACCACTTCCACGACACCGATCACCGTTGCTGACATTCGCAAGATCTTTCTGGATTTCTTTGCCTCGAAAGACCACACCGTGGTCGCCAGCAGTCCGCTGGTGCCGGGCAACGACCCAACGCTGATGTTTGTCAACTCCGGCATGGTGCAGTTCAAGGATGTGTTCCTGGGCACCGACAAGCGCTCCTACGTGCGCGCCGCTTCGGTGCAGGCCTGTCTGCGTGCCGGTGGCAAACACAACGACCTGGAAAACGTGGGTTACACCGCGCGCCACCATACCTTCTTTGAGATGTTGGGCAACTGGAGCTTTGGCGACTACTTCAAGCGCGATTCGCTCAAGTGGGGCTGGGAGCTGCTGACCCAGGTCTACATGCTGCCCGCCGACAAGCTGTGGGCCACCGTCTACATCGACGACGACGAGGCCTACGACATCTGGACCAAGGAAATTGGTCTGCCCCCCGAGCGCGTCGTGCGCATCGGCGACAACAAGGGTAGCAAGTACATGTCGGACAACTTCTGGATGATGGCCGATACCGGCCCGTGCGGGCCGTGCAGCGAAATCTTCTACGACCACGGCCCCGGCATCCCCGGCGGTCCGCCCGGCAGCCCCGAACAAGACGGTGACCGCTACATCGAAATCTGGAACCACGTGTTCATGCAGTTCGACATGCAGCCAGACGGCAGCGTCAAACCCTTGCCCGCCCCGTGCGTGGACACCGGCATGGGCCTGGAGCGCCTGGCTGCCATCCTGCAGCACGTACACAGCAACTACGAGATTGATATTTTTGATGCACTGGTGAAGGCCGCCGCGCGCGAGACCGGGTGCACCGACCTGGCCAACAAGAGCCTGCGCGTGATCGCCGACCACATTCGTGCCACCGCTTTTCTGGTGAGTGACGGTGTGATTCCTGGCAGCGAGGGCCGTGGTTACGTGCAGCGCCGCATCATCCGCCGCGCCATCCGCCATGGCTACAAGCTGGGCCAAAAGACGCCGTTCTTTCACAAGCTGGTGGCGGATCTGGTGGCGCTGATGGGGGAGGCCTATCCGAGTCTTGCAGCCCAGGAAAAACGCATTACCGAGGTGCTGAAGGCCGAGGAAGAGCGCTTCTTCGAGACGCTGGAAGTGGGCATGGAAATACTCGACACCGCGCTGGCCGATGACGAGACCAAGGTGCTGCCGGGTGAGGTGGCCTTTAAGCTTCACGATACCTATGGTTTCCCGCTGGACCTGACGCAAGACGTTTGCCGTGAGCGCGAACTGAGCGTGGACGAGGTGGGTTTTCACACGGCCATGGACAAACAAAAAGCCCAGGCGCGTGCCGCCGGCAAGTTCAGACAAGACCGCGCGCTGGAGTACAGCGGCGAGGGCAATACGTTCGTCGGTTATGACTGCCTGACGCAGCCCACCAAGGTGGTGGCCTTGTATGTCGATGGCGTGGCCGCCACCGAACTCCGCGCCGGACAGCACGGTGTGGTGGTGCTCGACGAGACCCCGTTCTACGCCGAGAGCGGCGGCCAGGTGGGCGACGCCGGCGCGGTGTTCAACGACAGCGCCATGTTCGAGGTGGCGGACACGCAGAAGATCAAGGCCGATGTGTTTGGCCACCACGGCACGCTCACGTTGGGCAGCCTGAAGATTGGTGATGCCGTCACGGCGCACGTGAACGCCACAGCACGCAGCGCCACCATGCGCAACCACTCGGCCACGCACCTGATGCACAAGGCCTTGCGCGAGGTGTTGGGCGAGCACGTGCAGCAAAAGGGCAGCCTGGTCAACCCGGATCGCACGCGCTTCGACTTTGCCCACAACGCGCCGGTGACGGACGAGCAGGTGCGCGAGATCGAGGTGCGCGTCAACGCCGAAATTCTGCAAAACGCCGAAACGCAGGCGCGCGTGATGGACATCGAGTCGGCCCAGAAGACTGGCGCCATGATGCTGTTTGGCGAGAAGTATGGTGAGACCGTGCGTGTGCTCGACATCGGGTCGAGTCGCGAGTTGTGCGGTGGCACGCACGTGCAACGCAGCGGCGACATCGGCCTGTTCAAGGTGGTGGCCGAGGGCGGCGTGGCCTCGGGCGTGCGCCGCATCGAAGCCGTTACCGGGCAGAACGCACTGGCCTACCTGCAAGGGCTGGAAGACACGGTGCAGCAGGCGGCTTCGGCCGTTAAGGCGCCGGTGGCCGAGTTGAACGAGCGCATCGGTCACGTGCTGGATCACGTCAAGGCGTTGGAGAAGGAAGTGGCCGCGCTCAAAGGCAAGCTGGCCTCGGCGCAAGGGGACGAGATGCTCAGCCAGGCGGTGGATGTGAAGGGCGTCAAGTTGCTGGTGGCCAAGCTGGACGGCGCTGACGCCAAGACCCTGCGCGAGACCATGGACAAGCTCAAGGACAAGCTCAAGAGCGCGGTGATTCTGTTGGCCGTGGTCGATGTCGACAAGGTGCAGCTCGCCGCTGGCGTGACCGCCGACAACACGGCACGAGTCAAGGCCGGTGAGCTCGTCAATTTTGTGGCGCAACAGGTCGGCGGCAAGGGCGGCGGCAAGCCCGACATGGCCATGGCCGGGGGCACTGATGCTGCCAAGTTGCCTGCTGCGTTGGCGAGTGTGGCCGAATGGGTCGCGGCCAAGCTCTGAATCGCCCTGGTATTTTGTTGCTACGTAAATGATAGCAAACTAGGCAATCCATGCGTGGCCTGACCGTCTGTTTGACTCTGATTCTTGGCCTGTACGCGCTGCCGGCGACGGCCGCTGCGCTCGAAGCGGTGAGTTTCGCCAGCCTGGACGGCACCAGGCTCAATGCCTGGGTGCTGAAGCCAGACTTGGCGCCCAAGGGCACCGTGGTTGCCCTGCATGGCTGCGGCGGGCTGGTTGCCACGCGTGGCAAACGACAAGGCCAGCTCAATGCGCGCCACCAAGCGATGGCCGATCTGCTGGAGGCGCAGGGCTACGCGGTGGTGTTTCCCGACAGTCTGCGTCCACGGGGCGTCCAGGAACTGTGCACCCAGAAGATCGGCCAACGCACCATCACCCAGACCGAGCGGCGGCGCGATGTACTGGCCACGCTCAATTGGGTCGCCGCCCAGCCTTGGGCGCGCCCGAACAAAATCGCCTTGCTGGGTTGGTCGCATGGCGGCAGCGCCGTATTGGCGGCGACTGAATCCGCCCACCCCGAGGTGGCCGCCCAGTCGGTCAAGCTTGCGTTGGCGCTGGCCTTTTATCCCGGCTGCGGTGCCGCCACCAAAGCCAACTACCAACCCAACGCCAAACTGATTCTGATGTTGGGAGAAAAGGACGACTGGACACCGCCCGGGCCATGTATTGCGCTCGGCAAGGCCGTCGGTGCGGAGGTTAATGTGTTTGCCGACAGCTACCACGACTTCGACAACCCCGAGGGCGGCGTCAAGCTGCGCAAGGACGTGCCCAATGGTCTCAACCCAGGGCTGGGGGTGCACGCCGGGGCTAACCCGACAGCCCGCGCAACGGCCTATGCGCGGCTGTTGGTGGCCTTGCGCGCGGCTTTCGATTGAGTGCCCGTGGCGGCTTTGGCGGGGGAGGGGCCAAGCACCGGCAGTGGCAGCTTGACGGACACCTGCCGCTTGATCTGGTTCACCGGCACCATGCTGACGTTTCCGCCCGGAACCGAGCCCGCCAGGTTCTGCGTGATGTCGGCCAGCGTGACCTTGTCGAGTTCGGCCAGGTAGGCCCGCATGGCGTGGCCAATCACGTTCTTGAGCTGGCAGTGCGCGGTCAGCGTGCAAGAGTTGTGGTCGGCGTCAAAACACTCCACCATGCGAAAATCGGTTTCGGTGTTGCGCACCACGTCGCCAATGCCAATTTCGGCGGCGGGTTTGAGCAGGCGCAAGCCACCGCCACGGCCACGGGTGGTTTGAATGATGCCCTGGCGCGCCAGATCGTTGACGATCTTCATCAGGTGGTTTTTGGAGACGGCGTGGCTCTCGGCGATCTCAGCGATGGTGATCGGACGCTCGGGGTGCACCGCGCAGAACATCAGCACGCGCAAGGTGTAGTCGGTGTAGTCGGTTAGTCGCATGGGGTCTCCCAATCAGTTTGGGTCAGAGCACATTTGCCGCGCAAAGTGGTCTGACCAGCAATGTTTCAAACATGTATGTCAGATATCTTTTTTATGGTACAACGAATTGAAGATGCATGTAAAATGCACTTTAAAATCACCACACCAAACTGATTGCCGATCATGAGTACCAAGTTACCCCCCATTCAAGCCGTCAGCTCGCCGGTGCTGCTGGCCTTGCACGGTCTGCCCTTGCTGCGGCTTGGGTTTCGACCTTTCTACATTGGCGCCGCCTTGGTCGCCGCCCTGGCAGTGCCCCTGTGGGTGGCGATCTTCCTCGGCGCCATCACCTGGCTGCCCACGCCGCCGCCCCTGCTGTGGCATGCCCACGAAATGCTGTTTGGCTTCGCCATCGCGGTCATCGTCGGTTTCCTGATGACGGCGGGTAAGGCCTGGACCGGCCTGCCCACGCCGCGCGGCCCGGCGTTGGGCGCGCTGGTGCTGCTGTGGCTGGCCGCGCGGGTGGCCGCGCTGGTCGCGCCTTACCCGGTGTTTGCGGTGCTGGACCTGGCGCTGTTGCCGGCGGTGGGGGTGATCTTTTTGCGGCTGTTGCTGCGCTCGCGCAATATGCGCAACGTGCCGCTGGCCGTGATTCTGCTGTTGTTGTCAGCGGTGAACCTGGTGTTCCACCTGTCGGCCAGCGGCGTCATCGGTCTGGCGCCGATGCAAAGCCTGTATGCCGGGCTGGCGCTGATCATGATGATTGAGTGTGTCATGGCCGGGCGCGTGGTGCCTGCCTTCACCGCCAGCGCCACGCCTGGCCTCAAGCTCGAACCGGTGGTCTGGCTGGAGCGCGCCACGCTGGCGGCCACGGCCGTGGGCCTGGCCTTGTGGGTCAGCGGCTGGCAAAGCGGCGTCACCATGGCGGCGCTGGCGCTGGCCAGCACGCTCAATCTCTATCGCCAATTGCGCTGGCGGCCGCTGGTCACGCGGGATCGGCCGATTCTGTGGATCCTGCACCTGGCCTACCTGTGGTTGCCTATTGGCTTGGCTTTGTTGGCACTGGCGCAGATCGGGCTGGTGGCGGCATCGGCTGGCGTGCACGCGCTGGCGGTGGGTACCACCGGTGGCTTGATCATCGGCATGATGACCCGCACTGCGCGTGGCCACACCGGCCGTCCGCTGACGGTAGGCCCGGCGGAGGTGGCGGCCTATGTGCTGGTGATGGGGGCCGCCGTGTTGCGCGTGCTGGTGCCGATGCTGTCGCCGTCTTTGTATGTCACCGCCCTGGTCGCCGCTGCCGCAGCCTGGAGTGTGGCCTTTGTCATCTATTTGTGGCGGTACACGCCGTGGCTGATGAGCACGCGGCTCGATGGCAAGGACGGCTAGGCCGTAGCGCGGCCGGTTTCAGTGGCGCGTGCCAAAACCCCGAACGCAGTCGGCAAGCAGTCGGGCCATGGGTAGACGCGCCCACCACCACGTGTACGTCGTTGAGCTCTCAAGCGACGTGTTGCGCGACGCCCGCTTCATGCGGGCCAATCCCGGCTACATGACGGGAAAGCCATGCGTCTATGTCGGCATGACCGGCCTGGACCCGGACATACGCTTGGACAAGCACAAAGCGGGTATCCAGGCCAACAAGTACGTTCAGAAGTTTGGCCTGCGCCTGTTGCCCGACCTCTATGAGGCCTACAACCCGATGTCCTACGATGAGGCCCGCACCATGGAAGTGGAACTGGGCATCCAACTGCGCGCGGCGGGGTTTGGG
>JAUXWC010000034.1 GCA_030685025.1 Rhodoferax sp.
AAGGAGCTGTAAATAAATAACTTGTACATTGTGTCCTGATCGAGTACTCTCCGATGCATGCAAACTGATTCGCCGGTTGGTCAACGCTGGGAGGTCATGGCTGATGCGCTTGATGAGCGCCAAAGGCGGCTATTGGCGGGCGTGGAAGCCAAAGTTCTGGGACGTGGGGGCATCTCTGCCGTAGCACTTGCCACAGGTGTTGCGCGCGCCACCATCATGGCGGGCATCAGCGAAATCGAGGCCATGAAATCGACCGCTCTCGCCGCAGATCAACCAACAATGCACAAGACAACTGGCACACGCCAAGCCGGTGGCGGACGTAAAAGGATCGAAGTCAAGGATGAGACCTTGTTGCCCGACCTCCTGTCCCTCGTGGACTCAACCACCCGTGGTGACCCGCAGTCACCGCTGCGTTGGACATGCAAGAGTCTGCGCAATTTGGCTGATGAACTCAAGGCAAAAGGTCACCAGGTAAGCCATGTCGTGGTGGGCAAGCTCCTCAAAAGCCAGGACTACAGCCTGCAGACCAATGCGAAGGTGCTCGAAGGCAATCAAAGCCCTGATCGCAACGCCCAGTTCGAGCATATCAACGCCTCGGTAGCTGCTGCCCTACAGGCTAATCAGCCCGTGATTTCGGTGGACACGAAGAAAAAGGAATTGGTGGGTAGCTACAAAAATGCCGGTCAAGAGTGGCTGCCCAGTGGTGAGCCAGTCAAGGTCAAGGTTCACGACTTCATCGACAAGGAACTCGGACGTGCCAATCCGTATGGGGTTTATGACATTGGTGCGGACGCTGCCTGGGTGAGTGTGGGCACTGACCATGACACATCGGCATTTGCTGTGCAAACCATCCGGCGTTGGTGGTTCAACATGGGCAAGCAGCGCTATCCGGAGGCAACACAACTGGTCATTACTGCCGATGGTGGCGGCAGCAATGGGCATCGTGTGCGACTATGGAAGCTTGAGCTCAGTCGCCTCGCGCAAGAAACCGGGCTTGATATTGAAGTCCATCACTTCCCACCGGGCACCAGCAAGTGGAACAAGATTGAGCATCGATTGTTTTCATTCATCACCATGAACTGGCGTGGGCGTCCGCTGATCAGCCATGAGGTGATTGTCAACTTGATTGCCAGCACCAAAACTCGCGGCGGCTTGACGGTGCGTGCCGAACTCGACACCGCCCAGTACCCCAAGGGCTTGGTGATCTCGGATGCAGAACTGGCCACCGTCAAAATTGAACGCAACGAATTCCATGGCGACTGGAACTATTGCATTCGATCCGGTTGAATTGGTTAGGTTATTTGTTAACGACCCC
>JAUXWC010000246.1 GCA_030685025.1 Rhodoferax sp.
GAATGCGGGTCCAGCAGGCCCAGCGTCAGGCGGTTGACACAGTCATGAAAGTGGAAGGGGATGAACAACATGTCGCTGCCCACGCGCTGCGTGAGCTGCACCATCACCACCGCGTCGCCACGCCGGCTCACCACGCGCACATAGCTCTGGTGCGCGATGCCCAGCTTTTCAGCGGCGTCGGGGTTCATCTCCATATAAGCCGTGGGTGAAAATTTGTTGCAGTTGCCAATCTTGCCGGTGCGGGTGCGGGTGTGGAAATGCTCCACCACGCGGCCCGAGTTGAGCCAGAACGGGTACTCGGTGTCGGGGCATTCGTTGTTGTTGACGAAGGGGATGGGGATCAGGTTGGCTTTGCCGCTGTAGGTTTGAAACACGCCGTCGGTATACAGGCGCGCATCGCCATCAAACGGCAGGCGCAACTTCATGTCGAAGCCGCTGGCGGATCCAATCTTTTGGGCGTCGGCCTGGGCCTGTTCCTCGCTGTACGGCCACTGGATACCGCGTGCGGCCTCGATGCGGTCGTAGCTCATGCCCGAGATGTCCAGCGTGCGGCCCGCACCCTTGGACAGCTCTTTCATTTCCTCAAACGCGCCCTCGGCGGTCTCCGGGAAGTGGATGGTATTGCGGTCGGTAAAACGCTTCGCCAGTTGGTTGAAGATCCAGAAGTCCGGCTTGGAATCCGCATAGGCCGGCAGCACGTTGCGCGTCAGGTTGACGCGGCGCTCGGTGTTGGTGTGGCAGCCTTCCTTTTCGGCCCACACGGCAGCGGGCAAGAAGACGTGTGAGTACTGGTTGGTCTCCACGTCTTCGTAGACGTCTTGCACCACCAGAAATTCGAGGTTTTCCATGGCCTTGCGGATACGCGGCTGATTCGCCATGGATGTCATCGGGTTGGTGGCAATCAACCATAGGCCCTTGATCTCCCCGGTCTCAATGGCCGGGAAGATGTCGGTCTGCGCCAGCCCGCGCTTGGCCGGGAAGAAGCTCTCGTCGATGCCCCAATAGTCGGCCACGAGTTTGCGGTCTTTTTCCTTCTCCAGCGCACGGTAACCGGGCAGGCCGGAGCAGGACGACCATTCACGCGTGCCCATGGCATTGCACTGCCCGGTGATCGACAGACTAGTGCCACCCGGCTTGCCGATATTGCCGGTGATCAGGTTCAGGTTGTTGATGTCCACCACGCCGTCCGAGCCATGCGTGGACTGGTTGATGCCCATAGTCCAGATGCTCATGGCCGCGGGCGCCTTGGCGTAGATGCGGGCCACGGTGCGGATGCGGTCTTCGTCAATGCCGCAAATGTGCTGGGCGGTGACCGGGTCGTACTCGGCCACCAGCGCGCGCAGGGCGTCAATGCCTTCGGTGTACTTCTCGATGTAGTCCTTGTCTTCCAGGCCTTCCTTGAAGATCACAAACATCATGGCGTTGATCAGCACCGTGTCCGTGCCCGGCGTGATGGGCAGGTGGATGTCGGCAAACTGCGCCAGCATGGTCACACGCGGGTCGACCACGATCAGCGGGAACTTGCGTTTTTCCAGCGCTTCCTTCAGGCGCCAGTAGATGATGGGGTGTTGTTCTGGCAGGTTGGAGCCAAAGGCCATGAAGCAGTGGGTGTGCTCAAAATCGCCATAACAACCCGGCGGGCCGTCCGAGCCGAACGAGCGCTTGTAGCCCGACACGGCCGAGGCCATGCACAGCGTGGTGTTGCCGTCGTAGTTGTTGCTGCCAATTTGGCCGCGCACCAGCTTGCCCAGGGTGTAGAACTCCTCGGTCAGCAACTGGCCGGTGGAGACGACGGCAAAGGCGTCACGCCCGTACTTGGTCTGGATCTCTTTGATCTTCTCGGCCGTCTTGTCCAGTGCCGCGTCCCAGGTGCTGGGTTGAAAGGGCAGATGCGCCTTATCGCGCATCAGGGGCTGGGTGCCGCGGCCAGGGGAGTTGAACAGCTCGGTTTCCAACAGGCCCTTGATACACAGCTTGCCCCGGTTCACATCGGCGCCGGCATGGCCCCGGCTGGTGATAACTTTGCCTTTGTCGTTCAGGCCGATCTCAATCGCGCAGCCGGTGGAGCAGTAGTTGCAGGTGGTGTACTTCCACTCCTTCACCTCCTTGGCGGGGATGGAGATGGGTTTGCGATGGGTGCGGCCGAATAACATGTAATTGCCTTCGCGGTAGGTGGCGTCGGCTAGCCCGCCGAAGACAACGCTTTTTGACACGCCGGTTGGTCGCGGGCGGCCTCAGGCTCATGCGCTGCGCGGCAGGCAGGCCCGGCAATCGGTCGGGTCAGGTCGAGCGCGTGCGTGGCGGTTTCGCTGCCGTCGAGGTAGACCGCGCCGTCTTGCACCTTGACGCAGAAACGCGGTGTGTGGCCCTCGTCGGGCGCCTTGGCGCAGCCGTCATCCAGGCCAATGGTCCAGTTGTGCAGCGGGCAGGCAACGCTTTTGCCAAACACCAGGCCCTGGCTCAAGGGGCCGCCCTTGTGCGGACAGCGATCCAGCAGCGCAAACACTTCGTCGTCTTC
>JAUXWC010000247.1 GCA_030685025.1 Rhodoferax sp.
CGCGCGACCAGTCCACCAGAATAGTGTTGGTGCGCGCCACCGCGTCGAACAACTCGGCCATGTAGTCGTGTGGTTCGATCTGGATGCTGTAGGGCTGAAAGGTCAGGCCCAGGCCCAGCGGTTCGGGTGTTTCGATGACACGACGGCTAAATGCCTCCCAGTCGTAGTCGGGCCAGGCCGACAGGTGCGCGTTGTAGTTGCCCACGGCGCCATTCATCTTGGCCAGCAGCTTGATGCCGGCGATGCGCTCGCGGGCGGCCACCAGGCGGACCACGACATTGGCAATCTCCTTGCCGACGGTGGTGGGGCTGGCGGTCTGGCCATGGGTGCGACTGAGCATCGCGACGTCGGCGTGGGCATGGGCCATTTCGCGCAGCTTGCTGATCACCGCGTCCAGCGCGGGCAGCAGTACCTGCTCGCGCCCCGCTTTCAGTTGCAGCGCGTGGCTGGTGTTGTTGATGTCTTCGCTGGTGCAGCCGAAGTGCACGAACTCCCCCGCCGCGATCAACTCCGGACGCGCGTCGAACTTGGACTTGATCCAGTACTCCACCGCCTTGACATCGTGGTTGGTGGTCTTCTCGATGGTCTTGATGGCTTCTCCGTCCGCCTCGGAGAACTGTTTGACCAGACCCAGCAAATAAGTGCGCGCCCCAGGCGACAGCGGCTTGAATTCGTTGAATCCGCAATCACTCAAGGCAATGAACCAAGCCACTTCGACCTGCACCCGGCGGTGCATGTAGCCCTGCTCGCTCATGATCGGGCGTAGTTTGCTAAGCTTGGCGGCGTAACGACCATCCAGGGGGGACAGCGCTGAAATCGTGGAGAAAGTCATGCCGCAATTGTAGGTTGCGCGCCACGCGCGCGGCTTCGAGAGCTGCGCGTAAACCCCAATGGATAGAATCAACGCTCCTGCAACAGTAGATCACCCATGAAACTAATCGGATCCAGCTCCAGCCCCTATGTACGCAAAGTTCGCGTCGTGATGGCCGAGAAGAAACTCGACTATGACTTCGTTCTGGAGGATGTCTGGTCGGCCGAAACGCAGATCGTCGAGTCCAACCCGCTGGGCAAGGTTCCGTGTCTGATCATGGAGGGCGCGGAGGCTTTGTTCGATTCCCGCGTCATCGTGGAGTACCTTGACACCTTGTCGCCTGTTGGCAAGCTGATTCCAAGCGTCGGGC
>JAUXWC010000252.1 GCA_030685025.1 Rhodoferax sp.
TCGATGATGGCGCGCACCGGCGCCTGCTTGAGCTTGAGCGCGGCCTGATTCACGACTAGGCGCGAGCTGATGTCCATAATGTGTTCCACCTCAACCAAATGATTGGCCTTGAGCGTGTTGCCGGTGGAAACCAGGTCCACAATCGCATCGGCCAAACCCGTCAGCGGAGCGAGCTCCATGCTGCCATAGAGCTTGATCAGGTCCACGTGCACGCCTTTCGTGGCGAAGAACTCGCGCGCGATCGCCACGTATTTGGTCGCCACCCGCAGGCGCGAACCTTGGCGCACCGCCCAGGCGTAGTCAAAATCGGAGCGTACCGCCACGCTGATGCGGCATTTGGCGATCTGCAGGTCCAGCGGCGACACCAAGCCTTGCGTGCCATGCTCCAGCAAAGTGTCCTTGCCGGTGATACCCATATCGGCCCCGCCGTACTGCACATAAGTGGGCACGTCGGTGGCCCGCACCACCAGTACCCGCACGTCAGGCCGGTTGGTGGCCAGAATCAGCTTACGCGACTTCTCTGGGTCTTCCAGCACCTCAATGCCGGCCGCGCGCAACAGCGGCAGCGTTTCGTCGAAGATGCGTCCCTTGGACAGTGCAATCGTGATCACTTCAGTCTTTCAATGTCCGCGCCAATGCCGCGCAACTTGGCTTCCATTTGGTCGTAACCGCGATCCAGATGGTAAATCCGGTCGACCAGGGTTTCGCCATCGGCCACCAGGCCGGCGATCACCAGGCTGGCCGAGGCGCGCAGGTCCGTCGCCATCACCGTGGCGCCGGAGAGTCTCCGCACCCCTTCCATCACGGCCACCTTGCCATCGATCTGAATCTTGGCACCGAGGCGCACCAGCTCGTTGACGTGCATGAAGCGGTTCTCGAAAATCGTTTCCGTGACCTTGGCGGTGCCGCAGGAGACTGCATTCAGCGCCATGAACTGAGCCTGCATATCGGTCGGAAAACCGGGGTACTCGGTGGTGCGAAAACTCTGCGCCTTGAGCCGGCCGGACGATTGCACGCGAATGCCACCGTCGGTGGCCGTCACCTGCGCGCCCGCGTCAAGCAACTTCTCGACCACCGCTTCGAGGTGATCGGCCCGACCATGACGCAGCCATACATCACCGCCCGCAGCGGCCACCGCGCACAAGAACGTGCCAGTCTCGATGCGGTCCGCCACCACCTGATGCGTGCAACCGTGCAGGCGCTCGACACCCTGAATACGGATGCGGCTGCTACCGTGCCCCTCGATGCGGGCACCCATCTTGATCAGCATCTCGGCCAGATCGGGGATCTCGGGCTCCTGCGCCGCGTTCTCCAGAATCGTCTCCCCCTCGGCCAGGGTTGCTGCCATCAGGAAATTCTCGGTGCCTGTCACGGTCACCATGTCGGTGGCAATGCGCGCGCCGCGCAAGCGCGACCGACCGGCAGGCAATTTGGCGATCATGTAACCGTGCTCGACCACGATGTTCGCTCCCATGGCCTGCAGACCCTTGATGTGCTGGTCCACCGGGCGTGAGCCAATTGCACAGCCGCCGGGCAGCGACACCGTGGCCTCGCCAAAACGCGCCAGCAAGGGCCCGAGCGCCAGCACCGAGGCGCGCATGGTCTTGACCAGTTCGTACGGTGCTTCCGGCGAGTTCAGGCCGCTGGCGTCAACACGCACCGCGCCGTTCTCAAGACGATCCACCTGCACGCCCATATTGCGGATCAGCTTCTGCATCGTCACCACGTCCTGCAGCCGTGGCACATTGAGCAAGGTAACCGGGTCCGCCGTGAGCAGGCACGCACAGAGCTCGGGCAAAGCAGCGTTCTTGGCGCCGGAAATCGACACCTCGCCGTGCAGGGTCTGGCCACCGCGTATCAGTAGTTTGTCCATCGAATCAGGTCAGTACGTAACAGGTCAGCAAAAAACACAGCGCCGCCAGCATCACTCGTGAATGGCTTTCCACTCGCTGCTGGAGTAAGTCTTCATGGACAAGGCGTGCACCTCGTCGGTCTGCATCTTGGTGCCAAGGGTCTTGTAGACGCGTTGATGCCGGGCAATGGCGCGCTTGCCTTCGAATTCGGGCGAGACGATGGTGGCAAACCAGTGGCGTCCGTCACCTTCAAGTTCAATGTGCTCGCACACCATGCCGGCGGCGATGATGGCTTTGATCTGTTCTGCGTTCATAACTGGTGGCTCCTAGCTGCGAATTTTGTAACCGGTCTTCAATAGGGCGATCGCGATCACCGAGACCAGCGCCAACGCGCTGGCCACCACCGTCAGACTCAGCCACGGCGACACGTCGCTGACACCGAAGAAGCCGTAGCGGAAACCGTCGATCATGTAGAAAAACGGGTTGAAGTGGCTCACGCGCTGCCAGAACGGCGGCAACGAATGAATCGAATAGAACACGCCGCTGAGAAAAGTCATGGGCATGACGATGAAGTTCTGGAACCCAGCAAGCTGGTCGAATTTTTCGGCCCACAGCCCGGCAATCACCCCTAGCGCGCCCATCAGGGCCGACCCCAGGATGGCAAAGAGGATCACCCACCATGGCGCCACCATGCTCAGATCGGCGAAAAACGTTGACACCGCGAACACCCCCAGACCGACTACCAGCCCGCGCACCACCGAGGCGCCAACATAGGCCACGAACCAGTTCCAGTAGGACAGAGGCGTCAACAGCAGGAACACCAGGTTCCCCATGACCTTGCTCATGATCAGCGACGACGAGCTGTTGGCAAACGCATTCTGCAGCACACTCATCATCGCCAGGCCCGGCACCAGGAAGGCCGTGTAGCTGACGGCGTCGTAAACCTTGACGTGGGCCTCCAGCGCATGCCCGAAGATCAGCAGATAGAGCATGGCGGTGAGCACCGGCCCGGCCACGGTCTGGAACGCGACTTTCCAGAAACGCGAAATCTCCTTGAACAGCAGTGTTTGCCAACCCATCATGGCGAGACCGCCTTCACGGCTTGACTCGACGTGGCCGCAAGCACGGGCGTCGCAGCAGGGACATCGCGATGCTTGGTCATCACCGCCAGAAACACGTCCTCCAGGTCCGCTTTGCGAATCTCCACGTCCTCGGCATGCAGACCGGCCTGGCGCACCGCACTCAGGTACTGCTCAATCTCCAGCGCGTTGCGCGCCGGAAACTGAACAATACGCCCGGTGGCGCGGGACTGCGCGGCCAAGGCGGGCGGCAGCGCGCCGTCTGTCTTGAAACGCAACACACTGCCCGCGGCGGTCTTGAGCAGCTCGCTGGTGTGGTC
>JAUXWC010000265.1 GCA_030685025.1 Rhodoferax sp.
GCGCTTCAGTGCTTGTGCTCGCTCATCGCACCAGCCGGTGCCTTGGCGCTGACTGGGACTTTGAGTTCGAGCCTGCTCTCGACGCCCTTGGCGTCTTTGAAGACCAGCGTCAATGGCACGGTGCTATTCACGGTCACCGGCCCTTTCAAGTCCATCAGCATCACGTGATAGCCACCGGGCTTGAGTTCGACCGCTTTACCGGCGGGCAAGTCCAGGCCCCCTTCAACGGCACGCATCTTCATCACACCACCGTCAATCTTCATTTCGTGCACTTCGGTCACGCCAGCGGCGGGTGATGAACTGCCCACCAGTTTGGCGCCATCCTTGGCGGTGATTTTCATGAAGGCGCCGGTGGCCCTCTGGCCGCTCACCGTGGCGCGCACCCAGGCGTCTTTGACTTCAACGCTCTGGGCATGGATGGCACCACAGCTCAGTGCGGCGATCAGGGCAAGTACTTTCAGTTTCATAGGGATCTCCTTGGGGTTAACAGAACAAACATCTCATCCAGCGCGCGATCATGCCAGCCATCTTTTCAGCATGGCCGGCTCGGGCGGGCCGATCGTGCGCTGAACCGCGCCGTTGCGCTCCAGCAGCACCACATAGGGCGTGACATTGGGCCACTTGGGGTCCACGCTTTGACGAATGGCCGGCGCAAAACCGTCAAAGGCATAGAACCGCGTGGCACCAGCGTAGTGGTGTGCGTGGGCCAACACCCGTTCGGCCGGCACATCCATCAGCACCGCCGCCAGTTCCACCTTCTGGCGCGAGGCCTTGATGAAAGTCTGCAACTTGTCGAAGGCGTCGGGGCAGGTCGAGCAATAGCTGGTGGTGAACACGTAGGCAGCCGGACGCGGGCCGCTCTGCAGCAACTGCGCCCACGTGGTTTCATCGAAGTGAGCTACTGGTTTGATAGCAACACGCGCTCTTTCCGTCTGCGCACTGGCCGCATTGGGCAGACCAAGCAGGGGCCACAGGCCAACGCCCACCAGCACGCACCGGCGCGTCGGCACCAGGGCCTGCCCGCGTGGCTGGGACGATTCAGAACTGGAGCGCATGGATTTGTACCTCGCTGCTCGTACGCCAAACCACGGCCATGCGCTGGCCAAGCTGCGCCAGGCGCGGAAAATCATTGTCACCCTGGACCTGCGCCAACTGCCGCAACTGGAAACTCCGTCCGCTATCGGTTGACAGCCATGCTTTGAGGGTCGTGGTCATGCCGTCGACACTGCGCCACACCACCGCCACGCGTGACCCCAGGGCCACCACGCTGGCATGCTCGGCGCGCTCGTCGGGCAGGCGTTGCACCGTGTCCGCCAGCGGGCTGCCGTCGGCACGCAGCCGGGCGTAACGCACGCCCGGCACAGGGTCCGCGCCTTCCTGGCGGATGCCGAACCAGACCGCGTGAAAGCCATCGACTGCGGTGGCCAGAGCCGGGCCGTGATGTGGACAGCCGTCCACCCGCCACCCATCGAAGGTGGCGCGCCCGATGGACGCAAGCGGCGAGCCCAGGGCCGCGAAAGCATGGTCACGGACATTGGGTTCGAACACGTGGCGCCACATGGCGCGCATGACGCCGTCGGAGCCCAGCCCCAGTGCAATGCGGCAGCACTCGCAGGAATGGTCGGCCACCTTGATGTCGGGGCCGAAGGTGAGACCAGCGTCGGTGGACTCGTTACGGTAGATGGCGGCCCCCCGGTAGCTCGATTTGTGGCCCACCTTGGGCGCCGCCTCCAGGTCGCGCTTGTCGATCCAGACCGTGTGCAACACCCCCTTGGCGTCGAAGCCGATGGATTCGAAGCGGTGCGTGATTTCCTGTCGGTCGGCATGCACGGTTACGGGCGGCGCGAAGGTCTTGCCGCCATCGCTGGAGCGCAGCATGCGCACGAAGCCGGTGTTGGGTTTGGCCAGCGGCCGGGTGTAGGCGATCAGTACGCTGGCATTCGGCCCAAACAGCAGCTTGGGATGGTTCTCGCCATCAGCCGATATCGGGTCACCCGCAGTGTCGAGCACCCTGGGCGCACCCCACTGCGGGGCGCCCAGGCCGGTGGCGGGCGCGGCGCTCTGTACGAACAGTTGCCCTGGCGCGGTCAGGCCCACGATCCACAAGGAACCGTCGGGCGCAAACGCCGCGCCGATGCCAAGCTGGGGCCGGGGCTTGCGCGCCACGGGCTTGCTTGCCGCTGCCGCTGCCGTGGGCGCCACCGCGACCGCGTCAGCGACCGCCTGGTGTGCCCCGTGGCCCGGCTGCGCCAGCAGCGGCACACTGGCCAGCGCTGCCGCCAGCGCCAGCAGTCGCGCAGTGCAATGCATCAGGAATCGACTCGACATGTCTGACTCCTGCCGAGCCGCCTCAAAGGAGGCAAGGCCCCCTCGGGGGGCAGCGAACGAATGTGAGCGTGGGGGTTCATGGTTTCCTTACTTCAGGCTGTAACTCAGGGACGTGTGCAGGCTGCGCTGCGGCATGGTGTGGGCCTGCCAGGACGGCTTGTTGAGCAGGTTGTCCACGCCCAGCGCCCAGTCCCAGCCCTTGGCAAAACGCCAGGACGCGCGCACATCAAGCTTGTTGACCGAGGACATGCCGCCATACACCTCGTGCTGGGTGTCCAGGTTCAGTTCAGTGGAGAACGCCGCGCTATGCCGCCGCCAGGCGGCCGCGAACAACCAGTTGTCAACGCCGCGGTAGCTGGCTTGCAGCGACACACGGGTACGCGGAATGCGCAGCCAGGCCTTGCCGACCGTGGCCGGGTTGCGGGTGTTCTGCTTCACCACCGCATCGGCCCAGGTGAAGCTGCCCTCCAGGTCCAGGCCCTTGAGGCCCAGGCTGCTGGCCTGCCAGACCGCCTCGATGCCATCGGTCAAGACCCGGTCGACGTTGCTGACGCGGCTCACGGTCGGCGTCACGGTGCTGTCGGTCTGACGCAGGATGGTGTCGCTGGAGTCGTCCCGGAAGTAGCTCAGGCGCAGGCTGTGCTGGTCCCAGGTCTTATCGGCCGACAGCTCCAGCGCGGTGGACACCTCGGGCTTCAGGCTGGGGTCGCTGAAGGTGATACTGGTGCCGGTTTTGGTGCCGTTGAACAACTCGTCCACGTTGGGAAAGCGCACCCCCTTGCCGGCACTGGCCTTCAACACCAGATCGTCGGTGGCCATCCAAGCCAAGGACAACTTGGGGCTGACCGCATGGAGCGCGCGCCGCCCATAGGCCGAATGCGTCGGTGGCGTGCCGGCAAAATACTGGGCGCCGTCCCAGGCGCTGAAACGCTCGTAGCGCAGGCCACCGGTCAAGGTCAGCGCCGGATTGAAACGCCAGGCGTCCTGCGCATACAGGGCGGTGATCGCCGTCTTGCCCTGATAGCTCTGGTCCAGCGTGGTCTCGGTCGTGCGCCAGTCGCTGGCGCGGTTCACCACGTTCATCAAGGTGTACTGGTTGCGGTGCAGGCCCAGCAGCAAGGCATGTTTGCCGCCACCCCAATCACCCGCGGTCGGCGTATAGGCGGCCTGCACTTCAAAGGTGTTCCAGCCCGTGCCGTCGCGCCGCGTCACCGTGCCGGTGCCGCCCATGGCGGCGACCGGCGTCGGGTTGGCGGCCGAGCGGTTCGGGTCGGACACGATCCGGTAGTCGGTCAGCACCACCGAGGTATTCCAAGCCGTGGCATGTTTGGTCTTCCAGGTCAGGCCCAGTTGGCGGTGGCTTTCAGCACCCATGCTGGGTGCCAGGGCATTGGGCAGAATGTTGAACTGGTTCGTGCCGTCGCTGACCTTGCCGCTCCACACCGGATGGCCCGAAGCGTCGCGCAGCCAGGTGTCGGTGCTGACCGTGCTGTCGTTGCGCCACAGCGAGGCCCGCGCCTCCATCTCCGAGGTGGCGGACAGCTCGTAGCCGGCCCGCAGATTGAGCGTGTCCTGCACCGTGTGGTCAGTCGAGGTCGACCCAAACAAGGCGCGCTGCTGGCCCTGTGCATTGACGTCATAACGGATGCCGGTCACGGCGGTGGCGGCGCCGCTTACCACCGGATAGGCCCCCTTGCTTTGAACGATGTTGGCGTAGCCCATCGGGTGACCCTGGCTGTCCTGGTGTTGCACCGCCACCGCGTACCAAAAGCCGCTTGCCAGGCGCGAGGCGACACGCGCCGAGGTCATGCTGCTGACATAGGTCTCGTCGGTGCCGTACTCGGAAAACGGCTGGCTGTTGAACTTGATGCTGGCCGAAGCCTCGAAGCCGCGCGGCTTGCGCTCGCTGATCACCACCGTGGTGCCAATCGAATTGCCGGGGTAGATGGCCGAGAACGGTCCGTAGAGCGCATCGACGCGCTCGATCGACTGCTCGTTGATCATGTTCCAGCGCGGTGCGTCGAAACGCCCCAGAAAGTTGGAGATCAGGTAACCATCCAGGTACACCAGGGAGCGCCCCGGCTGCAGGGTTCCGTAGCTACGGCCGGCCAGATTGGCGTTGCGATCGCCCAGAAATCGCTTGCGCACGGTCAGGCTGGGCAGGCGCTCCAGCGCATCCTCCGGGTTGAACAGGTTTTGCTCCTGCAACTGTTCAGCCGTGCGGCTGGCCGTGCTGTTGGGAAGATTGGGATCGAGCGGCGAGCGCATGGCCGACGCAGTGATGACCACCGCCTTGAGTTGGGCGTCGGTGGCCACCCCCTGGGCCAAGGACGTGTGTGACCAGCTTAGTGACAAAACAGAAAGGGCCGATGACACGGCCACGGCGAGGCGATTGGATCGCATGAATACTCCAGAAACACGTGAGAACGCGCATCTGCCGCGACGAACGCGCAAGCAGTTGCACTCGGATCAAGGGTTCAGGAGTGAAGCGGAGGCCCGCGCGCGGGCAAGGGCGCGGCGCTCAGGCAGGCCAGGCGCGCGGCGGGAATCCCGTAGGCCAGGTAGGCCAGGGGCAAAACGGGTGCGACGCTGGGTGTGGTCACGGGAGGCGGCGCGCCGACCGTGCCGCACAGTGGGCAGTCCATCGAAACGGTAACCAGTTCCTGCAGACCCTCGTCGGTCTGGACCAGCACTTTCATCGCGCCAGACCCGGTGCAAATGAGCTCCATGGGCTGCGGCTTGATGACCGGAGATGCCACCGCCGCGCCAATCGACAACGCAAACCAGACCAGCACGAAACGTGCAAGCCGCGGTGCGTGGCGAAGGAAGTGCATGCGCGAATTATCGCCAACGAGGCCCGAGCGGGCTTGACCTTGATCAAACACCCAGGGGGTGCCCCGGCGCATCATAGGGGCATTCACCATCAACATCCGACAATCAGTTGAGGACAGAGCTGAAGGTCTGTCCCGCAAAGTAACATCCGACAATCAGTTGAGGACAGAGCTGAAGGTCTGTCCCGCAAAGCATCACACTACGCCATGACCACCCCATCCAACGCCGTCTTCAAACAACAATTGCTCGATCAACGCGCCGCAGTGGTGGAGCAGCTCAGCGCCTTGCGTGGTGGGCAGGTCGGACGGGCGCAGGCGTCGGCGGAGCATTTCAACGAGACTCAGGACTCGCGCGCCCAGGTCAACACGGCGCGTGAACTGGAGTTCGCGCTGGACGAACACGAGTCGGCCGAGTTGGCCGCCGTCAACGCGGCGCTGGCTCGAATCGAGGCCGGCACTTACGGCCAGTGCACCGATTGCGGCGTGCGGATTCCCGACGCCCGCTTGCACGCAGCCCCCGGGGCACCGCGCTGCATCGCCTGCCAGACCCAGTTTGAGCGCCAGCACGGCGGCGACATCAATTAGGGCTTGCCCCGCGCGAACGGCGTCGGGTCGGGCGCCAGGGTGGCGGTGCCTGCTATCCTGCTGTCCGGGACTTTGCGGGACAGGCCGGAGCGGCGCACCGCGTTGATCTCGACCGATTCACATGAACTACACCTTCGCCTCCGCCACCATTTTGCTGATCCTGATCACCGATCCGATCGGCAACATCCCGATTTTTGCCAACGCGCTCAAGCACGTCGCGCCCGCGCGCCGACCGTGGGTGATTCTGCGCGAGGTGCTGATCGCCTTTGCCCTGCTGCTGACCTTCATGTTTGTCGGCGAGAGCTTCCTGCGGGTCATGAACCTGAGCGAACTCTCCCTGCAGATTGCTGGCGGGGTGATCCTGTTCCTGATCGCGCTGCGCATGATCTTTCCGCCACCCGAGGGACACACCCCCGAGATGGCGGGTGAGCCGCTCATCGTGCCGCTGGCCATTCCGGCGATTGCCGGCCCCTCCGCCCTGGCCACCGTCCTGCTGCTGGTGTCGCAAGCGCCGCAGCGACGCATGGAGTGGATTGCCGCGCTGTGCGTCACCATGGCGGTCAGCGCCATCGTGCTGGTGCTGGCTGAGCGCATTCAGCGCGTCGCGGGTGAACGCTTCGTGGTGGCCCTGGAGCGTTTGATGGGGCTGGTGCTGGTGGCCCTGTCCATCGAGATGATGCTGCGCGGCGTCAAGACCTTCGTGACGCAAATCGCCCAACCCTAGGACCGAGCCTCCGGCTTGCGCGCCGAAGTCGGCGGCGCGATCTCCTGGTCAATCGCGCCAAACACGCTGACACCATCGAGGCCCTTCATTTCGATGCGAATCGTGTCGCCATACTTCATGAACTCGGTCGAGGGTTGGCCGTCCTGAATGGTCTCGATGGCGCGCTTCTCGGCGATACAGCTATAGCCCTTGGGCCATTCGGTCTTGCCCTTGATCTCGACACCCTTGTTGCTGACGGTGCCCGACCCCACGATGGAGCCGGCACGCACATTGCGGGTCTTGCATATGTGTGCGATCAACTGGCCAAAGTGAAAAGTCATCTCAGGGCCGGCCTCGCACATACCGACCTTGCGGCCATTCCAGGTGGACTGCAGCGTCAGGTGCACCCGCCCGCCCTGCCAGGCTTCACCCAACTCATCGGGGGTCACCGCGACCGGGCTGAAAGCGCTCGCCGGCTTGCTCTGCAAGAAGCCAAAACCCTTGGCCAGTTCGTCGGGGATCAGCTTGCGCAGGCTCACATCGTTGACCAGCATCAGCAGGCGCACGCCTTCAAGCGCCTGCGCCGCACTGGCGCCCATGCGGACATCACCGGTAATGACGGCCACCTCGGCCTCGAAGTCGATGCCAAGGGCCTCGCTGGGACAGACCACCGGGTCGCACGGCCCCAGGAAGTCGTCGCTGCCGCCCTGGTACATCAGGGGGTCGGTGTAGAAGCTCTTGGGCACCTCGGCGCCACGCGCCTGGCGCACCAACTCCACGTGATTGAGGTAGGCCGATCCATCGGCCCATTGGAAGGCGCGCGGCAACGGCGCCATGCATGAACGCGCCTCAAACGGAAATGCGTGGCGTGCCTTGCCGTGGTTGAGCGTGTCGTACAAGTCCTGCAACTGGGGCGACAGGAAGTTCCAGTCATCCAGCACCTGCTGCAGATGGTTGGCAATGTCGGTGGCGAAGTGGGCGGTGGCGAGGTCGCGCGAGACGACCACCAATTGGCCATCGCGTGAGCCGTCTTTGTAGGTTGCGAGTTTCATCGTAAGCGTGTAGGGGTCAGGCGGTCCATGCGCAGGGCGGGGCGGGTGGGGTATTGTTAAACTAAATTCGTCTATCCCATGCCGCAAAGTCTAGTTCACCCCAAGCCAGTGGTCCCCGGCGTGCCGCTCGGTACCCTGCTGGCATTGACTGGCGCGGTGTTGGTGGCGCACTTGATCTTGCTGAGCGCACCAGGCCTTGACTTCGCCAACCGGGCGCCCGCCATGGGGCGTGCGCTGACCACCCGCACGATTGTGATGCCCAGCTCCACCGCGGCGCCCGCCCCACCCCTGGCACCGACTGCGGCCGCGCCCCGCCGCCGCGCCACGCCGGCTGCACGTCCCCAACCGCCGCCCGGCACTCGGCCCGAACCCGCACCAGATTTGGGCGGAAATCCTGCGTCGGCGCAGGCGCCCCCGGCCTACCCCCCCGACACAACGGCACTGGGCCCGACGCCGGGCGACGCCGCCCATTCACCCGAACCACCGAGCGAAACACCCCCTGAGGCGACACCCACCCGCCCGCCGCGCGAGGACACGCTATCGCCGCGCACCTATGCCCTGCCGGTGCCCGCGCGCTTGAGCTATGGCATCGAAGCCGACCGCTTTCCGTACACCGCCAACGCCGAAATGGTCTGGCGCCACGACGGGAACACCTACCAGGCGACCATGGTCATCCGCAAGCTCATGACGGTGCGCAGCCAAAGCAGCGTTGGCAAGGTCGGCGCCGACGGTTTGATGCCGACACGCTTCGCCGATAAGACCCGCAGCGAAGTGGCGGCACACTTTGACCCAGACGGGGGCAAAGTCACCTTCAGCGCCAATACACCTGAGGCGGCCCTGTTGACCGGCACCCAGGACCAGCTCAGCCTGCCGCTGCAACTGGCCGCCATGGTGGCGGGCGAGCCGGAGAAGTTCGGCCATGGCACCACGGTCACGATTCAAGTGGTAGGGCCGCGTCAGGCCAGCTTGTGGCTGCTCACCGTGGAAGGCAGCGAGACGCTGACGCTGCCGATTGGCGAACTCGCGACGCTCAAACTGCAGCGCAACCCCCGCCAGCCCTATGACCAGAAAGTAGAGCTGTGGCTGGCCCCGCGTTATGGCTACCTGCCGGCCCGAATTCGCTTGACCGAGCACAACGGCGCCTACCTGGACCAGAAACTGCAAAAGGTCGAGGTCCTGGATTGACCCGGCGGTATTGCCCGCTGCCACTTGAAATCGGTCTGATCGTGGCCACCTGCCGGGTATTACGGATTACGGGATAATTGGTCATGCACACGCTTTACGACTCTGAATCATTCTCGGTGACCCACATGCTGGCCAATGCCGTCGTGGTCGGGACCGAACCCGAGGGCGGCAACTCGGTGGTTGAGTCGGTGCTGCTGGTGCCGCAACTGGCACGCCACGGGTTTGAGATTGTCGACAAGCGTTCCGGCAAAGAGGTGTACCTGGACGGCTCCTGGGCTGAATTGTTTCAGCAGCACATCTCGGCCTGGCAAATCAAGACACCCACCCAGGAAGAGGTGGAAGACACGCTGGAAGGCTACGCCGAGCTGGCCCAGAACCCGGTGGTGGTTCACTGACGGCTTGAGCAACAGGGGCGGTGGCGTGTGGGGACGACCCCATTCCACGGCATGAGACCCGGGTGGGATAATCGGCGCGTTGTGCTGCGACAATTCGTCCATGAGTTCCACCTACATCCTCACGCTTTCCTGCCCCGACCGCAAAGGGTTGGTGCACGCCGTCTCGGGCTTCCTGCTGAACCACGGCGGCAACATCGAAGAGGCCGCGCAGTACAACGACCCTGACACCGGTCTGTTTTTCATGCGGGTGCAGTTCGCTTGTCGGCAACTGACATTTGCCGACCTCAAGGCGCAGCTCGGCTTCTTCGCCACGCCGCACAAGATGAAGCTCGCCCTGCACACCACCGCACAACCGGTGCGCACGGTATTGATGGTCAGCAAGGAAGGGCATTGCCTGAACGACTTGCTGTTTCGCTGGAAGACCGGTCTGCTGCCCATCGATATCCGCGCCATCATCTCCAATCACAAAGACTTCTACCAGCTTGCCGCCAGCTACAACGTGCCGTTTCACCACTTGCCGGTGCAGGTCGACACCAAGGAGCGGGTGGAGGCCCGGCAGTACGAAATCATCCAGAGCGAGGGCGCCGAACTGGTGGTGCTGGCCCGCTACATGCAAATCCTCAGCGGCGACCTGTGTCACAAATTGGCCGGTCGTGCCATCAATATCCACCACTCGTTCCTGCCCAGTTTCAAGGGCGCCAAGCCCTACTACCAGGCGCATGACCGCGGCGTGAAGCTGATTGGCGCCACCGCGCACTACGTGACAGCCAACCTTGATGAGGGACCGATCATCGAGCAGGATGTGACCCGCGTCGAACACAGCAAAACCGTGGAAGACCTCACCGCCATGGGGCGCGACACCGAGAGCCAGGTGCTGGCACGCGCCGTCAAATGGCACAGCGAGCACCGGGTGCTGCTCAACGGGCACAAGACGGTGATCTTCAAGTGAACAACCAACATCCGACAATCAGTTGAGGACAGAGCTAAAGGCCTGTCCCGCAAAGTATCAGGAGGCCCTGTGAATATGCCCATCAAGCTCAACCCGCACCACACGACCGACGAGTTCGCGGTGGGCGAGTTCAAGCCGCATGGCCTGGTGGAGATGTGGCTGGAGGGCAATGTCCTGCGTTACGACGCGGTGGGCCCGTTCAATCGGGAACTGGTGCGCGCCATATCCAAGGCGCAACACGACATCATGCTGGCAGCCAAGGCGCGGGGTGCCTGTGTCGAGATCGTCACCATCCACGAAAGCGCGCTGGTCACGCCCGATGGACTGGCCGAGTTGGCGCTCATTCTGGAGGATGTCAATCAGCAGGGCCTGGCGCCGCTAGCGGTGGCCTATGTCATGGCCGCTGATGTGGAAGGTGCCGGCATCATGGCGCCCCTGTTTCGAAAGCGTTACCAGGACCAAGGGCGCATATTTCAGATCTTCGACCGCATGGAACAGGCCACGGTCTGGGCGCAAGCCCAACTCGACGCCGCAGGCGCTCAGGCGGCGGACGAGTAATCAGCCATTGATTCACCCAACCGTATGGCGCGCCCGGCCGACCAGGCCGGGTTGAACCGAATCGGCTTGTTCGGGAACAGCATCACCACCGTTGAGCCCAGCAAAAAACGGCCCACTTCCTGACCCTGCTTGAGTTCGATCGGCTGGTCCTCATAACGCCACTCGCGCACTTTGCCAGGACGCGGCGGATTGACGACGCCATGCCAGACCGTCGCCATGCTGCCGACAATCGTCGCCCCCACTAAAGTCAGTACAAACGGCCCGTGGGCCGACTCGAACACACAGACCACGCGCTCATTGCGGGCAAACAGGCCCGGCACCCCGCGTGCCGTGGTCGGATTGACCGAAAACAAGGCACCCGGCACGTAAACCATCCGCAGCAGGCGCCCATCGCAGGGCATGTGGATGCGGTGGTAGTCACGGGGACTCAGGTACAGCGTGGCAAAACTGCCATCGACAAATTGCGCGCCCAAGGCCGCATCGCCGCCGACCAGGGCCGTGGTGGAGTAGTGGTGGCCCTTGGCTTGAAAGATTTGGTCTCGCTCGATCACACCAAACTGGCTGATGGCGCCGTCCACCGGGCAAATCAGGTCGGTGGGGGCCAATGGGCGCGCATTTGCCTTCAATTCACGGGTGAAGAACTCGTTGAAGGTGGCGTAGCTGGCCGTATCCGGATTGGCTGCCTCGGCCATGTTCACGCCGTAGCGTTGGATGAACCAGTTGATCACGGCGGTGGTCAACTTGCCGGCGCGCGCGCCGGCCGCCTTGCCCGCCAACACGGTCAGGGCCTGCTTGGGCAGGAGGTATTGCGGCAGCACGGCCAGACGATCAGACATAAGGAGCTACCGGTAGTGGGCAAGGCGGCGTATTGTAGCGAGCGCACCGGTTTTGAAGGTGTGACAATGCCGGCATGAGCGCTGCCCGCATTCCGCCGATCCAATGCCTGTTGACCTTTGAAGCCCTGGCGCGCCTGCGCAGCGTGACCCAAACCGCCGAGGAGCTGTGCGTCACGCCCAGTGCGGTGAGCCACCGCGTCAAGCAGCTCGAACAGATCATCGGCACCAAGCTGTTCGGGCGCGCCGACTTTTCGCTTACCACCGAGGGCAGCGAGTACCTGGCCCATGTCCGCGAAGGGCTGGCCAACCTGCAGAAATTCCCGATCTCGGCCGCCGCTCCCGGCAAACGCAAGCTGCGGCTGGCCGTGACGCCCACCTTCTCGCGCTCGATCCTGATCCCGCGGCTGCGCCAATTCACCGAGGCCTACCCGGAGATCGACCTGACGCTGCAGGTGTCGATCCCGCTCTTGGACGTGGTGGCCGAGGACGCCGACCTGATGATCCGTTTTGGCGCCGGCCGCTACGCCGACATAGAGTATGTGTGCCTGCTCAAGGACGAGGTGACGCCGCTGGCCTCACCCGCCTATGTGCGCGAGCATGGTCCATTTGTGGCGCCAGAGGACCTGGAAGGCGAAACCCTGCTGCGCAGCCCGCTTGAGCCGTGGCGCACCTGGTTTGCCGCCAACCACCTCGATTGGCCCGAACCGATTGATGGCTCGCAGTTCAACGACATCGGCCTGATGTGCGACGGCGCCGCCGCCGGCATGGGCGTGGCGCTGGTGCGCCTGAAACTCGGCGCTCCTTGGCTGGAACACGGCACCCTGGTGCGCCTCTACGAGCACGCGGTGCCCAGCCCGCACGCCCACTACCTATGCTGGCGCACCGGCATGATGGACCGCTGGGAATGCGCGGCGTTTGCGGAGTGGCTGAAGAAGGCGGTGGGGTGAGGCGGGGAGCGTTTGCATCGTCGGAGCGTCAAGATGCCTGTAAATTCTAAGGTCATGGTTTAGAATTTACATATTATGCTGCCACGCCATGTCCAAACTCACCTGCAAACGCTGCTGGCCCACTTCCCCTGCGTCGTGCTGACCGGCGTGCGCCAGTGCGGTAAGACCACACTGCTTGGGTCGCTTGCTGGCGATTGGCAGCGCTTCGATATGGAAAACGCGGCTGATCGGGCGCAGGTTCTGGCCGACCCCGATTTGTTCCTGCGCTTGCATGCCGACAAACTGTTGATCGACGAAGCCCAACTGGCGCCACCGCTGTTCGCCGCCCTGCGCGTGGCGATTGACAGGGACCGCTCCCGCAAAGGGCGGTTCTTGCTGTCAGGCTCCAGTTCGCCGGAACTGGTCAAGCAAATATCGGAGAGCCTGGCAGGCAGAGTGGCGCGCATCGAGATGGCGCCGCTGAGCCTTTCCGAGGCTTGGCAACTGCCACCGTCACGGCTATATCCCTTGTTGGCGGAGGGCGCAGAGATCACAGACATCCAGGCCGCAGCGGCGGCACGACTGAGCGCCACGCAGGTTCGCGACTACTGGTTTCAGGGCGGCTACCCCGAGCCCTGGTTGAACCCGGACGAAACCTTCCGCAGCCTATGGGCGCGCCACTACATCGATGCCTATTTGCTCAGGGATATTGGCGCTTTGTTCCCCACGCTCAATCGGGATCGTTTTCGCCAATTCATCGCGCTGCTGAGCCAGCTCTCGGGCAGCATCCTCAACAACGCCGACATTGCCAGAACGCTGGGCATCAGTGAGCCCACCGTGCGCGACTGGCTGCGCATCGCGCACGACACGTTTTTGTGGCGCCACGTGCCCGCCTGGGATCGCTCCGCCGCCAAGCAACTGGTGAAACACCCCAAGGGCTACTTGCGCGACAGCGGCCTGCTGCACCGCCTGCTGCGCATCGCCGATCACGACATGCTGGTCACCCACCCCGCAGTCGGAAAATCGTGGGAGGGCATGGTGGTGGAGACCTTGTTGCGTGGTTTCGAGAACGCCGGCATTGCGGTGGAGCCCTTTCACTACCGCACCCGTGGCGGCGCGGAAATCGACTTGATTCTGGAAGGCCAGTTTGGCAGCGGCCTCCTGCTGCCAATCGAAATCAAGCTGACCCAACACGGCGACAAGCGCGCGCTGCGGGCTCTGACCGAGTTTGTCGCGGCGCACAATTGCCCACTGGGACTGGTCATCAACAACGACGAACGCCCACGCTGGCTTGACGAGCGGGTGCTGGCCATTCCCGCTGCCTATCTTTGACGACGACTATCGGCGCAAGGCCACGGCCTGGTGGATCGCCAGGGCGCTTACCTGGCTCGCCCAAAATGCGCACGCAGCGATACACACCAGCGCCATCACTCAAGCCGAAATTCTCACCGGCACCGCCCTGCTGCCAGCCGGCAAGTGCCGCACCAATACGACGCACTGAAGGACAACCCGTGGGCCGGTGCGACGGGGAAGTTGCCTGGGGCCAGCCGTCAACTTGGCGCCTCACACAGCACGTGATCATGGAGCGTGCGTGCTGCTTCGAGCAACAGATCGGTAGTGAGATCGAATCTCTTCTTTGGCGGATTGCTCGGGGGAAAACCGCTTGACAGGCGTCCCGCCCGACTGACTGCGGCTTAGCCCGCAATGTGGCCATCATCGACGTGGCTCCAGGAACGTGCGGTCAACGTGATTCAGGAATCCGGTTGAATTGAATCCGGTGCTGTTTGCCATCACCACCGTGGCAACGCCTTTCGCTGGATAGATACGCATCTCGCAATGAAAACCGCCGCCACCGCCTTCCTTGAAGAAATAGGCTACGCCGCGTGTTTCGCCAACGTGCCACCCAGGCGTCATGGGGATGGGGCGGCCTGCGCCGTCGGTGTGCCGGGTCTCCAACAGGCGTTTGGTCTCCAACCCGAACAGCACTGACTCGGTTCGCAACTGGTCTTGAAGAAATCGGCTGAAGCCACGCGCCGTGCCGATCAGCCCACCAAAAGCCGGGCCGTTGAGGTAATGGCTGTTGAACCGCAACCAGTGCCCTTCGTAGCCGCCCAGGAACTTTCGGTCGATAACGAACCCTTTCACCAAATTCATCAACGAATACTTCTTGAGATAGCCGTTGGCATGACGGGACTCGTCGGGGATGACAAAGTCCATCTCCTGCGCCGAGAGCCGCAACGGCTGGAGGACGTTCGCTCTCATATACGCCGGATACGATTGACCCGTCACCTGCTCGACTACCTTGCCAAGAAGCCAGTAACCGATATTGGAGTAGGCGAACTTGCGGCCCGGCTCAAACGCAAGATCAGGGTTCTCGCGCAGAACCGCGGCAAGTGCTTCAGCCTCATTGAAACTCGAATCCTCCGCCGCCAAATGCACCCACCGAAGGGGAATCGGATTTGGAACGCCGGAGGTGTGATTCAGCAACTGACGCAGGGTGACGCCGTGACCGTGGTACGCGGCATTCGGGAGATAGCCGTCAATCAAGTGGTCCAGGCTCAGCTTCCTCTGCTCCGCCAATTGCAGAATCGCGACAGCGGTGAAGGTCTTGGTCATCGAGTACGCCATCAGCGTGGTATCGAGTGTCATCGCTTTCTGACCTTGGATGTCAGCCCAGCCACCGGCATACTCGAAGAGCACCCGGTCAGCAGTTACGGCGATGTATTGCAGCCCAGGAACCTCCGACCGGAGGTAATGGTTCAGGTCGCTTGTCGTGTCGTCCTTTGCAAGAACGCTGTCAACCATAGTCGCGCCTTGCAACATGGCAACGAACGGGATCAGCAGCAGCTTTGCGATTCGCATGGTTGTTCAGCTTGCAGGCTAGCACGACAATAGGACGTCCGTGTTGACTGATCCGCTACGTCGCACGTTCCATGTAAAGGAAATCATCCTCCTCCTGGTACACCCTAAACCGCTGCGCCTCGTAGTATGCCTTTGCAGGATTGACCGTCAAAACCCTCAGCCGAATCGGCACACCGGCGGCACTGGCTTGACTCTGGGCTTGGCTCAGCAGGTGGCGTCCAACACCACGTCGTTGAAACTTCTCCATGACAAACAGCATACGTACCCATAGCGCACCATCGTGGATCTCGGAATAGAAGACTCCGCAGTCCTCTCCTTCAAGCTGAATGATGCGCGTCTTCGAATCGCATGCATCTGCCGCGCTCTCGCGCTGCACTCGCCCCGGCACCCATGCGCCCCAGGTAGCTTCGACATGGGTACGCATCGTCTCCTCGATCACTCGGTAGATGAAGCCGGCATCGTCGGGTTGTGCGGCTCGCAGGCTCGGCAGCGTTGACATCACAACCTGCGATCTAGACGACGGACGTGAGCGGGCACAACGGCGCACTCTGTTGTGAGGAATGGCAGGATCGCGTCCTGCCGTTGTGGGTCCAATCGACAAACCCGTCAGGCGTCAGGTCTATCAAGCGTGAGGCTCGATTCATGCGAGGCGCTTTGACCATAGCACTTGCAGTCCATGGGGCTCGACCTTCGTTCCTTGCATGACGAAGCCTGTGGTCAGGTTGAGATGAGCCATGATCCTATTCTCCGCCCGACTTGATGTCTCGACCGCGCAGTAACCGCGCGCGACCAACCAGGCGTGCTGCATTCCGGTGAGTTGACGTGCGATACCTCTCCGCCTGAAGTCTGGATGTACAGCCCCGAGCCAACTGTAGTATTTGCTTTCCGCAATCGCGTAGCCCGTCTTGAATGCGATGAGTCCGCCTTCGTTTCGCGCGTAGAAGATGCTGACCTCCGGCATTCGTCCGAGGCGCCAATGGTGGTCGATGGCAGGCGGTGAGAACACGAGTTCTGAGAGCTCGGCGAGCTCTTGAACAAGCGGTGCTGGCAGAGGTGCAAACGAGGTCAGGTATTGCATCGCAGGGTGGCTCTGAGGTTCGTGAATGCAGCGATCCGTCACTCTACCCGATTCGCGAAGGCGGTTGCCATTGAGACTGCCTTGGTCAATGACACCGATGCGTCGCCCCTCGCCACCGGGTAAAGGTAAGCGACACAAGTCAAGAACCAAGGCGCTGGCCGGTGGGAGCCGAGTACGTCTAGCTGGATGGCAAACGGTGGGGGCTGCCCTGATCGTGTGCCCACCCCGAGCGCAAGATCGGGGCGATGGGGTGCTGCGTGCGGAGGCATCAAGGCGGAGGCCGCAGGCCGGGGGACAGCCGCAGCGCGCAGCGCCACGTCGGCCTGATCCCGCTAACCCGCTCAAAACTGGGCGCCCTGGCGTTGAGTCTTCCAGCCCTGGTCGAACCAGTCATCACCGTGCCGGCACTGGCAAGGTCGCTGTCCTGAATCGGCATCTGACGCCCTTCGACCCCGCGTTTTCACAAACCGCTGAAAGTTTCCTCATCCCACGCCAAGGTGTTTTGGCGTAAAGTGGCCGAACCGCCCTTGGAGACGCCCACACCATGAACGCCCCGCTCCCATCCAGCCAAGCCGAGACACTGCAACGGAACGAGCGGCAAGCCCAGGTGGTGCGAGCCCTGCAGGCCGTGATGCCAGCACACGCCCTGCTGTGGCACCGCGAAGACACCACGCCCTATGAATGTGACGGCCTGACCGCCTACCGCGAGCGGCCGCTGGTGGTGGCCTTGCCCGAGACCTATGAGCAGGTGCAAGCGGTGTTACGCACCTGCCACGCCATGGACGTGCCGGTGGTGGCGCGCGGCGCGGGCACCGGCTTGTCGGGCGGTGCCTTGCCGAACAAGCTGGGCGTGACGCTGAGCCTGGCCAAGTTCAACAAAATTCTGAAGCTCGACCCAATCGGCCGAACCGCGCTGGTGCAAGGTGGCGTACGCAACCTGGCGATCAGCGAAGCCGCCTCGCCCCACGGCTTGTACTATGCGCCCGACCCATCCAGCCAGATTGCCTGCACCATTGGTGGCAACGTGGCCGAGAACGCCGGCGGCGTGCACTGCCTCAAATACGGGCTGACGATTCACAACGTGCTCAAGGTCAAGGGCTTCAGCATGGAGGGCGATGTCGTCGAGTTTGGCAGCGAGGCGCTGGACGCACCGGGGCTGGACCTGCTCAGCATTGTGATCGGCTCGGAGGGCATGCTGGCCATCACCATGGAGGTGACAGTCAAGCTAGTGCCCAAGCCGCAACTGGCGCGCTGCATCATGGCCAGCTTTGACGACATTCGCAAAGCTGGCGACGCGGTGGCCAGTGTGATTGCGGCGGGCATCATCCCGGCCGGACTGGAGATGATGGACAAGCCCATGACCGCCGCCGTGGAAGACTTCGTGCATGCCGGCTACGACCTCGACGCCGTCGCCATTCTGTTGTGCGAGAGTGACGGCACACCCGAAGAAGTCGAAGAGGAAATTGGCCGCATGAGCGCGGTGCTGCGCACCTGCGGCGCCACAGCCATAGCAGTCAGCCGCGACGAGACTGAACGTTTGCGCTTCTGGAGCGGGCGCAAGAATGCGTTCCCCGCGTCCGGGCGCATCAGCCCGGACTACATGTGTATGGATTCGACCATCCCACGCAAGCGCCTGGCCGACATTTTGCTGGCCATTGCCGAGATGGAAAAACGCTACGACCTGCGCTGCGCCAATGTGTTCCACGCTGGCGACGGCAACTTGCACCCGCTGATTCTGTTTGACGCCAACGACGCCGATCAGTTGCGCCGCTGCGAGTTGTTTGGCGCCGAGATCATGGAAACCAGTGTCGCCATGGGTGGCACCATTTCGGGCGAACACGGCGTGGGCGTGGAGAAGCTCAACTCGATGTGCGTGCAGTTCTCGCGCGAGGAATGCGAGCAGATGTTTGGCGTCAAACGCGCTTTCGACACCAAGGGCCTGCTCAACCCAGGCAAGGTGATCCCCACTCTGAACCGCTGCGCCGACTACGGCAAGATGCTGGTGCGAAACGGGGTCGTGTCACACCCCGATTTGCCACGCTTCTGACTGCTGAGGACAGCCAGCATCCGATGATCAGTTGGGGACAGAGCTTGCCACTACGCGGCTGCGGTCTGTCCCGCAAGGTGGACATCCAACATCCGACGATCAGTTGAGGACAGAGCTTGCCCACTTCGTGTGGCTGCGGTCTGTCCCGCAAGGTCTCAATTCACCACAAACACCACGGCGCTGCGCGCCGGCAGGGTGAAGGTGCCAGACGCAGCGCCGTAGCGCGCGTCGGCCGCCACCCGCTTGTCTGCCGCCGCTGCGGCCGTGTGCACCGGGTGCAGCGTGAAGGCGCGGCCCTTGAGCGCGTCCACAGTCAGGGTCTGTGCCGCCTTGTCCACGTTGATGAAGTACAGCACCTCCTTGAACGCCGCGCCCGCATAAGCGCTGCCGTTGAGATGACCCGCCAGCACGGTGGGTTCCTGGGTAGAGCCGGTGTTGTGAAAACTCAAGCGGCTTTTGATGTCCTCGGCGCTGCGCAAACGAAACAGTGAAGAACTGGCGCGGATTTTCAGCAGATCCCGAAACGCGTCGCGGGTCCAGGCAATCTGCTCGGCCCCTGGCTTGATTGCCGAGTTAGCCAACAGCGGCGCCATCACACTCCAGTTGTCCCCGTTGTCGGCCTTGGGCGGCAGACCGGTGCCAAAGTAGTTGTCGGCGTAGGACCAATCGAGCCGGTTGAACCAGTCGCCCGAGTCGTAGCTGTTGCGGTCCAGCGACTTGCTGCGCAGGGTATCCACGCCGGCGTGGAAGTAAGCCACGCCCTGGCTGAAGGCATTGATGGCGGCGCCCAGCATCTGCACTCGAGCCCGGTCTTCGCGGCTAGTGCCGGTGGGCAGCTTGTAGGCGTTGTTGTCGAACAAGGTCTGGTTGTCATGGTTCTCGATGTAGTTGACCACTTCCGACGGATCGGTGACATAGCCGGCGGGCTGGCCGTTCACCAGCAGTTGCTCCAAAGGCAGCGTGGCATTCCAATGCGTGACGAGCGGGAAGCTGCGAATGGAGCCGGCCAAGCCCGCCTTGATGATGTCGCCCTGCCACATCAGGTCAGTCTTGCTCCGACCGCCACCCAGCGTATTGGCGTCGTAAAACAAGCCATTGATGAAACCCTGATTCGCGACCAGTCTGCCACCGCTGTCAAACGGGCTGCCACCGCGCACGGCGTCGCGCGCGAAGTGGCTGAAGGTGCCGATGCCACTGCCGCCCAGCGACCATTGCGAGGCTTGCACGAAACGCGCGCCGTCGGCCACCTCGCCAAAGTTCCAGCCCTCGCCGATCAGTTGCACGGCTCGGCCCACCGCCGCCGCCACCTGAGACTTGAGCGTCTCCATCACCGAGCGGGGCTGGTGGCCCATGATGTCAAAGCGAAACGAACTAATCTTGTACTCGCGCGCCCAGGTGATGGCCGAGTCGATCATCAGCTTGCCCATCATCATGTTTTCGGTGGCGGTGTTGTCGCAGCAGGTGGAGCGTTCGACGCCGCCGGTTGCATTGAGGCGGTGGTAGTAGCCCGGCACTACCCGGTCCAGCACCGATTTTTCGTTCTGCCCCGAGGCGGTAGTGTGGTTGTAGACCACGTCCATGCCCACCCGCAAGCCGGCGCTGTGCAAGGCCTGCACCATCTGGCGCAACTCCAGTATGCGCTTGGCGCCGTCGCCGGCATCGCTGGCAAAGCTGCCCTCCGGTGCGGTGAAGTGGTAGGGATCGTAGCCCCAGTTGTAGCAGTCCGCGCCAGCGCTGGCGCTCACGACGGCCTGCTGCGTGGCGGCGTCCGCCGCGCCGCTGGGCGCCGGGGTGGTGCAGCCAGCCTCCGGCACGCTGGCGAGGTCGAACACCGGCAACAGGTGCACGTCGGTCAAACCCGCATCGGCCAGGGCTTTGAGGTGTTTCATGCCGTTGGCGCCGGTCTCCGTGAAGGCCAGGTACTTGCCCCGGTTGGCGGGCGTCACGCTGGTGTCGTTGGCCGAGAAGTCGCGCACATGCAGTTCGTAGATGGCCATGTCGGGCGCTACGGCCACCTTGGCCGGCGGTGCGCCGGCGTCCCAACCGATGGGTTTGAGCGCGGCGCTGGCCAGGTCGGCAATGTAGCTGCGTTTGGAGTTGGTGGTGAGACTCAACGAGTAGGGATCGGTGACCCAGTTACGCACCACGCCCACACCGCGCACGAACACGTCCACCGCAAAACGGTAGTAGCGACCGGACAGGTCCGCCGGCTTGCTCACACTCCAGACGCCCGTGTTGGCGTCGAACAGCATCGCCTCCGCGCTCAGCGCGTCGCTGGTGCCACTGGCATAAGTGAACAGCATCACCGCCTGCGCGGTGGGCGCCCAGAGCTTGAACGCGGTGGCGCCCGATTTAACGCTCACGCCGAGGTCGCTCACCGACTGCGCGGCGGCGTAAAGATCGTCCAAAGCGCCGGCGGCCTGCGCGGTGGTGGCGTTCTGCACCCGGCCGCTGCTGTCTTCCTGGACCAGCACCAATTGGCGTTTGTGCAGGTTCACCAGTTGAGCCAGGTCTGCGTCTTTGACGGCCAGTACCACGCCGGCGTCCACGTATTTGAAACGCGTGGCCGCAGCACTTGGCATCGCTCCCGCAAATGTGTCCAGCACCAGCGCACCGTCCGCACCCTCGACCTTGGCATCTTTGGCGGCCACAATTTGTCCGGCATTGGCGTAGTACAGCTTGAAGACGCCCAAGCCGTCGACGCGCGGCCATTTAACAAGTTGCTTGGTCAGCCAATAAGCGCTGGCGTTCACGGTCGACGCCGAGCGGGTATCTGGCGCGGTGGTGTACACGGCACTGTCCTGCTGCACCAACCAGATTTCGGCCACGCCATCTTTGGGCGCCAACGCTGCAAAACTGACCTCAATGTTGTCCGCGCGCCCATCCTTGTCGCCCTGGTTTGGCTCCATGCCGTGAATGATGAACTGCAGCGACTTGCGCGTGGCATCCGCCTTGGGGTTCAACACCGGCAGGTCGAACACGGCTTCGGCCGCCGTGGCGCTGTAATTGCTCAGTTTGTTGAAGGCCACTGGCTTGTTCCAGTCTTCCAGCGCCAGGCCGGCCGCCATGCGAGACCGGTCCAAACCACTGCCGCTCCAGAGGTGCAAGCCCCACTGCGCATAGTTGGCATCGAAGCGCTTGTAGTGGACCCGCACGGTGTGGATGTCGGGCGCTGCCGCCCCAATGGGATTGCTGAAGTACGTGGTGTTGTCACCCTCGACCCGCCAGATCTCGTTGCGTCCTGGCCTGAGGGTGTACTTCTGGTCGGCTCCACCGTGGTCTTTGACCTCACCCTTGTGGAACAGGTAGCCCACTTCGGTGCCGCCACCCGTGAGCGGCACCTCGTAGACGGCACCGAAGCTGTCGCTACCGGTGGCGTTCCAGCCGATGTTCCAGCCGGGGTCGGCGCCCGCGCCCCAGGCATGAACCTGCCAGCCGCTGTAGTCGGGCGTCAGGCGCCGGTAGTGCAGCACCAGTGTTCTGGCCTCACCGCCAGTGCCGCCGCCCGTGGTGACTGCGGGTACCGGCGTTAGTACCTTGGCGAACTCGGTGGCATTGCCCAGCGCCAGGGCAGCCGCGTCGACCACCGGGGTGCTGACCGGTGGCGGCGGCGGCGTCGCGGTGCTGCCACTGCCGCCACCGCAGGCCGACAACAACAAAGCAACCAGGAAAGTCAATGCGGAACTGCGCCATGTGGTGCATGCGGCAGGTTTCATGAGTCGTTCTCCTTCGGTCCGGGAAGCGTGGCTTGGCAACGGCCTGGGCGCATACCTAGCGCTGGTCTATGCCGACTTCAAAGGACAAATAGTATGAAACAAAACTACATATCGTTCAGGTATTTTCCCTAATGCTTGGTTGTTACCTGTGAGTTACTTTCAATTCAACACTCACTTCGCCAACAACCATAGGTAGTTTTGATACTTTAGCGTCTCATGAGCTGGCGCCACGTGGACCAGTTGGCGAACGCGCCGGGCGTCCGTGCCGGGTCGCTTGCGCGCTCGCGGGCTGGCCGGTCAGTCTGTCAAGACCGCTTCGTCAAGCGCGTGGTGGGCACGCCCGCTCTGTGGCAACCGCGAATTGGCTCCAGCGCCCCGGCACAGCCACCCGACACGTCTGCGAAGGGGGTTTGGGGCCATGTCAGTGCCAGAAATTGGGGTCAGAAATTGGGGTCAGATTCCAATTGTTTTCAGGCGAAGTGGGCATCGGTCAACACCCCGCCAACTCGCCGGTACAAGGTTGGCGGTTGGGGTGGTCGGGCGCAGGCTCGATTCGCGGTTGCCGCAGAGTGGGCACGCCAACTGCGGTGTTGACGCAGTGATGGCAGCGGACCCACCCGGTCGCCCGCGAGCCTGAGCCGGAGAACGACCACCCCGGCCGCCGACCGTGCCAACCAAGCCGACGGGGGATGTGGTGGATAAGCAGAGGTCTACCAGGTATCAATCGCCCCACCACCCCGCGCCACCGGCGCGGACTGGAGACCCCGCACCAACCAGGCACGCGTCTCGGCCGGGTCAATCACCGCGTCGATCTCCAGCGTGGCCGCCATGTTCAATGCGCTGCCGTTGTCAACCTGTTTGGCTAGCAATTGAGCGAACAGGGCTTGGCGTTGCGGCCCTTCGGCTTGCGCATCCAACTCCTTGCGATAGCCCAGGCGCACCGCGCCTTCCAGCCCCATGGCACCGAATTCCGCACTCGGCCAGGCAACCGTGAACAAGGGTGAATGGAAGCCGCCCGCCGTCATGGCCATGGCGCCTAGCCCGTAGCCTTTGCGCAGCACCACACTCATATAGGGCACACGCAGGTGCGCGGCGGCGACAAACATGCGGCTGACGTGGCGCACCTGCGCCTTGGTCTCGATCTCGGGGCCCACCATGAATCCCGGCGTATCGACCAAGCTGATCAGCGGCAAGCCGTGCGCGTTGCACAGTTGCATGAAGCGCGCCGCCTTGTCGGCTGCATCGGCATCGATGGCGCCGCCGAGATGGTGCGGATTGCTGGCCAGCAGACCCACCGCACGGCCTTCAATGCGGGCCAAGGCAGTGTGGATGCCCTGGCCAAAGCCGCTGCGCAGGTGCAGCAGACTGCCTTTGTCGGTGATGCCCGCCATGACCTGGCGCGTGTCGTAAACCCGCAGCCGGTTTTCGGGCACCACCTCGCGCAGGACCAGAGCGTCGGGCGCAGCCCAGTCGCGCACGCGGCCCTGGAAGAACGACAGGTAGTGCCGGGCCGCCGCCACCGCCGCCGCTTCGTCGGCCACCAGCACATCAATCACGCCGTTACCGTGCTGCACACTGCTCGGACCGATTTGCTCCGGGCTGAACACGCCCAGGCCACCGCCTTCCACCATGGCTGGGCCACCCATGCCGATGTTGCTGGCCTGCGTGGCGATGATCACGTCACTGCAACCCAGCAAGGCGGCGTTGCCGGCGAAGCAACGCCCCGCCACGATGCCCACCACCGGCACCTGACCGTTCAGCCGGGCGTAGCTGGCAAAGGTGCTCACATGCAGGCCGGCCACGATCGGCATATCCACGTCGCCGGGGCGGCCACCGCCGCCTTCGGCAAACAGCACCAAGGGCAGCTTGTGCTGCAGGGCCAGACCCAGCATGCGGTCGGCCTTCTGGTGGTTTCGCATTCCTTGCGTGCCAGCGAGCACGGTGGCGTCGTAGGCCATTACCACCGTGCGCGAGGCCTCGGCGCCGAACAAGGCCTGGTTGACGCTGCCGATGCCGGTCACCATGCCATCGGCCGGCGTGTTGCGCATTAGGTCTTCCTCACTGCGCCGGCAGCGCTGCGCCGCGACGGCCAGCGCGCCGTACTCCATGAACGTGCCGGCATCACACAGTTCAGCGATGTTCTCGCGCGCCGTGCGCTGCCCCTGGGCATGGCGCTTGGCCACCGCCTCGGGACGGCTGGCGTCGTGAGTCAAGGCATGGCGCTCCCGCACGCGCAGCAGGTCGGCGCGCGGGCCCGCCACCGGCTCGCTCTGGCCCGCTTGCGACGCCTGCGGGATACCCTGCGTTGGAGTGGCGTTAACCGCATCATCATCAATCAAATCAGCTCCTAGCCCTCTCACAGATTGAGAAGGAAGCTTCACATTTGATAGCAAATCACCTTCCAACACAGCCTCTCCCTTTGCAAAGAGATGCTCACCCAACACCCCGTCGCACTCGGCATGAAGCTCGTGCTCCATCTTCATCGCCTCCACAATTACCAGCACATCGCCCGCACGCACGGGGTCGCCGGGTTGTACCAGCCATTGAACAATCTGGGCCTGCAGGGGAGAGCGGATGGGGGTCATGCGCGGATTCTGCGACAAGCCCCCCGTCTCTGCGGTCAAGCGTGTGACAGCGCCACGCGACCAGCACTCTGCGCCAAGCTGGGCGCCTGTCTGATCCTTGAGCCACAATGCCAGCATGAACCTAGTCCCACTGATTGAGCTCACCCGTGGCGGCACCCGCGAGTGCCTGCATTTTGGCGCCGTGGCGGTAGTCAACAAACGCCAGCAGTTGCTGGCGCAGGCCGGGGATCCACATTGGCTGACATTCTCACGCTCGACTTTGAAAGCCTTGCAGGCGCTCCCCTTCATGCAGGCCGGCGGCGCCGCCAAGTTCGGCTTCTCGAATCGGCAAATCGCGTTGCTGTGCGCCAGCCACAATGGTGAAGACAGCCACGTGGCCCAAGTGCAAGGCATGCTTGACAAGGCCGGACTGAGCCGCAAGGCGCTACGCTGTGGCTGCCACGTACCAGGCATCTTCACGCAACTGGAGACGGCACCCCCGCCGGGACTGGTGTACGACGAGCGACACAACAACTGCAGCGGCAAACACGCCGGCTTCCTGGCCTATTGCGTGCAGCACGGCCTGAGCCTGGACGACTACCTCGACCCCCTGCATCCCCTGCAACAAGCGATTCGGCGCGACGTGGCACGGGCCGTTGGCTTGACGCCGCAGGACTTCAGGATGGGCATCGACGGCTGCTCGGCGCCCAACTACGCCATGCCCTTGAACGCCCTGGCCTACGGCTACGCGCGCTTGGCCAGCGGCGCGCTGGACGACGAGTTCGGCGAAAGCTTTGCGGCCCTGAGCGAGGCAATGACGGCGCACCCGGAGATGGTGTCGGGCCAAGGCCGCAACGATCTGGCCTTCATGCAAGCCGGGCGCGGCGACTGGGTCACCAAAGTCGGCGCCGATGGCGTGCAAGTGGTGGCCAGCAAGAGCCGCGGCGAGGCCTTTGCCATCAAAATCATCGACGCCAACAAGCCCGCCTTGTTCGCTACCAGTGTCGAGGTGCTGGAGCAGCTCGGCTGGCTCGATGGTGCACAGCGCGAGGCACTGAGGCCCTGGCGCGCCCAAACGCTCGTCAATGCCCGCGGCCTGAGCGTCGGCGAACGCCTGCCCGTGTTCAAATTGCAGTCGCCCTGAGCCTTATCAGCCCCAGGTAGGCCCCACTCTCTTACGACCCGTACAAGACCATGAGCAAACTCTCTCTGCTGGATCTGGCATTTTTTGTGGCCGAGTCCCAAGCCAGCCCCAAACACGTGGCCGGGCTGCTGATCTTCAAGAAGCCACCCAAGGCCGGCGTGTCGTTTGTCAAGAACCTGTACCGCGATTACCTGGCGGCCACTGACGTGAAGGCGCCTTTCAACCGCGTCATTCAGTTTTCACTGTCGGCCATGCCAAGCTGGCGCACGCTCGACAAGGTTGACCTGAATCAGCACATTTTTTATCACAAACTCGACCAGGGTCACAACGACCGGCGCGCGCTCTACGCCTTTGTCTCCAAGCTGCATGCGCCAAGGCTGGATCGCAGCCGTCCGCTGTGGGAAGTGCATGTCATTGACGGCCTGCCGGACGGCACCTTCGCGCTGTACCAAAAGATGCACCACGCGGTTGCCGACGGTGTGACGATGGCGCGCTGGACCGCGCAGGGCTTCTCCGAAAGCGCGGGCGACATGACGCAGCAGCCGATCTGGACCGTCCGACACGGCGCAGGCCCTGCCCGCACCCGTTACAAGGACGAGATGATGAAGTCCGTGTGGGCACAAGTGGCCAGTAACGGCAAGCGTGTGCTGGGCATTGGCCGCCTGGCGGCAATGCTGCTGCTCGAAAGCGTCAAGCTCACGAAGAACGCCATCGCCCTGCCCTTTGTCGCCAGCGCCGACACGCCCCTGACGGGCCAGGTCACCGCCGGTCGACAGTTTGCCACTGCCGCAGTGTCGATGGCCCGCGTCAACGCCATTCGCGAGCGCACCCGCTCCACGCTCAACCACGTGGCGTTGACCTGCGTCGACGCGGCGCTGCACCGTTACCTGCAAAACCAGGGCGTGCACCTCGGGCGCCCGATCACCATTCAGATGCCGGTCAACCTGCGCGCCGAAGGCGAGAAAACAGTGGGTAACAAGATCGGCATCGTCCAGGTGGAGCTGTCTGCGCCGACCAAAGACCCCTATGTGCGCCTGCGCAATATCGGCTTTTCTCTACGCAACGTGCGCAGCATGATCGACAGCGTGGCTCCGGAAGCGATTGAGTCCTATACCCTGATAACCGGGCTGTTCGGCCAGATTGCCGAGATGCTGAACCTGAGCAATCGGTTGCCGCCCACTGGCAACACGCTGGTCTCCAACGTGCCTGGACCCAAGCAGCCCCTGTACCTGCGTGGCGCGCGCATGCTGGAGATGCACCCCATCAGCACCCTGCCACCGAGCAACCTGCTCAACATCACGCTATTCAGCTACGCGGGCGAACTCTACTTCGGCCTGATCGCCACCGACGAGCTGCCCCACCTTGAACACCTGGGTGAGTACCTGGTGGACGCTTTCACCGAGCTGGAGACCTCGGTTCGCAAGGCGCATTCCTGAGCGCTGGGGCGGTCGCGCGGCGCGGCGCCAGCGCGGCACATTGACGGGTCTGCGCCGGATTTGGCTAGACCTCGGGTCAAGTACACCATTGGCCACGCCTGATACCAGCCCACCGTGGCCAGAACTGCCATATTGGCAACACAGCTTGACTATTTGACCAACAAACCCGTCAAATAAGCAGAGTTATCCTGTTTTGATTGGCGACGAGCTGCCTTAACCTTGTGACATGCGGTGTTGCTACCGCGCAAAACAAGATTCGAGAGACAAGCTTATGACGCGCTATATCGACGTAGGCGATGTGCAGGAGTTGGTACACCGACTCGGCGCCGCCCCCATGATGGCCGAAATGGCCAGCTTCATCCGTGAGGACTTCTTGCGTTGGAATCAATTCCAGAAGTCGCCGCGCACCGCCAACCATTCGCCGCTGGGTGTGATCGAGTTGATGCCCACCTCGGACGCGCGCCACTACGCGTTCAAGTACGTCAATGGTCACCCGCGGAACCCCAGCCATGGACTGCCCACCGTGATGGCTTTTGGCGTCCTGGCCGATGTCGCCACGGGTTACCCGCTGCTGCTCAGCGAACTCACCGTGACCACCGCCATGCGCACTGCAGCCACCTCGGCCCTGGCCGCCCAGGTGCTGGCGCGGCCCGACTGCCGCAGCATGGCCTTGATTGGCAACGGTGCGCAAAGCGAGTTCCAGGCGATGGCCTTCATGAGCATGCTGGGAATCACCGAGTTGCGCCTGTTTGACGTGGACCCGGCCGCCACCGACAAGCTGGAACGCAATTTGCGCGCACTGGCGCCGGTTGGCGCCGCGCGCGAACCTGTCCAGATCATCCGCGCCGACTCGGTCGCCCAGGCGGTGCGCGGCGCGGACATCGTCACCACCGTCACCGCCGACAAGACCCGAGCCACGATTTTGACGCCGGAGATGATCGAGCCCGGCATGCACATCAACGGTGTTGGCGGCGACTGCCCCGGCAAGACCGAGCTGGACCGGCGCATCCTGGAACAGGCCTACCAGGGCCACACCCGCGTCTTCGCCGAATACTTGCCGCAAACCCGCATCGAAGGCGAGTTGCAGCAAATGGATGCGGACTTCCCCGCGACGGAGCTCTGGCAGGTGCTGGCTGGCCAGGTGCCCGGGCGTCTGTCGCCCCAGGAGGTAACCCTGTTTGACTCGGTCGGCTTTGCCCTGGAGGACTTCTCTGCGCTGCGCTACCTGCTCCATGTGTCGCAGGCCCAGGGCGTGGGATCCGAGCTCAGCCTGGTGCCCACGCTGCAGGACCCGAAGAACCTGTTTGGCGTGCTCGCCTCGCGTCCCAGCGCCCTGCGCCGCGCCGCATAAGCCGCGGCAATGGCACCCATGCTTCTTCTGATGCACTGCGATCAAACAGGGAAAACCCAGGCCGATGCCAGCCTGCCCTGCGCCATAATTCCCAGCTTCGTGCCACCGCCTGGGCAAGCTGGGTTGTTGCCGCCCTCACACACTTTGCGATTGTCAGCTTCACTTTTGGAGAACTAAATTGAAACGATTGAAAACAGGATTGATGGCCCTTGCGTTGCTCGCCGCGTTTGGCGCCAGTGCCCGGACAATCGAGGAAATCAAGAAGAGCGGCACCATGCTGGTGGCCACCGAAGGTCAGTTTGCCCCGTTCAACTTCTTTGTCGGCAACAAGCTCACCGGCTTCGAGATTGAACTGACCGAACTCATCGCCAAGAAGATGGGCGTCAACCTGGAATGGAAAGCCCTGAGCTTCGACGCGCTGCTAGCCGGCTTGCGCCAGGGCCGGTGGGATATCGCGGTGGCCTCGCACGGCATCACCGATGAGCGCGCCAAGGCCGTCACTTTTGCGGAGCCGCACTACTGCTCGGGTGGAATGATCGTGGCCAAGGACGCCGGCATTCGCACTACCAAGGACCTGGCAGGCAAGACCGTGTCGGTGCAAACCGGCACCAGCTACCTGGAGAACGTCAAGAACGTGCCGGGTTTGAAGGACATGAAGAACTTCCCATCCGACACCGACGCGCGCAGCGCTTTGGTGGCCGGCCGCTCGGATGCTTGGGTCAGTGACCGCTTCGTGGCCATCGAAGCGATTCGCAAGAACCCCGGCCTCGGCCTGAAGATGGGCGAATTGCTGTTCGTCGAGCGCATCGCCGCTGCCGTCACCAAAGGCAACGCCGGCTTGGCTGCAGCGTGGAACAAGGCACTGGCGGAGGTGATTGCAGACGGCAGCTACACCACGCTGTCCAAGAAGTACTTCGACGAAGACATTCGCTGCAAGTAATTTGCTTGCTGCCCAGCCTCATGTGGTAGCCCACTCCTGAGAAAGACTCGCCTTGTTGATATCCGTCTGGCCCAATCACTGGGGGCGGCCCGCACGCAGCAATGCCACGATGGCGGCGGCGGCGGTCGTCCTGATGCTGACGCTGGCCTCCCTGAGCACGCTGCTGTCATGGCTGCCCGAGCCCATTGGCCCCAATGCGGCACAGTTCTCCCAGGGTGCTCGCACCACGCTGTGGCTGACGCTCTGGTCCGGCTCCATCGGCGTTGTGCTGGGCGTGGTGGCCGCGCTCGGGCGCACCTCCCGCCACCTGGTGTTGCGCCAGATCGCCTCGTTCTACATCTGGGTCATCCGAGGCACACCGCTACTGGTTCAGGTGCTGTTCGTCTACTTCGCTTTGCCGGTACTGGTACCAGGCATGGATCTGCCAGACTTCGCCAGTGCGGTAGTCGCCCTGTCCTTGAACGTTGGCGCCTACAACGCCGAGGCCGTGCGGGCCGGCCTGCTGGCCATACCGCGCGGCCAGACCGAGGCCGCGCGGGCGCTTGGGCTGGGTCGCCACCATGTGTTCATGGATGTGGTGTTTCCGCAGGCCTTCAAGATCTCGCTGCCCGCGCTGGTCAGCAATTTTGTGGCACTGATGAAGGACTCATCCCTGGCCTACGCCATCGGCGTGGTGGAACTGACCAATGTGGGCAATCGTATTCAGGCCCAGACCTTCCAACCGATTCCGACATTGGCCACGACCGCCTGCATCTACCTCTTGCTGACCACCTTGATGACCCAGTTCTCCAACGCGATCGAGTACAAGGTTGACGTGGAGGGGCGTCAGAAATGAAACCCGTGGCGACTGGCGCGAGCAACGAAACCCTGATCGACCTGCAAGGGGTCAGCAAGTCGTTTGGCACGCATCAGGTGTTACGCGACGTGAGCACCGCCTTTCGCGCACGCGACGTCACCGTGATCGTGGGTGCTTCAGGTTCTGGCAAGAGCACCATGCTGCGGGCCATCAACCGGCTCGAACCCCATGACACGGGCCGCATTGTGGTCGATGGCATCGAAGTCAATGACAACCCCGCCAGCTTGCAGAAGCTGCGCAGTGAAGTCGGCATGGTGTTTCAGCAGTTCAATCTGTTCTCGCATCTGACCGTGCTCGACAACGTGTCGCTGGCGCCGCGGCGCGTGCGCCACGCACCCAAGCCCCTGGCGCAGCAAGAGGCCATGGAGTTGCTCAAGCGCGTGGGTTTGCAGGACCACGCCCACAAGCACCCCTATCAGTTGTCTGGCGGCCAGCAACAACGCGTGGCGATTGCGCGCGCGCTGGCGATGGCTCCCAAGGTGATGCTGTTTGATGAGCCCACGTCCGCCCTCGATCCGGAGATGGTCAAGGAGGTGCTCGACGTGATGCGCTCACTGGCCGACGGTGGCATGACCATGCTGGTGGTCACCCACGAAATGGGCTTCGCCAAGGACGTGGGCGACCGGATTCTGTTTTTCGACCAGGGTCGTATTGCTTGCGACCAGACCCCCGACGATTTTTTCAACCACCAGGACGGCGAACGGGTTCGCGCCTTTCTTGGCCTGGTGGGTTCGCACTGATTTTTTTTGCAGGAGAAACACAATGAAGCTCGACAAACTGGTTTACGGCCTGATGACGGCTGGCTTGATGGCTGCGGCCTTACCCGTCCAGGCACAAACTGCCAAGGACTTTGAAGAAATGCGTGCCGAGCTCAAGGCCTTGCGTGCCGAGCTCAATGCGCTCAAGCAGGAGCGTGCCGCGGCTGCCCCCGCGCCAACGGCGGAATTGCAGGCCCGCGTGGAAGCAGTCGAGCTCAAGCAGGCCGACGCCGTGGTCGGTGGTGACATCGGCGGTGGGTTTCGCCTGCCGGGCAGCGAGACTTCCATTCGCGTCTACGGTTTTGCCGAGGCCAACCTGATCAAGGACTTCAAAGGCACGGCACCGGGCGACAACTTCACCAACGTGATGGAGCAACCGATCGGCGATGTCTACCGGGCCAAGAAGTCGGTGCTCACGGCCGAGACCTCGCGCTTTGGCTTTGAAACCTCCACCCCCACTTCATTAGGCGCCTTTGCAACCAAGGTGGAAGCCGACTTCTATGCCTATGGCAGCGACAATCGCAACCGGCTGCGCCTGCGTCACGCCTATGGCGAATACGCAGGCTGGTTGATCGGCCAGACCTGGTCGACTTTCATGGACCTCGACAACCTGCCCGAAACGGTCGACTTCAATGGCCCCCCGGGCGGCACCTTCCGCCGTCCGACGCAGATTCGCTACACCTACAACAACCCTCAATTGGCCAAATTCCAGTTCGCACTGGAAAACCCGAGCGACGGCGCAACCCGCCCCAACCTCGTGTTGCGGGCTGACAAGGGCTTCGACTGGGGTGGCCTGAACGCACGCCTGATGTCGCACCAGCAGCGTGACGCGAGCACCGGCCTGTCCAAGACCGGAACCGGCTTCGGTTTCGGTGGCTCATACAAACTTACCGGCAGCATGACGCTGATGGCGCAATACACCCAAATGGACGGCGATGGCGATGGCGCCTACCTGATCGGCGCCAACTATCCTGTTGACGATGGCGGCACTCTGCGGCTGGACAAGGCCAAGGGCTTCGTGGTGGGCGTGTCCAACACGTTCAACGACAAGTTGCGCGGTACGATGGTCTACGGGCGCACCCGCTCCAGCTTTGACATCGCCGACGCCTACGCCATTGCCACCGGTCTGGACGCGGGCAATAAATCGGTGTCGCAACTGCATGCCAACCTGTACTACATGCCGATCAAGAACGTGGAGCTCGGCGCCGAGCTGATCTGGGGCAAGCGCAAGACCTATGACAGACAGAGCGGCGACCTATCGCGTCTGAACCTGCAAGCGCGCTACTCGTTCAACTAACCACGCGACCGCGTCAACTGGCGCCCAGGCGACGCCCAGCCACAACTCGACGCCCGGCCTGCATGATGGCCGGGCGTTTTTTACTTCCGAGGCAAGCGCAGGAACAGGTCATGAAACAAACCGTTAGCGTCATCGGCGCACCCACCGACATCGGCGCCGGCAGCCGCGGCGCCAGCATGGGGCCCGAGGCCCTGCGTGTGGCCAACCTGATCCCGGTCTTGCGCAAGCAGGGGCTTGAGGTGCTCGACCGCGGCAATCTGAGCGGCCCGACCAACCCCTGGCTAGCGCCGGTTGGCGGTTACCGCCACCTGCGTGAGGTTGCCACCTGGAACCTGGCCGTGCACGATGCGGTTCATGCCGAGCTGGCGCTGGGCAATCTTCCGGTGCTGCTTGGAGGCGACCATTGCCTGGGCATTGGCTCCATCAGCGCCGTGGCCCGACACTGTCGGGAGACCAACAAGAAGCTGCGTATTCTGTGGCTGGACGCCCATGCTGATTTCAATACCAACATCCTGACCCCCAGCGGAAACATCCACGGCATGCCGGTGGCGTGCCTGTGCGGTCATGGCCCCAAGGAGTTGATCGAGATTGGCGGCCACGTGCCGGCCATCAATCCAAAGTGGATTCGCCAGATTGGCATCCGCAGTGTCGACGAAGGCGAAAAACGCTTCGTGCATGAAATCGGCCTGGAAGTGTTCGACATGCGCTACATCGACGAGATGGGCATGCGCGCCGCGATGGAGTTGGCACTGGCTCTGGTCGATGTCAACACGCACCTGCATGTCAGCTTCGACGTCGACTTTCTGGACCCCGACATCGCCCCCGGCGTTGGCACGACGGTGCGCGGTGGCCCGACCTACCGCGAGGCTCAACTGTGCATGGAGATGATCGCCGACACCGGTCGCCTGGCGTCGCTGGACGTGATGGAACTCAACCCGGCGCTGGATGTGCGCAACCGCACGGCCGAAGTGGCGGTGGACCTGATTGAATCGCTGTTTGGCAAGAGCACCCTGATGCGGAAGTAAAACCACCGTCACCAAGACAAAGGGCCCTGACGGGCCCTTTGTCGTTGCAGCCACCTGGGCGCGCGCCTGAAGGTCACTCCAGCGTAAACGAAAACTCCTGCGTGGCGTTGATTTCAGAGTCGTCCGAGATGCACTTGTACTGCATCATGGCGGCCCGCACAGCGGCGTGGAACACACGCGGCCCCGACAGAATGGTCACGTCCTTGACCACCCCGGCCTTGATCAACGCCTGCGCCTTCACCACGCCCGAGATGCCCTCTTGGGTCGCCTTGCGTGGCATTTCGGGCTTAACCTGCGTTGGGCAAGCTACACCAATGTCGGATTTGTTGACCACCTTCGCTGGCGGCGCGGGCGGCGGCGGCGGCGCAATCGCCACCGGCGCGGGCGGCGGCGTCACTGCAGCCACGATGGCTGGCGCGGTCGATACGGGTGAGGGTACATCCGGCGGCGGCACAAAGGGCGGCGGCGGCGCCTCCACCCTCGGCATATCCTTGGGCTGTTCGATCTTTTTCGGAGGCGGGGGCGGAGGTGGCGGTGGAATGATCACTTCCTGAATCACCACCGCTTCAAGCGGCTTCTTGATGATGTCCAGGCCCTTGCGCGCCAAACCCGAAACCAGGGCGTAACCCAGAAACGCGTGCAGGGCGATCACCACCACCAAACCCTTGAGCCGCCGCGACGGGTCCTTGGGCTGATAGCGGTAATTGATACCAATGGAGGCGTTGGCGAGCGTACTCATTGGACAAACTGCTCGCTGCCGACCACGGCGATCTTGGTCAAGCCAATGCGCTTGGTGGATGCCAACACATTGGCAAACACGGCGTAACTGGCCGCCTTGTTGGGCCGCAAGTGCACCTCGGGTTGCACGGTGGCCTTGGACAGCACCGACATATTGACTTCTAGCTCCTGCGCCGTAACCGGCAAGCCTTGCCAGTAGACGACGCTGCGCTCGTCGATATCAATCTGAATCTTCTCAGGCTTGATGTTATTGACCGGTGGGGTGCCCACCGGCATTTCCAAATTGACCGCGTGAAGCTGAATCGGGATGGTGATGATGAGCATCACCAGCAAGACCAGCATCACGTCGATCAAGGGCGTAGTGTTGATGTCCATCATCACCTCGGGGTCGCCCGAGCCGCCTGAACTTCCGACGTTCATTCCCATGGGAGGAATCCTTATTGATTGCTTCGAGTCTCAACCGCCCAAGGCGGGAGGTTCGGTGATGAAGGCGACCTTGACGATGCCGGCACGCTGGCAGGCATACAAGATCTTGCCAACGCCTTCGTACTGAGAGGTCATGTCGCCACGGATCTGCACTTCCGGCTGCGGCTTGGCGGTCGACACCTTCTTGAGCTTGTCCACCAGCACTTCGACGTCCTTGATGCGCTGGTCGTACCAATACACATTGCCAGCCGGATCCACCGAAATGATGACGTTCTCGGGTTTGGTCTCCCGCACCTCAACGCGCTCTTTGGGAAGGCTCAGCTTGATGGAAGTCGTCACAACCGGGATGGTGATCAGAAAGATGATCAATAGCACCAACATCACGTCCACAAGGGGCGTGGTGTTGATGGCCGACATGACGGCGTCTTCGCCGTCATCCGGGGAGCCAATATTCATTGACATGGGGGTTCCCTGAAAGGCATCACGACCGAGAGTCAGGCCTTCTTGACCGAGCCTAGAATCACGGCGTGCAAGTCGCCACCAAAGGCGCGCACGTCGCTCATCACGTTTTTGTTACGGCCGATCAGCCAGTTGTAGGCCAACACGGCGGGAACCGCAACCGCCAGACCGATGGCAGTCATGATCAGCGCCTCGCCCACGGGACCCGCTACTTTGTCGATCGAGGCTTGACCAGATCTGCCAATGGCGGTCAGCGCATGATAGATACCCCACACCGTGCCGAACAAACCAACGAAGGGCGCGATCGAACCGACCGTGGCCAGCACGGACAGACCACTTTGCATGCTGCTCTGAACACGCTCGACCGAGCGCTGGATGTTCATGGTCACCCAGTCATTCAACGGCACGTGCCCCATCAGGCCATCATGCTTCTGGGTAGCCTCCAAGCCAGCCTCCGCGATGAAACGAAACGGACTGGTGGCTTCGAGTTTGGCGCAACCCTGCTGAACCGTGCCGGCCGACCAAAAGTCTTTGGCGGCGCTCCTGGATTGACGGCCGATCTTGGTCTGCTCCAGCAACTTGACGACCAGGATGTACCAACTGGCCACGCTCATGATGACGAGCATCAACAACACCGACTTGGCGACGGCGTCGGAGGACTTCCACACGGATTCGACACCATAAGGATTCTCGGTGGTTTCGGACTTCTTGGCGTCAGGCGCCACTGCCGCAGCGGGTGCCACTGCAGCGGGTGTTGCCGCAGTCGCATCGGCCGGAGCGGCCACGGTGGCGGGCGCCGTGGCTTGAGCCAGGGCGGGGATTGCGGTCAACGAGAACAGGGCGAGTAGAACCGGGCCTGCGAGCGAGCGAACGATTTGATTCGTGTTGAAAAGCACAACAATTTCCTTTAAATAAGAGTTAGTCGGTTTGCACCGCACGCACTTCGATTCGAAGCGTCGGGTTGACGATACCGCGGGTTCAGGTCGGTGCCCCGCAAATCGCCCCCGTCGCTTGGTTCAGATGAATTCGGGCCAGCACCCCGTTGGCGCAAGCAGACCGATTCAGTCAGGGGCGCAAGTTTACCAGCCAGAATTGGGGAATGGACTCGGGGTAAACTCGCATTCTTAATCACTTTCTCCAAAAAAAGCGACAAAAAAGGTGAGAAAACCGGAAAACCTTCAGTTACATAACGATTACTGCGACGGAACGACCTCCAAAAAGCGAGTCGAATGAAGCCATCCGGCTGGGAGTGACATAAAAACCCACCGTTCCAGGCATGGCTTGATCCACCCCGACGCGGAACGCCGCATCGGCACTCGGCCAGTGCCCCCTAAAACCTGTGGCCCCTGCGCGCCCGATATCCGGAGCGCTTTAAAAAGATGTCCATGTGGCATTGAGCCAGGATGCGCCAGTCCCGACTGCCTTGTCGGGTTGCGTTGAAGACGTGCCCCGGTGAAGCGCCGCCGAAGAGCGGCGCAGTTGGGACCAGGTCGACTCACTCGATAGTAATCTGTCGCGCCACCACCTTAATCTGGAGACTTGCCTCCTTGCCCACCTCTATGACGCGCACTGCCCGCCAGCGCGCCCGGTCCAGATCACGGAAAGCAGCGAACACCGCCAAAGCCTTGGCTTCGGGTGGGAGCTTCATCTCCAACGGCTTGCTGTCGCCCGGTCGCATCAGCAACTCCTCGCGTTGCACCAGGTCAGCCCCGAGGATGGCCGCGTCCTTCTCGAACAGCGAAAAGAAGTCCGCGGCCTCGAATGCCGCAGCAGATTTCAGCGCATAGACCCGCACCGTAATAGGTGACGGACGGTTGCGCGCGTCGGGGTTGACGTCCGAACCTGCGGCCAGGCTCAGCTTGATCTGCGACACAACGGGCTTGCTGGCGCAGCCCGTCAACGACACCGCCGCCAGCACCAAGCCCGCGGCTGCCAGCCCTTGCCACAGACTGCGGCCAAGCCAGCGACTGGTTACCTCGCGTACCAACGAAAAAGCGTACATACTGCAATCCTTTGTGAAGAAATTGGCGAAAGCCTAGCACAGGCGCGATCAAAATGCGTCAACTTGGCGCCTTTGAATTATCATGCCGCTGATCGTCTTTGAGCCGGAGAGTCCCCCCGTTTACTGAGAGTCCGATGCTGTCACCAGAATTAATGGCCGCTTTGCTGGCGCCCGTGTCCGACGCGCTTCCCTGCGGGGAAGACCTGGAGTACGACGCCGCGTTCAGCGCGCTCGAAGTCGCCGCGCGGTTCAAGTCCGAGCAGCAGTTTGGCGACTCCGTCATCCCCGCCGTGGAGCCCGACTGGCGATCAGTCGCCGAACAGGCCATTGACCTGTTGCGGCGAACCAAGGACCTCCGCGTTGCCATCCTGCTGTTGCGAGCCTGCGCACGTCTGCAAGGATTGGCCGGGTTTTCCATGGGTCTGCAACTGCTCACGTCGCTGCTGGAGACCTATTGGGACACCGTCCATCCGCAGCTCGACGCGGACGATGACAACGATCCAACCATGCGGCTCAACGCCATCGCGCCACTGATAGACCCAGAGATGGCCTTGCGCGATTTGCACGACGCGCGAGTAGGGACTGCGCGCGCCCTGGGCGTCATCCTGGTCAGAGACATCGAGCAGGCCTTTGGCCGACTGAGCCCCAAGGATGGTCAGCCCAGCTACACCACCGCCCAAATTGAAGGTGCGATCAGTGAGATGCGGGCCAGTGACCCTAGTGCGCTCGATTTCGGCGCCGGGCTACGTGACCAGATCGACCAGCTCAAGGCGCTGCTGGACGACCGAGTAAGTGGCGGACAACAGATCGATGTTAAGCCACTGCGGGACATCGCAACCCTGTTGCGACAGACTTGTTCGAGCGCGGTGGTTGAACCCGAGGTTGGCTCCGAGGGGCAAGATACCCCCGGCTCCGAGTCGGGCGCCGGTCAGTCTGCTGGCGGCGGGTCCGGCCAGCTCCGCAGCCGTCAGGACGCCATATCGGCGCTCGATCGCGTTATCGCTTATCTGGAGCAGGCTGAGCCCGGCAACCCGGCGCCACTGCTCATCAAGCGCGCGCAACGCTTGATTGGCGTGAGCTTTCTTGAGATCATGTCGGACTTGGCGCCCGAGGCGTTGGGCAGTATTGAAAACATCACCGGTCGCAGCGCCTCAAGTTGAGTGTCGCGCCGCGCACAGCCCATAGTTTGTCAACCGTAGCAAGGAGTTCACCATGGCCACCAGCAGTCAGAAATTCATCGCCCGCAACCGGGCGCCGCGCGTGCAGATCGAGTACGACGTGGAGCTCTATGGCGCTGAAAAGAAGGTTCAGTTGCCCTTTGTGATGGGCGTGCTGGCCGACCTGTCGGGCAAGCCAGCCGACCCATTGGCGCCCGTTGGGGAGCGCAAGTTCCTCGAATTCGACACCGACAACTTCGACGCCCGCATGAAGGCCATGAAGCCACGCGCGGCCTTTTCCGTGCCCAACAGCCTGACGGGCGAAGGCGAAATGAAAGTCGACCTGACATTTGAGAGCATGGATGATTTCTCACCTGCGGCGGTCGCACGCAAGGTTGACGCGCTCAACAACCTGCTCGAGGCCCGAACGCAGCTTTCGAATCTCGTGACCTACATGGACGGCAAAGGTGGCGCCGAAGAGCTGCTGGCAAAGGTCATGGAAGACCCCGCCTTGCTGAAGTCACTCGCTGCCAGCAAGAAAGCCGAAGATACCGCCGGCCCATCGGCCTGACCAGACCCCTTACAGGAGCCATCATCATGCCCGAAGCCATTGCTCAAAAAAGCGCTCTTCAAGGTGTTACCTACGAAGGAAGCGACTTTGCCTCCCTGCTTAACAAAGAATTCAAACCACGAACGGACGAAGCCAAGAGCGCGGTTGAAGCGGCCGTTCAAACGTTGGCACAGCAAGCGTTGAGCCAAACCGCCTTGATTGGAAAGGACGTCGTGGAGACGATCCAGGCCATGATCGCCGCCATTGACCAGAAGCTCACCGACCAGGTGAACCGCATCTTGCATCACGCCGAGTTCCAAAAGCTCGAAGGGGCTTGGCGTGGTTTGCATTACATGGTCAACAACACCGAATCGGACGTCCACCTGAAGATCCGGGTCATGGACATCTCCAAACAAGAGCTGGGCAAGAACCTCAAGCGGTTCAAAGGCGCCGCCTGGGACCAGAGTCCGCTCTTCAAGAAGATTTACGAAGAGGAATACGGCCAGTTCGGCGGTGAGCCCTTCGGCGCCATGGTTGGCGACTACCACTTTGACCAAAGCCCCCCAGACGTTGAACTGCTCGGGGAAATGGCGAAGATCGCCGCCTCCGCCCACGCCCCATTCATCACCGGAGCGAGCCCATCGCTGATGCAGATGGAGTCTTGGCAGGAATTGGCCAATCCCCGTGATTTGGCCAAGATCTTCTCGACCCCCGAGTATGCCGGCTGGCGCAGTCTGCGCGAGTCCGAGGATTCCAAGTATCTGGGCCTGTGCATGCCACGGTTCCTGGCGCGTACTCCCTATGGGGCAAAGACCAATCCGGTCGAGGCGTTCAATTTCGAAGAGGATGTGGCTGGCGCCGACCACAACAAGTACGCCTGGGCCAATGCAGCCTACGCGATGGCGACCAACATCAACCGGTCTTACAAGCAGTACGGATGGGGCTCCAGAATTCGTGGCGTCGAATCCGGCGGCGCGGTCGAGAACCTGCCGCTTCACACCTTCCCGACCGATGACGGCGGCGTCGACCAGAAGTGTCCAACCGAGATCGCGATCAGTGATCGACGCGAGGCAGAGCTCTCTGGCTGCGGCTTGTTGTCGATGATCCATCGCAAGAACTCCGATTTTGCCGCGTTCATTGGTGCCCAGTCCCTGCACAAGCCGGCGGAATACGACGACCCGGATGCCACCGCCAACGCCGCCTTGGCAGCTCGTCTACCCTACCTGTTCGCCTGCAACCGCTTTGCCCACTACCTGAAGTGCATCGTGCGTGACAAGGTGGGTAGCTTCAAGGAACGCGGCGACATGGAGCGCTGGCTGAACGCCTGGATCATGAACTACGTCGATGGAGACCCCACCAACTCATCCGAAACCACCAAAGCGCAAAAACCATTGGCCGCGGCGGAGGTTGTGGTGGAGGAAATAGAAGGGCAACCTGGCTACTATTCGTCAAAGTTCTTCCTGCGCCCGCATTACCAATTGGAGGGCTTGACGGTGTCCTTGCGCTTGGTCTCCAAGCTGCCTTCCGGTAAGGGCGCGAAGTAGGCGAGCAAACGGGGCTTGCCGCTGCCAAGTCAGGCGCAACCAGCGGAGGCGGGATCCGCTGGCCCTCGGAGTCGACAGGAGACGTCAATGATGAGCAGCAAATTGCATGCGCGATGGGCGATGTCCCTGGTCGTTGGGGCCGCCACTGGGGGACTGTGGGGATGTGGCGGGCAGCCCAATGAACTCGACCCCAACGCCCCGAAAAACACACCCCTGGAATTCGGGTCCATCTCTGGCCCGAAGACCTACACGTATGGCGCCGCTCAACTTTACTCGATCCTCGTCCGAGACCCCGATGGCATCAAAGCGGTATCGGCCACCCTTGATGGCGCGGCGATTTCGATCAATCTAAACGGCTTGCAGTACGACCTTACGTTTCCGGTCGGTATTGCTGTTGGCTCGCATACCCTGCTCGTTCGAGCGACCGGTTTGGCCCCAGACGGTTCGAGCGAAATTCCACAAACCTTCACGCAGGTCATCACCGTGCTGCGCCCCAACACACCCTTGACGCTAGGAATGTTCAGCGGACCAATTAGCTATACCTTTGGACCAAGCCAAGCGTACCGCGTTACCGTGACTGATCCGGACGGCATTGCCAGTGTGCAGGCCTCGCTTGATGGCGTCAGCCTGCCTGCGGCGGCGTCGGGCGACGACTACCTGATCACGGTGCCCGCTGGCACCGCCGCTGGCAGTCATCTGATCACCGTGATGGCCGCCGGAAAGCAGCCGGACGGCAGTAACGAGCCCGTCCAATCGCGTGAATTGAGTGTTTCCATTGTTCCTGCCGCGCCAGTGGACACGCCGCTGGCGCTGAGCGCTGTCGCCGAAACACTGGTGGTAGGCAATGCGGTCTTCACGGTCACCGTGACCGACCCTGACGGCGTGGCGTCGGTGAGCGCAACCCTGGACGGCAACCCGATTCCCTTGTCCGTTTCGGGGAGCAACTATTCCTACTCCATCTACTACTTCTCGGTTCACCCGGGTCCCCATACCTTCGTGTTCACCGCAATCGGCCTGGCGCCGGACGGCTCGGCCACCGCGCCTCAATCGGTCAGCTATTTCATCCCCTGACCGTGCCCGCGCGATCAAAGGCCAGTGCTGCGAGCGTGAACGCCCAGACCGCTGACACGCCACGCGAGCGCCCCCTTCAAGGTGGAGCCCGGCTGGCGCAGCGCCAACTGCTGGAGCGTGCCGTGAACTGGTTGCGCGCGAAGGAACTTGAGAAGGCCCAGTCCATCCTGGCCTCCATCCTTGAACGCTGGCCGGGCCAAGGCGATGCTTTGCACTTCCTGGGCGTGATCAACCATCGACGCGGACACAGCGATGCGGCCCTCGGCCTGATCCATCAGGCCATTTGCGCCATGCCCGGCGAGCCCGCTCCCTGGAACAATCTTGGTAACGTGCTGGTCGAACTGCAACGCTTTGACGAGGCCACCGAGGCCTACGAGAAGTGCTTGGCACTGCAACCCAACTTCGCTGACGCGTTGAACAACTTGGCAACGATTCACCGAAGGCGTGGCCTTCTCGAGCAGTCCGAAGCGCTGTGCCGGCGCGTGTTGGCGCTGCAACCCGAGTTGGCGCAGGCCTGGTACAACTTATCGCTCACCTTGTTGGAGCAAGGTCGCGTTGAAGACGGCCTCATGGCCAACAGCCGCGCCATTGTGCTGTGGCCACGGCATTTGCAGGCGCGCAATGCGGTGCCACGCGCCTTGGTCCATCTGGGACGCCTGGATGAGGCGGCGCGACTGTACCGCGAGTGGCTCGCTGCTGACCCCGACAATCCCGTCATTCACCACCACCTTGCTGCTTGTTCAGGTGGCGCGGCACCCGAGCGAGCCAGTGACGGTTACGTCGAACGGACCTTCGACGCGTTTGCCGCCACGTTTGACGCCAATCTCGCAGCCTTGGGCTATCGGGCACCGCAACTGGTGGCCGACCTGGTGCAACAGCTTGCCGGGAACGGGACCAAGCGCCTGGTTGTTGCCGATCTCGGATGTGGGACCGGCCTGTGCGGGCCCTTGATTCGCGGCATCGCGGAACAACTGCACGGATGCGATCTGTCCGCGGGAATGCTGGAGAAGGCCGAACGCCGGCACGTCTACGACACCTTGCACCATCGCGAGTTGGTAGCTTACCTGTTGGAGCACGCCACCACTTTTGACGCGTTGGTATGTGCCGATACGCTGTGCTATTTTGGCGAGTTGGCGCAAGCCACGGCAGCCGCCGCTGGCGCGTTGCGAGCGGGCGGCTCTTTTGTCTTCACCGTTGAGGCATTGCCCGAAGACGCCTCTGAAGACTACCACTTGCAGCCACATGGTCGCTACGCTCACAGGCGCGATTACGTAGCGACTGTCCTCGAGGAGAGCGGATTGAGGCCGGTCACCTTGCGTCAGGAGGTGCTTCGGTTCGAAGCCGGCCGTCCGGTCAACGGCTGGCTCGTTGGTGCGGTCCGGCAATCCTCGTCAGCCGCTGATTAGTGGCCCAAATCGTTGAAAAGTCACATTGCTGGAATGACTTGATCCAGAGCTGCGCAAACAGGTTCAAAATTCATCCCAGCGCTTCGTCTTACTAGCAGCCACCCAAGGGGCAGGACGCATCATCGGGTGGTATCGAGGCGCATCTGTCACCCGCGCTGGTACACCCATCCATTCATAGGAGCATTGAAAATGAGTAGCGACTTTCACATCAAGTTCGACGGCGTCAAAGGCGAAGCCACGCATAAGGACCACAAAGGCGAGATTGAAATCCTGTCCTGGAGTTGGGGCGTCAGCCAGGCCTCCGGTGCGGCCTCCGGTGGTGGCTCTGGCAAGGGCAAGGCAAGCCCGCAAGACTTTCATTTCACGCATTTGTACGACGCCGCGTCGCCTGTCTTGGCCAAGCAGTGCGTAACTGGCAAGCACTTCAAAGACGCGAAGTTGACTGCCCGCAAGGCTGGCGAAGGACAGAAGGGCTTCCTGGTGATTACCCTGAAAGAAGTTTTCATCACATCCGTGCAGCCCGGTGGCGCCAAGGACGGTGATGTCATGGAGCAAGTCAGTTGCTCCTACAAAGACGTCGAGTTCGCGTACAAGCCGCAAGACGAGAAAGGCGGGCTGGGTGGGGAAATCAAGTTCGGCTGGAATACCACCACCACAGAGACCCGCTAGCGCTGCTCGGGCACCATGCTCGTTACCGTGGTGCAACGAGCATGGCCACGCCCGGTCCTGCGTTCTATCACCCCGGTCGCTTGCGGGTCCACTGCTTCAAACAACCAGGCGGTGACCGCTAGCGGCCGGCGCCATTCAGGGTGAAAGCAGCCCAGAAGTAGGGATGGGGCTTTTTCGCGAGTACGCTCTCCTGCGCTTGCGCCAGCGCGCGTGACACGGGTACGCCATTGCGCAAATTCTGATACAGGCGCTTGGCGAGTTCCGCAGTTGCATCATCGTCCACCTCCCACAACGAGCCCGTGACATTGCGCGCTCCGGCGTACAGAAAACCTCGCGTCAAGCCAACCACGTCGTCACCGTTGCTTACCTGACCCAGGCCAGTTTCGCACGCGGACAGCATGACGTGATCCGCTTTGAGCCGAAGCCCGTAGATCTCACTGACGGTCAAAACGCCATCGTTCGCGCCATCGGCCGCCAGTCTGAGCCGCGAGGTCAACGGCGCGTCGGCAGAGAACTCACCGTGCGAAGCTACGTGAACATGGGAGAACTCGACGGCGCGCTGCTTGAGCACCGTCTCGGTTGCAAATTGGCGCACCAGTAGTTCACTGTTCTTGGCAAACATCGCCTGCAAGGCCTGCGCCTCTTCTTGAGCCGCTGGTAGATCCAGCGCGGCCTGGCCCAGATCAGGGTTGCCAAGAATCAACAGCCTGACAACCTGCTCCCTGGAACCGCCGGCCGCACTCTTGGCGCTTGGCAACAACCCCAACAGCATGGCAGTGGGAAGGTAGCGCAGGGCGCGTCCCTGCACCAGATAGCGCTGCCCATCGTGCAAGGCAGCGAATGGCAGGTAATGCAGGCTGCCATGGGGAACAATCAACAGATCACGCCCAGCCAGGCTTCCTTGCATCGGCGCAAGCAGGCGCCGATAGAGTTGCTCCGCCAACTCGCGTGTCTGTTTGCGGCGCTTCTTGATTGACTGGCGAAACTCGCTGACATCGGCATCGAGGCCATTTCCGTCGAGTTGGTGGACCCGTACTTCCGCACCCGCGACGGTGTACCCGTACAGCACCGGACCGACGCCAAAGAAACCCACCAATGTTTCATTGCCCCCCAGGCCGGCTCCCATTTGAGCGATTCCAGCGCCGCCCGCCGACACCAGGGAGGCGAGTTGCGGCGCGAGTGACTTCAGTCGCAGCAAGGCCTGCTGCCGCAGTACAAGCAGATCGGTACGCCGCCCCGGGCTGAACTCGGGTAACTGAATCGCGAGTTCCCCATCCAATCGGTTGAATTCGGAGAACGCAGCACCGATTTCGCTGACGTCCGCGCTGTCCGACCCGAAATCAGACTTGCTCGCCAGGATGTCGACCAAAGTCCGCGACTTGGCCTGCTCGGCCATTTCAACCGCGAGCACCTTGTTGCCTAACTTCAAGGCTACACGCACGATACCGTGGTAGACGGATTGCTTGTCATTGGTAAAGCCAATCTTGCTGGTCTCGGTTCGGACCGAACGGCGCTGACTCTCGATCACGTCGCGCGCGCGACGGTACAGATCCATGGCCTTGTCCCACTGGGCGTCACGCTCGGCGATGCGGGCGCGTTCGACCAACACTTGCCAATAGACCTCGGCATTGACACTGAGCTCGGGCATTGACAGCAGCCGATCAAACCCAGCGCGGGCCAGCTCCAGGCGACCGACCTCAAGCTGCGCCTTGTGCAGCATGAAGGCGCGCGGCAGTTCGATCCAGACCCAGTTGTTGCGTCCGGCAAAAGCCGCTCCGGACAAGAAATTGTCCAGCATCTTGTCAAACTGGAACGATGCCTCGCTGGATTCCAGAACATTAATCACGTCTGCCCACGCACCGATCGCCATGTTGGCGCGCGCCAAGGCCATCGCCTTGGCACGTTTGTAATCGCCGTCGACCTTGAAGCCCTTGAGCAACTCCACCGTTTGTCGAGCCAAGGTGCCGTCACCCTGAAGGGCCACCGCAACCGCAACGGCGGCATACGCATTGACCACCATGTCGTGGTCACCGCTGCCCTCGCGGCGCAACCATATCAAAGCCTCATTGGCCGACTGACGGGCGCCAGCGTAATCACCCATGTCAGTCAAGGCCTCAGCGCGCATCAAGTGGATCGCGGGCGTTGCATCGTCCAGGCCAAAAATGCGGGTCCGCCGGTCGCCCTTGTCCACCAGCGCCTGCAGCCGGTCCAGGCAAGGCAGCAGGCGATCGTAGCGTTTGAGCTTGGCGTAGGCCAGGCATAACGCGTGCTGGTCACGCGTGCGCAATGGGCCCTTGGCGAGCATGGGTTCGAGTTGTCGCTCGATCAGGTCGTACCGGCCGGCTGCCGCATACCCGGTCTGATCAGTGCCGTAGTCGGCCCTGGCACCGCTACAGAATGCCGCCAGCATCAGCGGCACGCTGGTGCGCCACATTCGCCCGAACTGGAACATTGCGAAACCTAGAACCAGTAGTTGACGTTCACCGCCACGCCATGTGAGTCACGCGCCTTCTGGAACGCCAAGGTGGCACGAAAGAAGCTCCGGGCCGAGAACGCACTCTTGTTGGTCCCGAGAGAAACCGTCAGGTCCTGCCCGCTTTTCTGGAACAGCTTGCTGCCCAGGAAACGCGTGTCCGAGAACCCGTACTCGACTGACATCTTCCTGCCCGCCAGCGTGACCGGCTGGTTCAGCAGGATGCCGTTGCGAAGCGCAAATTGCCGCACGCCCGGATTCACGGCCTCGCTCGATCCCGGCGGCTTGAACGAGAGGTAGTACCCGACCATGTTCCCGATCGTCAGGTCAAAGCCATCGCGTTCCAACACGTAGGTACTGGCGATCGATCCGCTGGCGACGCCCGTGTAAAAGGCATTCGCGTCCGAGCCCGACAAGGACACACCCGCCATGGGCGTCAGTGTCCACTCATCGGACATCGGGAACCGGTAGCCTGCGGCCGCCCGGCCGCTGTAAGACTTGGTGCCCGCACTGTCGACCACGCCCAAGCCCCCGCGCAGCAATGCCTGGCGCCGTGGGTCGATGTCATTGCGCACGGTATAGGAGAGGGGAATGGACAGCGTCTGCACCGTGAGTCCGGCAACTTTGTGCCGACTCAGCAGCATCCCGATTCCGATCAAACTGCCGGCGCCCGCCTGGGCATTCGCCTGGGAGGTGGCGATTCGTGTGGCGACTTCATCAAAGCTTGCGCCGAAGTCCAAAGCCACCGCGCTGCTCAACACACCGCCCGGACCAGTGATCGGGTTGACCGCCGAGTGACCCGCCTGATACTTGACCATCTGGCCCCGAAGATCAGAATTGTTCTTTAGCCAATCGTGCAGCATTTTGGCGCTGCCAACCCGTGTCGCACCCACGAAGGTTTCATGAATCCCCAGTTCCGGAATGCTGAATTCCAGGCTCGCCTGGCCGATGGCGAAACTGGCCGTCGCACCGAGTCCATTCAAGCGAGCATGCGTCGCAATGGCTTCATCGCCCTTATATGAAGATAGGCTGGCGCCAACGTCGCGGACGCCCACCTCGTACAAGCCCCGCAGCGATGTTGCGCACACTTGAATCGACTGCAAGGGGGCGTTCACGATGGCCCCAAACAGGGTGCCGCAATTGACAACGCCTTGCGCTATCGCGCCGGACGCGGCGGATATCAATCCCGCAGCCAACAGCGCCTTAGCTGCGCGGGGGTGGCTACAACCATGCCAGGAAGTCATTTGCATCGTCAACCTTTCTACGGACGGTCCGCTGTCACGGCGCGGCATCTGGAGTGGGGACCTGGGCCGGGACGGAAGGCGCAATGATATGCGTCAAAACGTCCCCATCATGCGCCCACAGCGTCAACGCAGTGTAGTTATCGTGGCCCGGCTTTGCATGCGCCTTGACCTTTTGTTCCAGCATTTCAAGCCAGGCCGACGGGCTGGGCGAAGCACGCAGTGTCTCGACAAGCAGCGCATCGCCCAAGGGCTCCCACAGGCCGTCGCTGCACAGCAGGACGGCATCGCCTTCCTCCAGAGGCATCGGACCACAAACCGCCACATCCAACGGTTCATCAACCGAGCCGAGCGCCGCCAGCAGCACATTGCGCGTGGGATGCAAGCGCGCGCCCTCGTCGTCGAGCATGCCGCCGCTTACCAATTGCTGAACCAGGCTGTGGTCCTTGGTCCGGGCCACTATCGCACCACGACGAAACAGGTAGGCGCGGCTGTCTCCGCAGTGCGCCCACACCATTTCATTGCGTTCAATGTCAATCGCCGCCAGCACCACAGTGGTTCGCATGGAGGACAAGGCGCTGCTCTCACTCTGGCGCGCAACCACGGCCAGATTGGCGTGTTCGATCAGCGCGCGCATGGCGCTGGTATCAAGTGTCGGAGCATGCGAATACGCATCCAGTACGCTCGACCGAACGGTGGCCGAGGCGACGTCGCCCCCGCCATGTCCCCCGGCCCCGTCGGCGACGAGACACGCAACGAAGTGCCCGTCATTCCAATGACCGAACACATCTTCGTTGTAGCTGCGTCCTCCTTGGCGCGACAACGCCACAATTTCAACTTCCAAACAATACTCCTTCGTGCGTGGTGCCGACCTGGTCTAGGTGGCAGCCTTGAACCGCGCCATTTGTTCGTCATAGGCTTGCGAAAACGCCTTGCCGAACAGGTTGTGAAAGTCATCCTCGGCCTCTTGCGAAATACTGGCGTGCAAGGCGCAGAACTGATCCCAGAGCTTGGCCTTTCTGCTGGCCGAAAACAAGGCGTCGAAAGCGGTCTTGTCGGTCAGTCGCTTCTCCAGCGCGTCCGGGGTAAACCGCGTCAGCACGTGCGCCAGCGCCGCATGCAGGCCAACCATGACACCGAACTGGTGGGCGCGCAAGTCGTTAAAAGCGTCCTGCATCGCCTCATCGGGCCGCATAAAGCCGCGAATCCCGGGCCCCAACAGATGGGCCAAGGCCACTTCAGGCGTCGGCGAGAACTTCAAGGGATTGTTACGCTGCGACCCGATTACCGTCACCTCGGCGCGCACCTCGCGCTTGAACTCCTGCCGTGAAAGCAGCAATTGCACTGTTCCTTCAGTCGCGCTGCGCAAAATGACCCCAATACGCTCCATCAGTTCTGGTGTCAAAGACTGCGGCATCTGGTGCGTGCTGCCGACGCCACGCAGGAAGGCGGCCATCAGTTCGTTGGCCTCAGGCTGGGGTGGCGCAACGGCACTTGGCTGCACCGAGGCAGTGGGCATGGCCGGCTGACGTGGCGCTGGCGCCAGACCAACCTCGACTCTTGACAGGACCGCCCTGGAAGGCGGCTCCGGTACCCGAACGACCGGACTGGCGATCAAGTCTGAGAAGTCGGCTGGGGAAGACGTTGAATGGGTGGGCCGCGCGGTTGGCGGAACGTAGGCCTGGTTCAACGCGGCGACGTGGTCGCTGCGTGGCGACACCGTGACTTTGGCCTGACTCTGCAGGGCAACCATCGGGTCGGCGGTGTGGGCGGTGTTGGGCTGCAACAGGGGATCGGCCAAGGGCGACATGGCAAAGGGGTCGCCGGCGCCGCCGGGGGCTCCGAGCCCAAACAACTGATCCAGACTGGATGAGGACCCGCCGCTGGGAATGGCCAGATCAGAGAAGTCATTCAAGTGGTCCGCGGTTCGCGCCGGCGGCGAACCGCTCGTCTGCGGTCCGAGCAAATCGGCGAAGGGGTCGACGGATGACCCGGTCGACGCCGCGGAGCCCATTGGGTCGTCGAACAAAGGCGACCGGTTGAGCGCTGAAACATCCGGGCTCGCCGTAGCCCGAGAAACTTGCGCCGCCTGACTCGGCCGGGGTGACTCCAGGCCCACCAGCAGGTCCGCGAAAGGATCATCGACGGCATTGACGGAGGCCGACTGCACAGCCCCCCCACCGGAAGCGGCGTGGCGTGAACCAACGCCGATACCCTGGACCAATAGCTCAAAGCTGCCAATCGTGAGCCGGTCGCCGTTGGACAGCGCTGCTTCGTTGCCGGCGCCCAGCGGATGACCGTTGCAGAGCAGCGGATTGCTCCCTCGGTCGACGACAAAGAACTGATCCCCCCGGCACAGAACTTGGGCATGGACGCGGGAGACCGTGCGCTCTGGGTCGTCCAGAACAAGCGAGCTGCTGTCCGCTCGACCAATCGAGCCGCCCTCTGGGCCGAAGCTCGCACTTCGAGGAGGTGACACAGCGACACCGCGATGACTCACAACCAGAATCTGCATTGCCGACTAACTCCAATCAGTGGTTGACGCAGCACATGCTGCCAAGTGAAGCTCCATGCTATGCCGAATGGTAGTTGGTTTCTGGTCGACCATCATGGTGCCAGCATCAGCACTAAAGCCTGACTGGGCACCAGCCGCACACCCGGGCAATTGGTGCTGTTTTGAAGCGAGACGCTGGTCAGACGTGTCGCGGGCATGCCATGCAGCAAGACGGTGAACGCGCCAGTCAAGTGTCGACTCGGGCCCATGACCGTGCCGGATGCGACGCCCATTGCCACGCCAGGGTTGTCGCCGTTCGTCATTGGAATGGTGGTACCCAGATTGTGTGCGGGCATGCCCATGATCAAAATGGTGGGGCAATTGGGAATCGCCATGGGCCCCATGGCAATGTTGGGGTAAGGGATTGGGATGGGCGCGGGCGCCGGCGGGGCTGGGGTCAAACAGACATCGGGAAAGCCCATGTCGGTGCCCATCATTTGACAATTTGCGAACATGCTTAGGCCTCCTGCCAAGCCGCCTCAAAGGAGGCGTGCGCCCCCTCGGGGGGCAGCGAACGAACGTGAGCGTGGGGGTGCATGGATACTCTCTAGCCAAAGTGAATCTGGCTGGCGCGCGCCTTGATCAACTTGCTGCCATTGACCAGGGTATGTTCCGCTTCCATTCGCAGCAACTGCTTGGCCTCGCACTCGATATGGATCGCCGACACGCGATCAGTGCCATCAGTGGTGCGAAGGTAGTTCTTGCTGAAGTGATTGACGCGATCCATCACGGTCGACAACACACCTCCAATCACTTTGACCGAGGTCGCTATCAGGCGGAACTGACGGCCGACTACCTCCGCGATGTCCGTCGTGAGTTTGGTGCGCTGCACCGACACCTCCAAGCAGTCACCTCGAATTCTGAGTTCGGGGGCATCCAGCGTCAGAGCCCCACCCTCGACCGCCCAACGGGTGTTGCCGTGACAGCGCAACACTTGCTCAGCACATGCTTCGCGCTGCAGCACCGCAAGAATCCAGACTTCATCGGGTGCTACCCGCAAGCACGCCACGCTGTCACCATTGCTCGGCTCAAGAAGGCAACTCGCAGCCCTTGTGGCGCGGGCGCGCAAGTTGCCGCTAGTGACCAGGAACTGACGATCCTCGACCTCCGTCACGATACCCACGCACCAGTCTGCGGGCGTGCCGCTGGTGTGCGCCTGGCTGGGGCGTGCGGCGGGCGATGGCTTGTGGACATGCCTCTTCGTGGACTTAACAGTGCTGGACATCGTATTACTCCTTCTACTATTCAGTTGAGGACAGAGCGTCGCTGGGCTCCGTTCTGTCCCGCAAAGTCTCACGCCAGGTTACCCAGGCAGGGGTTGCCAAGCTTCGGCTTCAGCCAGATCGGGGTCAGACTCCAGCGCTCGCTTGCGATCAGTCATTTCGGCGCCTTCGGTGGCCGCGCCATGCAAGCAGGCGCGCAACATGGTGGCCTGTCGCATGTCCGCTGCGGTCAACTTGGCATGCCGGAAATCGGCATAGGTCAGTTCACTGGATGCAAAGTTGCAGCGCTCCAACTGGGCGCCCGCAAAGTGCGCCTGGTGAAGGTTGGCGCCCTGGAAATGGCTGTCGTTCAGTTGCGCACCCGTGAACAGCGCTTGGCGCAGATCGGCTCGCTCGAAATTCACATTGACACCGGTCGCCTGGCAAAAAATGCTGTTTGGCGCGCTGGCACTGCTGAAACTCGCGTTGTCCAGCTTGGCCGATTGAAAATTGCATTGGCGCAAGGGCACCGACGAAAAGTCGGCACCAGTCAAATCGCTGGAGGCGAACATGCAGCCATCCAAGGTCAAGCCGACGAAGGACTTGCCCGCCAACCCGGTGTTGTGAAAGATCGTTCGTTGCAACGTGGAGTGAGCCCATGTCAAATGTGTCAGGTCGCACTCCAGCACCGAGGTGTGCCGCCAGTTGGCGCTGTCAGCACACACGTCCAGCAAGCTGCATTGAGTGATGACGCTGGCTTCCAGATTGGCCTCGCGCCAACTTGCATGGTCGAACCTGCACTTGGACAAGGTGGCCATCGTCAGCAAGGCTTGGCCAAACTGCGAATGCATTGCGATGCATTCGGTGAGTACCGCCGCATGGAGATTGGCGGATCGAAAATCGGCGTGAGCCATCTGACATTGATTGAAGACAGCACGCCGAAGCAGCGCGCCCCCAAACAATGCGCCCTGCAAATTGCACTGATCGAAGACGGTCTCGCGCAAGTCGGCACCGCGAAAATCCGCCTGCGAAAAATCAACCCTTGAGAAAACACCGCCACCCAGGAAAACCTTCGAGAACTGGCCTTTGCTGAGATTCATTCCAACCAGGGTCTCCCCCAAGGTGACCGCCGCGGACAATAGCTCGGGACTCACTGGAGTACCTTCGTGCTGCGCACTGCGGTGCGGCCTTGCTTGAGGCGGCTCGGCGCTGCGCTCATTTTGGCCCCCACGGCGCGACGCGCCTGCCCCCCGAGGGGGCGCGAGCTTGCTTGAGGCGGCTCGGCGCTGCGCTCATGCAGCCCCCGCTTGTTGGGCCGGCGTCAACCGTGGCCAGGTTCGGGCGCGTTTGAGCAATGCCCCTTCCAGTTTGACATCGCCATCCAGTTGAATCCGCGTCAAGTCGGCACCAAACAAATTGCTCTTGCGCAAATCGGCCCGTCTCAGATCAGCGTGCTGCATCACAGCGTCCTGAAGATTCATGCCCGCGAGCAAGGCACCGCGTAGGTCGGTCCTGCGAAACATCGCCCCTTTGGCGCTGGCCATGCGGCAGTCGGTTCCGCTGAACTTGGCTTCCGAGACATTCGCCCCATCCAGCTTGGCCCTGACGAGCCGTGCACTACTCAGATCCGAGGCGCCGAAGTTGCAGCCAGTCAAGTCGGCCTCGGTTAAATCGGCCTTGATCAGCGTACATCCGGCCACCAACACCAGACCCGCGGCAGACGCCGACTGCAGCTTGGCCCCGTCAAGTTTGCAAGTCATGAAGGTGGCATTGCGCAATGTGGCGCCGCGCAGATCCACACCAGAGAGGTCGCACTCGATGAAATTGCAGCTTGACAGGTCTGCTTCGCACAGTGTCATGCCGGTCAGATTGAGCTTGTAGAAAGTCTGACCAACGGCGTGCACACCGCTCCAATCCGCTTGCCCCCAGGTGGTCTCCAACAACATGGCGGCACCGACATGGGCGCGGTGAAACTGGGTACCGGCGAAGGCGCAATGCATCAGCGTGGCCCCGGTCAGCCTGGCGTCATCCATGACGGCGCCGTTGAGCCAGGCGCGACCCAGGTTGGCCCCAGTGAAATTGGTGCCAATCGCGATGACAGCAGCGAGGTTGGCGTGGGCCAGCACAGCACCGCTGAGGTCCGCACCCGACAGGTTGGACTTGGAAAGATTGGCGCTTTCCAGCCAGGTGCCGGCAAAGTTGGCGCCACGAAGGTCGAGCCCCGAGAAATCGGCGCCCGTGAAGTCCAAGCCGGCAAAGTGCCGAATGCCCTTGGCCACCGCACGGGCCACTTCCTCACGCAAGCTGGCGGCCTCGGCCGTCGGCAGGCACGCGGCCGGCGCCTGCATGTGCGCGGCCTGCAGGTAGCCCATGCGCTGCGTTTGCTCGTTCTGAATCAGCTTGGCGTAGAGCTCGGCCTCCTGGCTCCCCAAGCGTTGCGCGCCCATATTTCCGCGCAATTCTTCCAGGTGCAGCTCGGCGCTGTACTTGGGTGGTCCGCGGTGCTGCAGCGCAGCCAAGTCGATTTTGTGTTCCTCAGTCAGGGTCAGCGTCTTCTCGACCTGGGTGACGACGTCGGCCAGCGCCTGCCACTGCTGGGCCCGCGCCTCCTTCAATTGCCGCTCCACATAGGCCGCCAATTCGTCACCACTGGGCAGCTTTTCGCGAGCGGGCATCTTGATGCCCAACGCATCCGGGTCGCCGCCCATGGCTCGAACCTGCTCGCGCGCCGACTCGACATCCACCTCGGCGCGGCGGTACTGGGCATCGGCTTGCAAACCCTCCATTGCAAACACCTTCTGGGTCTCCTCCAGATCGGGGTCGTAACTGCTGATGCCAGTTGGCAACAAATCACTGTCGCGAAGGCTATGAACCGCGCCCATCTTCGGGTCAGAGCGCATCTCGATCACCATCGCGTAGTGCGCATCGGACTTGGGCTCCCCCAGGCGCTCCACCGCCCCCATCAGGCCCACCACGTCCGACCCATCGTCTTGCGCCACCTCGGCCAGGCCCTGGTACAGCACAATGCAGCGCTCAGCGTGGGGAAAGAACCAGACCGTTGTTAATCGCAAGGGGACTTCACGCAGCGTGGGTTCGGCGTCGACCTCGCGGTAGCTGGCGAAAGCGCGCACGCGCAAACCGGGCAAGCGCCCCTCAATGTGGGGCTGAGTAGGGTGCAGGTTGTCGAGCTCAAACGGCTCGTCGCCCAGCAATGGTGCGCCAAACCACTGGTCTTGCGGCGCCAGATTGAAATAGCGCCAGTCGAGGTCTGGCGCAAAGCCCGGGGAGTGCTCTTTGAGGTAACTTCCGTCGTAGGTACCGCGGTACTGCGCGCGTTGGGGATGCAGACACTCGCGCAAACCAAAACCAGCCGGCTCCACCATCTGATCAGGTTTGAGCAGACGGCTTTGCGGCAACTCCAGATTCGGCAGCCAACGCAGACCGTCGACCGACTGTCGCCCCCGACCGACCGGATTGGCCGGAAAATCGGGGCCACCGTACGCGTGCGCCCACGTCAGAGGCATCTTCTCGAAGGCTTGCGGTGCGCTGGCACGCGTTCCGTCCCAATAGCGGTCCCCAAATGCCAACAAGGTCTTTTCAGTGGCACCAAGGCGCGCCCGAACCGCGCACGCACTAGGGCTAGACACAGGAGGATAGGCATGACCGTGCACCAAGAACTCCGAGGTAAGTTTCGCCATGCCTTCATCGATCAGGGGCGGGTCCATCTCCTTGGCCAAGAAATTCCACATCGACTGCTCACCCCACAAGGCACCGCGCTCCCCTTGCGCAAACGGGACATGCAAACAAGCGGTCACACAGAGCCCAAATCGCTTACGGTACTCGATCGGCCGGGTCAGCAGACTCAGGGCTTGCGGTTTGACAACTTGCACGGCGGTCTAGGCCATCGCTAAGGCGCAGTGTTGCCCGACGGACCAGCCGTGGTTGGGTTGGCGTTGGTCAGTGCATCAGACTGCCGACTGACGGCCGCGATACCCAAACCTTCGGCGATGGCGGTCGCGCCAGGAATGGCATTCGCCGCAGCGTCACTACGCCTGCGTTCAGCGATCCTGGCCAGGCTCGACAGCCGGCCCGCCAGCCCCGGCAGTCCTTCGGCCGCAGCTTCCTGCGCCGCCGCTTTGAGGGCGATCTGCGCATCTTCATACTGCTTCAGCGTCGCACTGATATCGACAATTGCCGCTGCCGCACCCGCCGCAGCGCCCAAGGCACCCGCAACGCCAGCACCCGCGCCGGCACCCGCGCCGGCTCCACCGCTAAATATCTTGATCGCGTTTTGATCCAGCGACAGGGTTCGGGAGGCAATCTCGCAAGCGCCAACGCCGATGAGCTTAAGCGCCACCGCGTTCTCGATCTGCAGTCCGACAAAATTCGAGATGTCCATTCCCAACGCATTGTTGATACTCATGCCCATGAAGGTAGAGCGTGCCATGCCCAGGTTGGCCTCGCTGTTCATGCCAATATAGCCACTGGTGTTGGACCCCAACACAGTGGTGTTGGAACCAATCGAGGTGGAGTCGATATTGCCCACCGCCATCAACGCCAGATTGGTGTTGCTGACCACCTTGATGCTGTTGGCCATGATTGAGGTCTCGCCGTTGGAGATATCCTTTCGGGATGCCGCCTGGATCTTCATCTCCGCCGACGAAGTAATGGTGGCGGCGCCGGTCACCGAGGTGCTCTGGCTGCCGCTGACACCGATGGTTTGCGAGCCGTTGACGGTGTGGGCCTGGTTGCCGGTGATCACGGTTGTGACCCCGCCCGCGAAGGTATTGGCCTGCGGCCCGACCACCTGATTGGTCTGACCGCCCGCCCCCACGGCGTTAATCTGCGATACGCCAACGGTGTTGGTTTGCATCAGGTTGACGCGGTTGACCTGGTTCTTCACCACCGAGGTGGTCTGATCCTTTTCAACGGTCCATGTTTCGTTGCCTCGGACCCGCGCGGTGCGGTCATTGTCAACGGTGAGAGACTGGTCATGCATGACCGTGGTGCTGTCATCATTCTCGACCGTGGTCGACATATTGCGCTCGGCGTGAACCGTCAACTCCTCTTTGCCCTTTTTGTCTTCAAAGCGGATTTCGTTGTAGTGGTTGGGATTGCCACCGGGCGTGGACCGTGTCTTGAAGCCGCTTTGCGTGGGCGACTCGTAGGGAATGGGCTGTTCGTCGTTGTAGACACGGCCCATGATGATCGGGCGGTCCGGGTCACCATTGAGGAAATCGACAATCACCTCTTGCCCGATGCGCGGCGTGAAGTAGCCACCCCAGCCCTTGCCGGCCCAGGGGTGCGAGACGCGGATATAGCAGGTCGATTTTTCGTCGCTCTTGCCATAACGATCCCAATGGAACTGCACCTTCACGCGCCCAAATTTGTCCGCGTGAATCTCCTGCCCCTGAGGACCCACCACAATGCCCGACTGCGGGCCGGGCATGGTAACCCGGGGTGTGCAACGCGCAGGGCGAAATGGCAACTCAACCGGTAGCGTGGTCAACAGGAAGGCGCTGGCCCCGCGGGCCCCCCCGTTCAGCGAGGGCGTGGTACGGATGATGTCCAACACCACATCACGCGTGTCGGCGTTGACCGTGTCCTCGGCCAGCAGCGTCTCCAAGACCTCGGCGACCGATTCACCGGGCTCGCGCAAGTTCAAGCCTTCGTAACCGGAATGCGTCACCACGAAGGTGCAGCCGGCAATCAGGTACTCGCCATCTCGGGAGCCGTCGGGGTCCCCTTCGAATGTAAAGCGCTGACCGGCCGCAACGTCGGGCCAACTGGTGGTGGCCCAGTGGCGGTCCCGCCGGGCGATCAACTCGTCGCCGCGCACCCGGGCGCGGCTGTCTGCATCGGCGCTGGCGAAGTAACCACCAGGAAACTCGAACAATTCAAAATCGGCCAGATCGTGGCCGTCCGCCACGTCCATGTTGGCGCCCAGCTTCTTGCGAATGGCCTTGAAGTCGCTGTCGCGCGAGGCGTACTTGCCGCTCTCCAAGCGCCGCGCACTGGTCCAGCGGGTGATCTCGTTGTAGCGGGCATCCGCCGCACTGCCCTCTACAAAACGCAAAATCGCTTCCGCTGGCAGCGTGGTATGCGCCACGTCGCTGCTGTCCGACAGATACATCGTGCCGGGCGCGTCGTGTGCATCAAACCAATAGTAAATGCCCTCGTCTTCCATGAGACGCGACAAGAACTGAAAATCACTCTCGCCATACTGCACGCAATAACGCCTGGGGGCATAACTGGCGGTCAGCCGGTTGTCGAGCTTCTTGTGGGGGCTGACCGGGCTGTCGTCGAACACGCTGTTCATCACATCGGGGACACTGAGGTCTTGAAAGATACGTGCATTGGTTCGCCGCGTCAGCAACCAGAACCAGGATCGCAAAGTGATGCGGTATTCGAAGTACCTGCCCACTTGGCTCAAGCGCACCAGCCGGGTGGCGAAGCCCTGGCAATGCCTTTGATGGGGGTTGTTGCCCGCGTCGTCAAAACTGATCACAACATCAAAGGACTTACCCAGAATGTCCTTGGCATCCAATCGCTCGCTGCGCGACAAAACAGTCAGTTCGTAGACCGCAGGCTGTGACAGGACCTCGTGTCCAATCACACGCCAAAAAAGCAAATCGTCAGCGGCGGGCGAGTCGCTCTTGATTTCGAATTGGTGCGCAGCCATGACTCAAGCCATCAATCAAAAGCGTAGGTGAAATCGGAATTCGCAACATCGAGCGCCACGCGATGTATTTCGCCACCGGTGGCCAGACGTTTGAGGTATTCGATCGAAATCGTCGGCAACACCGTATTGGTCAGGATGGCATCGATGGCACGACCGCCTGACTCGGTATCGTTGCAGCGCGCCACCACCAGCTTGACCACCGCGTCGGTGTACTCGAAGGGCACACCGTGGTTCTGCGCAACACGTTTCTTGATGCGCTCCAGTTGCAGCTTGACGATCTTGGCCAGCATGTCGGGCGACAGCGGGTAGTAGGGAATGGTGACAATACGGCCCAGCAAGGCAGCCGGAAACACTTTCAGTAGTGGCGCCTTCAGTGCGTCACTGAGAGCCTGCGGATCGGGCAGCAACTCCGGGTCGCGGCACATGCTCATCACCAATTCACTGCCGGCATTGGTGGTGAGCAGAATGATGGTGTTCTTGAAGTCGATCATGCGACCTTCGCCGTCTTCCATCCAGCCTTTGTCAAACACCTGGAAGAATATCTCGTGCACATCCGGGTGCGCCTTCTCCACCTCGTCAAGCAGCACCACCGAATAGGGGCGACGCCGCACCGCCTCGGTGAGAATACCGCCCTCACCGTAGCCGACATAACCGGGTGGTGCACCCTTGAGCGTGGAGACGGTGTGCGCCTCCTGGAACTCGCTCATGTTGATGGTGATGATGTTTTGCTCGCCACCGTAAAGGGCCTCGGCCAAAGCCAAGGCGGTCTCGGTCTTGCCCACGCCGGAAGTGCCGCACAGCATGAAGACGCCGATCGGCTTGCCCGGGTTGTCCAGCCGTGCGCGCGAGGTCTGGATACGCCGTGCGATCATCTCCAGGCCATGCTTCTGTCCAATCACGCGCTCATTGAGCGTGTCGGCCAGTCGCAGCACGGCTTCCACTTCGTTCTTGACCATGCGCCCGACCGGGATCCCCGTCCAGTCCGCCACCACCGAGGCCACCGCCTGCTCGTCCACGGACGGAAGGATCAGCGGGTGCTCGCCTTGCACCTCGGCAATCGAGGCCTGCAAGGTCTTGAGCTCGGTGAGCATGGCTTCGCGGTCCGGCGGCGTGGCGCCAGGCGCGGTCTCGGTTGCCGCTGACGCGCCGTCCACCGGCTGGCCGGCCGCTCGCAGGCCGGCACGCAGCTCCAGCAAGCGGTCGATCAACGCCTTCTCCTGCTTCCAGCGCTCGTTCAGCCGACCCAGTTCGTCGTTGGCAAGCACCATCATCGCGTCCACCGTGGCGGAACGTTTGGCAACGTCGATGCCGATGGTGGCTTCGCGCCCGATGATCTCCTGCTCGGTGGTGAGTGCCTCAATGCGACGCTGGCAGTCTTCCACCTCGGGCGGCGTGGCATGCTGCGAGACCGCTACGCGCGCACAAGCGGTGTCCAGCAGACTCACCGCCTTGTCGGGCAACTGGCGGGCCGGAATGTAGCGGTGCGACAAACGAACCGCTGCCTCGATCGCCTCGTCGAGCAACTGCACCCGATGGTGTTTTTCGAGCACCGCAGCCACGCCACGCAGCATCAGAATAGCTTTGGTCTCGTCCGGCTCAGGGACCTGAACCACCTGGAAGCGCCGCGTCAGCGCAGGATCCTTCTCGATGTACTTCTTGTACTCGGCCCAGGTTGTGGCGCCAATCGTGCGCAGGTTACCGCGCGCCAACGCCGGCTTGAGCAAGTTGGCCGCATCGCCGGTGCCGGCGGCGCCACCCGCGCCCACCAGCGTGTGGAGCTCGTCGATGAACAGGATGATGGGTGTCGGCGAGGCTTGCACCTCGTCGATCACCTGGCGCAGCCGCTGCTCGAACTCACCTTTCATGCTGGCACCGGCCTGCAGCAGGCCAAGGTCGAGGCTCAGCAATTTCACATCCTTGAGCTGGGGCGGCACATCGCCGCGCGCCAGGCGCTGGGCAAAACCCTCCACCACCGCCGTCTTGCCAACGCCAGCCTCGCCGGTAAGCAAGGGGTTGTTCTGCCGGCGGCGCATCAGGATGTCGACGATCTGGCGGATCTCCTCGTCACGACCGGTGATGGGGTCCATCTCGCCCTTCTTGGCCTTCTCTGTCAAGTCGACGGCGAACTTCTTCAGTGCCTCGCCCTTGCCCATGGCAGCGGGGGCCATGGCGCCGCTGTCTTCACCGGGGGCACCACTGCCCAAGCCGGTGCCGTCCTGGGCCCGCATCTGCGCCTCGGGCGAGGCGTCACAGATCTTGGTGAAGTTGTCGGTCAGGTCCTCGGTCTTGATCTTCTCGAATTGCTTCGAGATGCCCAGCAGGCGGTTGCGCAGGCTGGGCGTCTTGAGCATGCCTATGACCAGGTAGCCGGAGCGTATCTGCCCTTCACCGAACTTCAGCGTGGCATAGGTCCATGCGCGTTCAATCGCGTCGGGTATTTGCTCGGCGATATCGCTGATGGCCGTGGCACCGCGTGGCAAGCGGTCCAGCGCGGTGGTCAGATCCTTGGCCAACACGGAGGCATCGAGCCCATAGTGCCGCACGATGTGGTGCAGGTCCGAATCCTGGTTCTGCAGCAACTGGGAAAACCAGTGCTCCAGTTCCACATAGGGGTTTCCACGGAGCTTGCAGAAGACCGTAGCCCCCTCCACGGCCTTGTAGCAAAGGGCGTTCAATTTGCCAAACAAGGCGGTACGACTGATTTCACTCATGGGGCATCCTAGTCGGTTGGGTTCAGTCATAGTTGGGGACAGAGCTTGCTCAGTGAGCGCATGGCTGCGGACTGTCCCGCAAGGTTCAGTTAAATCCTACTGCATCCAAGACGAATGGGGAGCCGGACATTCAAACCGCGCCGCGATGGCGCACGCGAACGTCAGTGGCGTTGCGCGTTCGCGTCTGGCACCCCAGCCAGCTCGTCCAACCCAGCCTGGAGTCTTCACCGTGGCGCTGGCCCAGCCGAGTCGTGGGAACCTCATCCTTTTTCAGGATCAGTTCGGCATCCCAATCCAGTTCATCGCCCAGCAATTGGCGTAACCACGCCTGCCAGGCGGGCCCTGCCGATCCATCTGGCAGAAACACCCGATATTGGACCAGGGTCAAAGGTCCCACATGCAAGCGAATCTGGTGTTGTCGGTCCCAAATGCGCCGTCCCGTCACCGCGCCCAAGCCCAGAGCGCGCGACACCCCGCCCTGACCTAGTCGTGTGACCTCGTCAGGGGGAAGGTCCATCCACCGGCCAACCCAGGGTTCGAGCACCACCGGTACGCCAAAGTAGGCACACAAGACGGCCTGCACGCCCTCAGTGTTGCGAACCTGGCGAATCAATTGTCCCGAGAAGTGAAGGCGGGCATCGTCATGCACAGCGTCTCGACCCTGCCGTGCTGAGGTCCCGATCCCGACCAGGGCACCGACCTGATTTCTGAAGCGATCTTCGCCCGGCCGGTCCAGCGCCACGGCTGGACGCGCCTGCGCCCAGGCGCGGTACAGGTGCATGGCAAAACGGTGCGTGAAACTGTCCAGAAACGCCAGCCAGGTTCGATCACCGTGGTTGAGTGCACGCCCCTGGATGAACTCACTGAGGTGCGTAGGTAGCGGACCGTTGGGACCGATATAGCCGAAAAACTGCTGCCGCAGGCGCGGCGGGGAATGGCTGCTGGCGGGCTCAAACCGGCTGAACGACGCTGGCGCAAAAGCCATTGAGGGCTCCTGTCCGACACGGATCGGCTCCGCACTCGGCAACAGGGCCAAGCCCCAGCGCGGCGTGGTGGCGGCCGCAGCCTCAAGTCGCCGCAACACCGCGAAGAAGTCGTAGCGCCAGGGATCTTCGGACCACGGCGACAGGGCATTCGCAACCCGCGCCGCTACAGAATCGGGCGTGTCCCGCATAGCGGCCTCCAGCGCATGCGCTCTCCCTTGCCGACGGTGCGTAGCACCGTCTCGACAAAGTGGTTGACGCCGACATGCCGCGCCAGATAGCTCGACAGGACCGCACCGAACAGGAACACGGAGTGCCCATGAAAGGCCATCTCCTCAACCTCCAGCGTGATCTCGAGTCCTCGGCCAAATGCGATGGGGCCGCCCATTGGCAAGCGCCGAACCGTCGGCTTGGACTTGACAGACATCAGGCCGCGCACCTGACCCTGGCGCGCGGCGTCGGCATGTACCGCATAGAGCATCAACATCTCGCGCAGGGCGGCCGCGCCTTGTTCCGCTGTCGCGTCCGCAAGCGACAGGTAATTCAGTGCCAGATGGTCAATCACACGCCAGCCGAGTCCCGCCGTCACGACCGGGGAGACCGGGCGGGATGGGCCGCGCACCACTACCACACCGCTGACCGGGTGCGCATCGATACAGTCAAAGTCATTACCCCTGCCGACCGGCATCAGCAAGGGAAGATCGCGATTGGTGCACATCGCCGAAACGGCCAACTGGCGTAACGACGATGCATAGGGCGCTTGCTGCGGATCGACCAACTGGAGGTAGAGTTCGGAGCCGATATGGCTACTGCGATTGCCTTGCGTACGCTGGCGCTCAGACAGGGTGCGTGGCTCGCGGGTCGTGGTGTAGTAGGCGGGATGACTATCGCGACTGCCATGAAAGGCCGCATAAAACGGCCGAAAGGGCTGTTCGGCGGCTGCACCGACCATGCCACCTGCGCTGGGGTTGCCGTGCCCAACCACCTCCGTCACGCTGTGAACCTCGAAGTCTTGCGGCCGGGTTCGATCTGGTACCAGATGAAACTGGTTGACCGCTTCCGTGATGACCACCCGGTCGAGCCGTTTGGCAAACAAGTTGATCGCCGGAACACAGTGCAAGCGGATGTTGTCCACCGTCACCAGTTTCTCCAGAGCGGCGTCGCCGCGCGAAAACAGCACCACGATTTCGAGTTCGGAAACAGCCATACTTGCCAACACCGCTCGCAAGCCTGCCAGTTTGGCGAACTGAAATCGCTGCGGGAACGCAAAGTATTCCTGGACCAGCCGATACCCGGAGAATCCGGAAGCCGTCGTCGGCAGCAGCGCCTCGTCCTCGTGAAAACCAACCGGCTCGACATGTTCGGCCGACAGCCGTTGCGGTGCTCCTGCCGCAGCACCGGTCGCCGAGAGCGGTTGCAGCAACACGCCCAGCGGCTCGCCCAGAAAGCACTCATGCAACTGCCAGGCAACGTCTTCCGCCCCGCCGAAATGAAGCACCAACTCGTCCAGCGCCAACTGGTTGAATGTCAGACTGGCGGTTGTCTTGAGCACAAAACGCAGACCTCCGCGAATGCGGCGCGACTGTGGGTGTTGATTCAGCGCCAAGTCGGGTGCATAGCTGAAATACTGGGCCCGCACGACCTCCAAAGGCCACAGGCGCAGGTCAGCCGCCGTCCGAAACTCGCAGTTGGTGTTCTGTCCTACCGCCTGGCGGGCACGCAATCCGCTGCCCCGGGCCATCGACGGGCCCGTCGCCAAACCCGCATCTTCAAGCTGTGGCTGGCATTGGACCACCACCATGGAGGGCGTCGGGGCCAGGTAGTTCGGGTAAACAATGTCGAGCAAGTGCCCGGTAAAGCGGGGGAACTCGGCGTCGAGCTTCAGCCCCACGCGTGCTGACAGGAACGCCGTTGCCTCGATCAGTCGCTCGACATAAGGGTCGGCGACCTCGTGGCCGTCGATCCCCAATCGGTGCGCGATCTTTGGAAAAGCTCGTGCGAACTCCGCCGCGTTGTCACGGAAGTATCGCAACTCCTGCTCGTACAAGCCAAGTAATCTGGGGTCCATGTCTTCGCACTGTTCGCTGCATCGGCTCAGCGTGAGATGTCCTGGATTTCGATGCGTCCCTCTTCAAGGTCAATTCGGCTTCTCATCAGGAATTCGAGCGGCACCGGCTGGGCCCACAGCATACCGCGTATCAGCAAGCCGACGCGGTTGTGGCTGTCGAGAACCGGACCATCCATCACCAATTCGACTTCCAGCGTGCGCGGCAAAATGCGTGGCTCGAAATTCAGAATCGCCTGACGAAAAGCCTGCTCCATGCTGCTGCGTTGCAAGGACGACGCGAACTGCCCCGACAGGGTTGGCAAACCATAGTTCAGCACCGATTTTTCGGTTTGCACAAAGCGCTTGTCATCGAACGGCGGACTGTGCCCGGTGGCGTTGAACAACCACCCCAGATCGCGCAAGACAGCCTGGCGCAGGCCCTGCTTGGTCAACACCTTTTTGTCGTCGCCCTCAACTTGTTCACCGGGCGCGTTGTCGACCAGCCGATCCAGCAATGAGGGTTGCAGGCGCTCCTGCGCCGTCAACTCAGCCATTGGCTGCGGCGCCGAGGTTTCCAAACGTGATCAGACGCACGTCCATCAAGGCGAGCTCGCCCGCGCTGCTGGACAACACCCGTTGGCCCAGGCCGGTCCAGACATCGGGACGGGACTCCACCCACTCGGTCTTGCGAGCCAGTTGCACATCGCCGTCCGCGCTGTCCTGCGAGCCTTCGTAGCGCGTGGGGATCAGCGCCAGGGCCTCGCCGCCGTTTTCAAATTGCAGGTGAGCCGGGGTCCAGACGCAATCGCGCAAGTCCTCTGGCGCCTCGATCTTGATTTCGGCAATCCTGGCAAAGGGTATCCAGTAGTAGCGCGCATTCACAAAGGCCTCCAACACCGGCCCAAGCCGCATGTCGCCATCGGCCAACCAGTCAAACGCCACGCCGTCGATGACGCCGGGCGTGGCCGGCGCCGCGTCGAAAGCTCGCTGGCGCAGGTTTTCCGCCAACTCGATTTCACCCCGACCGCTGCGCAAAAGAGACTCAATCAGCAGGGCCAGCCACTCGTCGGGCTGGCCAAACACCATGGGTGTGCGTTTGCCAGCAAAGACTTCGGCACGCACCCCTTCACAGCGGATCGCCTCACCGTAAACCTGTTTCATGGGCACCGCCAAAGCGTCCATCTCGGCGGCCACGGTCAGTTGATTCAGCGCACGCTCCCATTGCCCCAGGACACACAGCAGTTGTGCCAGGAACACGCGCAGTTTGGTGTCGGCCGGTTTGGCCCGAACCTGCTCCGTCAGCGCCTTGAGCGCCGCGACCGGGTCGCCGGCCTTCAACAGTTCCGCTGCGTCCATGGTCATACTCCCTGCGCCAGAGAATCGGTGAAGGTGCGAACGGCGCCCCGTTTGCCGCTCGTTTGCTGAGGCGAAGACGTGATCTCAAGCTCCCTGAAGGTGAAATCGACAATTTCCACGGCGCCACCCACGGCGCCACCGCCCAGCAAGGTATAGGTGCGTATGCGGGCCTCCTTGAGACCGATCTTCAAAATGGGCTGTGCATCTTTGCTCAGCGCATCACCGCCCGCCTTGAAGGTGGCCAATTCAACCGTGATGTTGTCATTGGTCGCAAACATGCTGAGCATGGAGGCGGTTGCGGCATCGGTCGGGCGCACCACGCGCAAAGACGAATAACGCCGCTTGCCGGTCGATTGGCCGGTGCCTTGATCGGTCGGACTAAGAGCCCCGAAGTAATAACCGATGACCTCCATGCGCGGCTTGCGGTCCTCAAAGACCCGGTCGCTCTCTCCTTCGATCTGCCCCACGCGCGTGCCCTTGACTTGCATCACGATATCAAGTGGATTGCTGTCACTACGGACCAGGTCCAATGTTCGCAGTGCCTCATCAATATCAAGACCAACTGGTTCAAAAGACATATGAACTCCTTAGTTTCTACTCTCTCAATAAGCCCCCGGCAAGCGTGGCGTGATTCAGACGCCCATCGCCCCACTTAGCCGTGAACCGGCCCGCCGGTAAATGGCCTGATAGTCCCGCCGCGGATCTTGCGGCAACAGCGGCGCCCCGGTCAACACGCTGAACGCCCCGTTGACGACCCGCAACGCGATGCGCCCAAGCTCCGGTGGCACCATCACATCATGTGATGCACGGTATTCGCCCTGCACAGCGCGCACCGCTGCAAGCCGATGGGGGGACAATCGACCCAGCATTCGAACGGGCCCGAGTGGCGTCGTGCGCAGTGTTACGGCGTTCCAGGTCTGGATCACACCGCACATCGGGTCGAACGGTTCGTCTTCGGGCTCCAGCAACACATCAAACGCACCAGCCCAATCGCATTCCGGCGCGGCCATCCAGCCAACCCACCGATCCGCCCCCAGACACCGGTCCAACAGCAGTCCATGCAGCAGTCGACCGTCGGGCACACCGATCAGAATTCCCTCAGTCCATGCCGGCGAAACCAACTCCGCGGGCATCGACCCTCGACGGCGAAGCCAATCCCTGACTGGTTCAAATGAACCCTCAAGGCCATGAGGCGACGGCGTCAATACCGCATTGCAGATGACAAGTCGGTCCTGACCAGCCAAGCCACCTTCGATTGGCATCTGATCGCCTTCGATCTCCCTCTGAATCTGACTCAGAGGTGGCCAAAGATCTATCTGTTTCAAAGTGTTTTCCTGGATGGTCAAGCATAAGACGCTTCTACCCCCAGGATTTTAAAAACCGCCAGAATCACGGCCATGTTGTCGGGTGCAATTGGAACGCCTAGTTCCTGTTGCACCCATGTGCCAATCAGCGTCTTGGCGAAGTCTCCCGGCAAGCCTTGTCGCTTGTGAACCAGCCCCAGACGACCGGCGCGGTAGTGGTACGACGCAATGGCGTGACGCGAGGCGACGCCCGACAAGCCGCCAGCGGCATCCCGACCAAAACTCTCGCACAGCAAGATTCGCTCAGCGTTAGGCAAGGCAGCAATGAAACTCCTGGCTGCTGCACTAACCTTGACCCAACTCAAGCCGTGCTCGGCAAGACATGCTTCCAGATTTTCGCAATTGGGCAGGCACTCCTCGGCCTGGTTCTCAAGCGCCTGCTCCTCCAACGCGACACGACGTCGAAAGGAGCTCGCCCGCATGCAGTCGATCAAATAGCGTCGAAAGTAGGCGCACAGCGCAAAGGAGCTCGAAGGTGCGCTGTGACCGTCGTCGGGCGCCACATCAGTCACTTCAGGCGCTGGATCGACGCAGTCCAGCCGAAGTATCTTGGAGAATATGAACTGTGCAATCAACTCCTCGTGACCCTCCCCCAAAGCCTGAACTTCGGGTGGACTGTAGCCTCGAAGCGTCTTCTCGACGACCCAATAGATGCGTCCAACCTCCTGCTCGGACAGGTGCTGCCGCCTGCGCCACAGCGAGGCAAGCTCGCCACACTCATCGGAGTTAAGAACTTCACGCATGACGAACCACGCCGGTGCGCTTGCGCAAATTGGTGAGACACGCGGCAATCACGTTCAATCTACTATTGGTCATCGACGCATTGGTCTTCGGTTTCGACCAGGCATTGCGGCAGCTCTCGGGATGTACCGGCGCCCCGCGTCTTGGCAAGCACGCCGCCTGCCGCGACCTTCAAACCGCGCGGCAACAGCACCCACAGTTGGCCACTTGCCTTCATGCTTCGGGCCTGGGCCGCGGCCTTTGGGCCACTGCCAAAGAAGTAGTCTGCACGGACCGCACCCCGAATCGCGCCGCCAGTGTCCTGCGCGATGGTCAGTCGACGCATCGGTTTTCCGTCCGACGGATCCCGCGTAGACACGAATACCGGAAACCCCAAGGGCGTGCTGCGCGGATCAACGGCGATGGAGCGTCCCGGCGAAAGGGGGACATTCATTGCACCCAGCGGTCCGGTCCCGGTGGGCGGGTTTTCGCGGAAAAACACGTAACTGGGATCCTTGATGCCGGATCCGGTGATGCGTGAATCCGCCCGCCGACCTGGCACCGCCACACGACCGCCTGGCGGCGGTGCGAGCAGCTTGAAGCCGCGCGTGCGGGTTGGCGTGGGATCATCTTCCTCGTCGTCCTGAGACGCCGCATCCAGTTCGACCATGCCACCGCGCATCTTGACTGCGGGTTTCTTGCCACTTGCTTGGGCCAGCGTGGGCCGGAACGGGTGGCCGTTTTGCTCGGCATAGGACAGGTGGACCGTGGCGCCGTCGGGGAGCTTGATTCTGCCCGCGCCCTGCACCTGCATTTCGTAGAGTTCCATCGCGTCCTGAACAAATGCCAGCACTTTGGCATTGGGTGCGCCACGGGTCTCGATTTCCTCTCGCGTGTAGTAGGGCAACAGGCGTTTGCCCTCTGCCCTGAGCCGGACCTTGCGGTCCGGCGAGTCAAAGGCCAGCTTCGACAGGTCCAGCAAGTACAAGCCCGGCGCGTTCATCGTGCGCGTATTCAGTCCGGTCTCAATGAGCACATTGCGTCCTTCGACCTTGGCCGCCACGGTGGCCGATGCCGTGGCCTTGCCGATCTTCCTGACATCGAGCAAAAGCATGTCTTCAGGAACCCCATAGACCGGGTAAACAAACGGCGCGCGGTATTGGCGACTGCCTTTAATCTCTGGCTCGAAATAACCCGTCACGACGCCATCGGGCCGGCTCCCATCGTCGCGCACCTGATACGGTGCGAACTCGTTTTCAAAGAAGGCTCGCACGCTGTCGTTACTGGTGAGTCCGACGGACCTGGCGTGCTCGCACACCCGCTGCCACTCTGCGCCCCGCGCCGCGAGCACCGAGCAGCTCCCCAGGAATGCTGGCCAACTCTCAACCAGGTTGTCGGTCTTCCAACCCGGCAGCTTGTCAAAGGGGGTGGCGACATAATTGGCCGACTGGGTTGAAAACGACGCAGCCTGACCGGCCGTGTTGGCCGCCGCCGGCTCCGCGGCCGGGTTTACGCCGGCCGGGGCGGCCACGGTCGGCGCAGCGCCCGGCAACTGAATCTCTTGTGACGGCCCCGCGCAAGCCATCATCAAAGCCAATCCTGGCAGCGCGAGCCACCTGGTCTTGGCGCAGTGGTCATAATTGTTTGACTTCTTCACAGCACCTCTCCTTTTTAGTCGGTTGAGGACAGAGCTTGCTCGACTATTGCGTAGCTTCGGTCTGTCCCGCAAGGATTTCGTTCATGCGCGACGCAACTACTCTTCCACAATCCTGAACCCCACCACGCCGTAGACGTCGGGGCACGCGGCACCGGCCTCGCACAGGGCCTTGCCTAACAGGGGCGACGGCGTACCGCTGACGCGCCCCGCCTCCAGAGCCGCCAGCACTGGCAGCGAGAATTGTCCAAATACGCCGTCATACTGAATACCCGAGGCGGCAAAGTCACGCTCGCGCTCGCTCACCACAACCAGAAACTGGTTGGCCCCGGCGGGCCCACCCGCCTTCATGGCCCAGGATGCGCGGGGCAAGGACAGCAGCTCCTGGGCACGAATCTGATTGCGCTTGTCCAACTGATTGGGGAACAGTTGCAGCAGATCCCCGGTCGATGACAACATCAAAACATAAACATACCCGGGTCGTTTGCTCTGAACCGAGAACTCAAGCCGGTCTTGGTCGATCTTGACGCGGTCCTTGGTCGGCGTGGCACTGACCCCCATTGGGCCGGCGCCCGTCGCGATCAGGTCTTGCAACGCCCGGCCAACCTCAAAGGATCGGGGCGGCGCGGCCGCAACCGAAGCGCCGGCGGGTGGCGTCAACTTGCCGCCTGGCGCCGGTATGACTGGGGGCGCGCCGACCGCAAGCTCACCCTGACTGACTGCACGCGACATCCACCAACCGGTGCCCGCCACGACCAGAGCAATCGCCAGCACCGCACCGACCTGAAACCTGCGCCGGGACGCCGCCGCCGGCGTCGACGGTACCGCGGTGGCCCCGACTCCTGACGCACTGCCTGGATTGGCAATGGGCGTAGTGGTAACGTTGGTGATCGCAGGCAAACCCAGCGCCTCACGCATGGCCGCCATCGACTGCGGCCGATGCTCGGGTCGCACCGACAGAGCTTGATCGATGGTGGCCAACAGTCGATGGCTGTACCGCTTGCTCAATATCTCGTTGCTGGCGAGCGCCACATACTGGTCACTGAGCATGCGTGCCACGGAGGGCGGCGGCGCTCGCCCACAGATGGCAACGTGCATGACCGCGGCAAGGGCGTACACATCGGTCCAGGCGCCCTGAGTCATGTCGGGCACCTCGGCGTATTGCTCCACCGGGGCATAGCCAGGCTTAAGAATGACGGTAATAGCCTGCGTCATGTCAGAAATGACACGCCGCGCGGCACCAAAATCAAGCACCACGGGCAACCCGGAGTCCTCCAGAAGGAGGATGTTGTCGGGGGCAATATCGCGGTGGTAGCAACTAGCCTGATGCATGATGGTCAGTGCGTGGGTGACGCGATCCACCACCTGCAGTAGCCAAGTCTCCTCCACAGGTGCCGTCATATGGGCCAAGGCGGACTTCAGCGTCCGACCCTTGTAGAGCGGCATGACCATGTAGGTGGTACCGTGCTCTTGCCAGAAGCGGTAGACCTTCAGCAACGAGGGGTCGTCAAACTGGGCCAGCAAACGCGCCTCATTGATGAAGCTGCGCATCCCCGCGTCGAAGGTTTCCTTGTGCCGCTCCGACAGGGGCGCCACGCTCCCGTCGGCTTGACGCATGGCAAGGGAAGACGGCATGTACTCCTTGATGGCCACTTCACGTTCCAGCGCATGGTCCCAAGCCTTGTAGACGATGCCAAAACCCCCTTGGCCGATCAAGCCGGTGATCTCGAACTCGGCCAGTTTCGTGCCCGTCGGAAGCAGGCTGGCGTTGCTGGGACCCACGGGCCCCGCGTCCCTGGGCACCGCCTGGGTCGCCGTGATCGGGGTCATCCACCCGGCGCCGGTGGGGTTTGGAGTTTGCGGCCCGTTGCTCCGCGCAGGACGTGCCACGGTGGGCTGTTGGCTGATGGCCTCAAGAACGGTGCGCGACGACGCAAGGACACGCGTGGCCTGATCGTCATCACATCGCTGCCCCGACACGGCATCACCACCCTGGGTGACCGGTATCGCCGACAGGTCGCCTGACGAACTCATCTGGAAATCTCGGCGGCGTGGGAGATGTCGGCCCCATGGCCAAACAAGGCATCAAAAGACCCAGCGGTCGGCAGGCCGGTCACGACCAAGTTTGGCGGGCTATCGTCACCCGGATCGGTGCGCCAGATCGACTGGTACTGCGCCGGCAGGTGCACCCGTGGCCCGGTCGGCTGTGTGCTGTCTGCTTCGCCTCCAAAGGCCTCGTTCAATGACGCCTCGAACCGGCTCGCGTCGAGATCGGATTCCAGCGCGGCCAGTGCGGCTTGGGCACTCATCTCCCACCACTGCCGCGCCCAGGCCTGCGACCGTTCACGCTCAGCCGTTTGCCGGTCGCCCAGTTCGATCGCCAGAGTCAGCGGGAAGTACCGCCCGGCGCTGTCCACCGACGGCATCATGACCCCCAACCAGGGCATCGGACCAGCTAATTGCGGGCCGAGGGCGAAGAACCAGATGGGTCCCGCCAGATACCGTTCAACCCAATCCGGCTGCCGGTTTCGCAGGTCAAACAAGCCGGTCTGCAACCAACTGTCCCAAACCGCTCGGAACTGCTCGGGAAGCCGCCGCTGGGCGAAGTCACCCATGCCTGGCAGCTTGCCAAACCAGCCAGGGATGTCACGTCGGCTCAAGTGCGCCCGGGCGTCCACGGTCAGAGCCCCTCAGGACATGAAAATGCCTGCAATTCATTCAAGCGAATCGGGTGTTGCACGCTATTGGCGGTCACCTCAAAGCGGGCCCGCCGGTTGTCCACGTTGAAGGTGACGTTGAATTTCTCGGGCGCACCAGCGGACTCCAACTGCGCCTTCTCCAGCAGCCGGAACAGGGCCCACGGACCGTCAACCGCCATGCCGGACGCACCCGCCGAAGAGGGTGGTGATATTTGGACGCGCACCTGATTGCTGCCCCTGGGGCCAGGCCACTGCACCGCCATCGGCACGGCGGGTCCGTGCGCGTACTTGACCAGTTGCCCGTCGACATCGAGGATGAACTGGGTGATGCTGGCATCCAATTCGCGCGGCATGAAGTCGAGCCGCATCGATGGCACGCGGGCGCCAGAGCGGAAGAACACGTCGCGGATCCGGGCCGCGCGCTCAAACTGCGCCAACGCCGCCACCGATACCCCCGACTGCTCACCCACCGGTTTGTAACGCCAGGGCCGCGTACTGGTGTCCACCAAAGTCGCCAGCCGTTTCTGGAAGAAATCATCCATCAAACCGCCAGGCGCAAACATCTGTCCGAAGTCCTCCGGCAACACATCGCGCGTGCTGCTGGGCACCAACGGGTAACGTCCGGCAATGGCGCGAGAACAGAACTCGGTAACTGGTCGCAGGTCCTGACTGAGGTTGCCGCGCTCCGCGGTACGGGCCTGGGTCGATCCGCTTTGACTGAGGTTTTCGATCATGGACCGGATCGGCTCCGGCAAGCGCCCCGCGTCGGACTTCAGCTTGCCCGCGACATCGGCAGCCGGCGGGGCCGAGCGGCTCTTGACCGCGCTATCCACCGCATTGAGGTAAACATAGACTTCATTGAAGAGCTTGAGCGCATCGTCGAGCGGCGCGGGCTGATTCGCCCCACCGGCCTGCACCAGGCGACGCAGCGGCTCAAAATGATCATCGACCAGGCTTTCAATCGGCTTGCCTGCGGTCAAGGGCTTCGCGGGATCGCCCCCAAACAGGTCTTCAAGTCCCTTGCGTGTATTGCGCACCGACTCGGTGGCCTTGGTCACCACGTTCTTGTCGCCGTCGGCGCGAACCAGCGTTACTTCCCGAACCACGGCGCGCATCAGGCTCTGCAGGGGCGAACCGGCACCCGACAGGGTGCGCGCCACCTGGATGTTCTTCTCCAGCGTGTTGGCCCGAACCAGTCGAATGTCCGCCAAGAAGGCGTCCCACTCCTTGACGTAGTTTTCCAGATAGAGGCGCCGCACGCGATCAGTCAGCGCACCCAAAGCGCCGACGTCCTGAATTTTTTCCTTGAGGTTGCGTTCCTGACCAAGCACCCAAGGCTCCTCGTTGGCCATGGTGAGGGTCAAGGTCTCGACCGCCGACTGAAAGCGCTTGTGGTAACCATCAAAGGTGAACCAGCCCGGAACACCTTCAGTCAGCGGCTTGCCGCTGGCGCGCTCAAACACCAGTGGGGCCGATGGGCCGGCAGCGGTGGAGAGACTGAACGCCGGCACGTCCTTGCTGAGGCGCTGCCGCTTGAGGCGACTGAAAATCCGTTGCTCCAAAGGGTAGCTGGCCAACATGGCACGTACGCTTCGAACCAGATTCTCATCCATCACCAAGGGGGAGCGCGGCGGACCCTGTGCAATCAACTCATCGAGCTGGCTTTCCAGTCTGGCGCGCTGGGATTCGGAAACCCCCCGATCCAGGCTACGATTCCAATCGAGCGTGATCCAGGCCTTGAGTGCTTCGGCATCAAAGTGCTCGCTCTGATGCAGCATCAGGTAGGTCTTGAGTGCCTCATAGCTGAACTCCAGATTGTCACGCTGCGCCCCGCGCAGTTGGTCTTCGATGCGTTTGGCAAGATGCGGCAGGAAGACATCATTAAGGGCGCGCTGGTGTGCCACCTGCGCCGCACCGGCCAGCTTGTCACCCTGGTACAGACCCAAGCCCATCAGAAATGGGACCTTGTCGCCGGCAACCTCGGGCGTCAGCCAACTGTCGCGCAGGCTTTGCAGCACCGGCGCCACCACCACCAGGTTCTGCGCTCGGCCCGGCATGGCCGCCAAGTTCTGTCGCAAAGGCTCAGCGGCCGCTTCCACTGCTCGCAAATAGGCCAGGTTGCGGGTGCTGCTGATGCCCCACCCGACCAGGACGGCCACCGTGATCAGGCCGAGCGTAAGCAGTCCCGCCAATCGCAAGCCGTGACTGCGGCGTTCCCAGCGCACGTCGGCACCGGCCAAGCGTTGCTCGGGGAACACCACCTCGCGCAGCAACGAGGTCAGAAAATAGCTCCGCCCACTACTGGTCTGCCTGGGCAACACGGAACGCGCCAGGCCAAAATTGCGCGCCAAGCTGGCCACAACCCGATCGATCGGGCTGCCCTCCTGCGTGCCGCTGGTGAAGTAGACGCCGCGTACCCACGGCGGCTGCGTGAAACGCGAGCCCGCGTAGATCTGCTCCAGCAGATCCGTCAACACCGGACCGAGCGCGGCAAACTGCAACGGAAAACCAAACAGCGCCGCGCGACGGGCGCCGTCCGTTTCTTGCTGCATTCGGTCAATCAAACCATCGTTCAGACGATTTGCCAACAAGCCGAACTCGCGTTGCACCGGCACGGACAAGGACGCCGCTTCGCCGCCCTCGGTGACCGGCAGGGTGAAGCCCCAGACCTGCGAGCGCGACTCCTTGCCCAGGTCCGCGAAGTACTCGGAGAATCCGTGCAGCAGGTCACTCTTGGTGACCAGCACGTAGATGGGCAGGCGCGTTGCCAGGACCGTGTCGATTTCGACCAGCCGCGCACGAATGGCCTGCGCCAACTGCGCACGCTCCTGGGCACTCTTTTGCAGAAGATCGGCCACGCTGATGGTCAGGAACACGCCGTTGAGCGGTCGGCGCGGCCGCGACTTCTTCAACAATCCAAGGAACCCATCCCACGCCGTCTTGTCCTCGCTCTGGTGACTGTCCTGGGTGGTGTAACGGCCCGCCGTATCGATCAACACGGCCTCATCGGTGAACCACCAGTCGCAATTGCGGGTGCCTCCGACCCCCCGGATGGCACCGGCCCCAAACTGATCAGCCAGCGGGAAAGTCAGGCCAGAGTTGACCAAAGCGGTGGTCTTGCCCGCCCCGGGCGCGCCGATGAACACATACCAAGGCAGTTCGTACAGGTAATTGCCCCCCGACAAGGACAGCCAATCACGCCAGCCCGGCTTGCGTCCGGCGGCGTGCAGGCGCATCTTCCTGAGTGAGGCAACCGCCTCCTTGAAGCGGGTGGCAAGGATTTGCTGCTCGTTGCTGACAGGTTGATCACCCTTGCCCACCGGCGCACGCACCAGGCCATCTGTGAGGTGCTGACTGGCGCGGCGAGCCCGCCAGCGCGCGAAGGCCCAGCGCAGCACCACCAACAGCAAGATGACACCGATCAGCAGGGCACGCGCCAGCTCGCTCTCGAGCGGCGTCCAGCGCCCGATCGCGACCATGGGCCCGATCCACCAGATCAGAATCGCCAGCAGCAACAGCGCCAAGCTGGCCAGCAGCACCGGATGAAAAATCACACTGAAAAGCTTTTTCATTTGCCAGCCTCCGCCGGTGTGGCGCGATGGGTCTCCGGCAACAACGTGATGTCCACGCGCCTGTTGCGCGCGCGGCTTTCGGCGCTGTCGTTGGGTGCGAGCGGCTCGGCGTCAGCCTTGCCACTGGCACGCATCCGCGAGGGCTCGACCAGCCCCGCCATGGCAACCCGCACGTTCTCGGCCCGAGCCGTCGACAGATGCCAGTTCGAAGGAAAACGCAGGGACCGAATCGGCTGGTTGTCTGAATGCCCCGCGATCAACACATCGCCCTTGACTTGTGCCAGTGCCTGGGCGATTCGAAGCAGCACTGGCTCGGCTTGCGCCATGGGTTGAGCGCTGCCCGAGGCGAAGAAACGGTCTCCGCGAAGGCGAATGATGCTGCGATCAGCCTCCTCGAGAACCGTGACCAAGCCCTCGCGGATCTCAGGCTCCAGAAACCCGGTCAATCGCGGCTTCTTGGCCGGTGCTACCGGAGCTGCTGCGATCTGCACAACCGGCACGCGCAAACTTGACAGCACGCCATAGGTGGCGTCGGACCGGCTGTTGAGCACGAAATAGAGCGCCACATAGACCAGCGCCAACAATGCCGCCACACCTGTCCCGATCACCCAAAACGGTACCGCCTGGCGCTGTCCGGCGCCAGCGAGCCCCTGTCCCTTCCAATGCGGCGACAAGTCGGCTTCCACCGGCGGGCGCTGCTTGCGGATCAAGTCCGCCAGCCGTTGACGCACCGCATCGAGCTGCGACCTTCCATTGTCGATCACCCGGTAACGCCCCTCAAACCCCAAAGCCAGCACACAGTAGATCAATTCCAGCAACTGACGATTGGCAGCGACATCCTGCGCCAGCTTGGCCAACAACTGGAACACCTTCTCGCCACCCCAGGTCTCATTGTGGAACTGGACCAACAGGCTGCGCTTGCTCCAGGCCGCCTGCACGCCCCAGGGCGTGTTCGACACCGACTCATCCAAAGCGGTGCACAGTATGTAGCGCGCAGCCACGGTGTTCTCGTTCGACACACCGGCGCGGTTGGCCGCCGCCTCGAAGCGCCGTACGGCATCGGCGACCGAGTTGCGCAAGGCCTCCACATTGGGCGCCTGCGACAGCGTGCGCAAGTGCGCCACCAGCCCCAGCAAACTCGACGCGGCCGACACCAGGGGATTGAGCAAACCCAGGGCATGAACCTCGATCGGATCGGGCTCGGTGTCAGCCTGACCATAGCTCGGTTGAGCCGCGCTCGCAGGGGCCGCGCTAGGCATCTTCGGTTTGGGCTTGATCACCGTGCGTTCGGACTCAAACGGTGCAAAAGGATCGGGCGTGCTCATGATGGTGGCTCGTGTAAGTCAATCCGATGGGGCTAGGGTCACGGCCTTATCGCCCAAAACGCCAACTCCAAGCCGGGGAAATCGCCGGCAATGTGCATCGCCATGCCACCGGATTGCTCCAATTGGCGCCACAGGTCGCTGTTACGGGTCTCGAGCTCAAAATAGCAGGCCCCGGTGTGAAACGGAATTTGGCGTGGCGCCACCTGCAAAGGCTGCAAAGCGACTCCAGGCAACTGCAAGTGGACCAGGTCACGAATGCGCTCGACTGGACCGATCTTGACCTGCGTCGGGAATCGTGCGCGAAGCGCCTCCCCCGGAATATTGGAGCTGACAGCCAAGACAAACACAGCGTTGCGCTGCAACTCCACATCGTTGATCACCGCGACCCATACGCCACGCTGGCGGTCGTGCAGTTCGATTCGAATCGCAGACTGCTCCAGCACCATGGACAAGCTGCGTCGGAGGTCATCCATCAGTGGACGGAAACTCAATGCCAGATCATCATGGATGTAAGGCCCAAACTGGGTCACGCGCCGGGAATCCCTGAAACTGGCCAGATCACCGGCCAGGCCCAGTGCATACTCGAACAGCCTTTGGGGGTGCACGAGCGAGGCGCGCGTCAAGTGGGCGAAAACCGCTTCATTGCGGTTGACGGTTTGCAACAACAGGAAGTCGGCTATCTCAGCCACGCCACCGCTACCGGTCTGGGACATTCGCGCGGCCAATGCGTCACCGCGTTGCCTCAGCAGACCGTGCAACTCGTCCACATAGCCCTTTAACACCGCGTGCGCCGCCACATCCAGCAGCGGCGGCAAGCGTAGCTTGTCGAGCAGCAATTGGTTGTCAACGCGACGCTCAACAATCTGGACCACGCCCAAAGTGGTCCAGGCATCGGTGCTCTCCCTGGCCCCCATCAAGCGCGTGTGCAGTTGTCCCAACTGCAACAAGGCCGTGCGCTCACCCGCGGTATTGGAGTCAGGCACGTCGGCTTCGAGCACGCGATGGCGCACCAGGTCCTCAAAAGCCTCAGGATCGGCCTCGCGCGCACCAGGGCGGCGCACCGGCAATGCCAACACGATGACCTCATCGCGCAAGCCAGCCGGAACATCAAACGGTGCCGGGAGCGGATCCACCGAGGGCATATCGAACACCGTACCGTCCGCAAACACGCCAACGGCGCGTACCAGAGCCAACTTGCCCAGCGCCAAAGCAGCCGAATCGATTTCCAGTTCCGAGAAGCCCCACGCGTAGGGCGTGGTGCCGCGTATCGTCACATGGCGGACATGGTCGCCATGGCGCTCCTGCTGTTGGAGGTGCTGCGGTTGCAGCAGCATGCCCTCGCTCCAGATTACTTTCGTTCGCCAGCTCATCGGACTCCTCTTTGGTGATCTTGTTTGGCTTGCTCCAAACTGAGCTCGCCACCCCCGTCCCACCGTTTCAGCGACTGTTTGATATTGGGCGCATTTTGACCCTGACACATTGCCTTTGCATGGCAACTTGCTAACCCAGCCTCGGGAAAACGGCACTTTTCCGCAATTCTCGATGGTGACTCGACCTCACAATATGCCACAAGCCACGCCAAATGACGTTAGGGCTTGCACCATGCCAAGGCCACAGTCGCTGCCCACGTTGGCGAGAGGAGACCCTGTGCGCCCAGGCTATGCGCCTGGAAGTCCGGAATCGGGCAAGATGGCTTGGCGCACCAAGAAACGGTGCCTCGGGCACGGCCCTGCTGCGGCACTCGCCCCTGTTTCCGACCGGTCCAACGCCGAAACTACGACTTCATGATCTTGCCACTTGCCTAAGGCGCCATTTTGCGCAACGCCAAGGCAGACTCGTAGAGGGCATTTCGCGAGGCGCCTGTTATCTCGGCAGCCAACTTGACAGCGGTCTTCAGCGGCAGTTCGGCCAGCAACAGCGCGAGAACGCGCTGCTCGTCGCCGCCATCCGTCGCGACGCGCGCTGGGTGCAGCACCACTACAAATTCACCGCGGGTTCGATTGGGCTGCTCGCGCAGCCAGGCCGGCATGGCACTGGCGCTCACTGTCGCGGTTTCTTCAAATTGCTTGGTCAACTCCCGACTAACGGTGACAAGCCTGTCGCCCAACACGGCGAGCGCAAGCGCCAGAGCCTCGATCCGGTGCGGCGCCTCCAGCAATACCACCGCACGTGGCTCGCGCGCCAACGCCGCGATCTCGCTCGCTCTGAGGATCGCCTTGGACGACAAGAATCCGACAAAGACAAACTGTCCGCTGTCCGCTTCGTCCGAGGTGATCCCGGCAACGCTCAGCGCGGCGGTCACGCTGCTGGCGCCCGGCAGAGCCAACGCCAGCAGGCAAGCGCCCCGCACCGCGCTAACCAGTCGCGCACCGGGATCGCTGACGGCGGGCGTGCCGGCGTCACTGACGTAGGCCACCCGCTGTCCAAGGCGCAATCGCTCGACGACCGCCTGTGCAACCTGGGCTTCGTTGTGCTGGTGCAGCGCCAGCAACTTATGGGCCGACGTGTCGACCCCATAGGCTCGCAGCAGCGTTTGCGTGTGCCGAGTATCCTCGCAGGCAATGCAATCGACCAGCTTCAACACGTGCAGGGCACGCAGGCTGATATCGGCCAAGTTGCCAATGGGCGTGGCCACGACATACAGTGCGCCCGACGGATAATGCTGCGAAGCTGCGGCGGCATCTGCAGCGTCCAAGGCTAAAGCGAAAGAAGCGCTCAATGGTATTTCCCGAGTTCAAGGCAATCATCAAACCAGCCACCACCAAACAGCAGGGAGACCGGGCCGAAGACGAGGCGCTGAAGCTCATGCGACAGGCGGGCTTGCGCCTTCTTGAACGCAATTATCGGACGCCCGGGCGCGGTGGCGGCGAGATCGACCTGATCATGCGCGACACCGACGGGACGCTGGTGTTTGTTGAGGTGCGCCAGCGCCGCGACGCACGGCATGGTGGCGCGCTCGCCAGCGTGTCGGCGGTGAAGCAACGGCGGCTTGTGTTCGCCGCGCGGCACTACCTGCTGCGCTGGCCAGAGTTGCCGCCGTGCCGCTTTGACGTTGTGGCGCTTGAATCGGGCGAGGCCAGTTGGTACAAAGGAGCATTCGATGCGACCTAACGGCCCCGAGCGACGCACGCATCGGCGTGAACCCGCACCTACGCGAGCGCCCAGCGGCACGGTTATCATCAGCGCCATGCTGGAACAACGTATTCAACAGAACTTCATTGACAGCGCCGATCTCAAGTACCAGGCCTCGCAGGTATTGAGTAAACCCATCGCCGCGGCGGTACAGGCAGTATTGACCTGCATCACCGGTGGCGGCAAGGTGTTGGCATGCGGCAATGGCGGCTCGGCCGCCGACGCACAACACTTCGCGGCAGAGTTTGTGGGACGCTATGAGCGCGAGCGTCCCGAGCTCAGTGCCATTGCACTGACAACGGACTCATCCATCCTGACAGCGATTGCCAACGACTACGACTTCAAGGTTGTGTTTTCGCGGCAAGTGCGCGCCCTGGGCTCACCCGGAGACATACTTCTGGCGATCTCCACCAGTGGCAGTTCCGCCAACGTGCTCGCCGCCGTCGAGGCGGCCCATGAGCGTGAGATGGTCGTGATTGGCCTCACCGGTCGAGGCGGCGGCAAGATGGGCCAAAGCCTGCGTGACACGGACGTGCACATTTGCGTGCCCAGCGAGCGCACTGCTCGCATTCAAGAGGTTCATATCTTGACCCTGCACTGCATCTGCGATGCGGTCGACGCCCAGTTACTCGGAGATCAGGACGTATCAACATGAAACAATCGACACAACGTGTGGTGCTTGCCGGTGTTCTGGCGGCAGTCCTTGGTGCCGCCGTCAGTGGCTGCGCGCCAGCGGTCCTGGGTGGCGTCGTGATTGGCTCCATGGTTGCCCTGGACCGCCGCACTTCGGGGTCACAACTTGAAGACGAAGGCATCGAAATACGCTCCGCCAGCCGGATCCGCGAGCACTTGGGCGACCGCGTTCACGTCAACATCGCCAGCTACAACCGGCAAGTACTGATCACCGGCGAGGTTCCGAACGCGCAAGACCGGCAACAAGTGGAACTGATTGTCTCGAAGGTTGACAACGTTCGTGCCATCGTCAATGAGCTTGCAGTGCTGGGCAATACGTCATTCACGCAGCGCTCCAGCGACACGCTGATCACCGGCCGAGTCAAGGCCGGCATGATTGATGCCAAGGATTTGTTTGTGGGCGCATTCAAGGTCGTGACCGAGCGGGGCGTGACCTACCTGATGGGACGAGTAAGCCAGCGTGAAGCCAATCGGGCCAGTGACATTGCGCGCTCCACAACGGGCGTGCAAAAAGTCGTTCGAATCCTCGAAATCATCAGTGAGGAAGAACTGCAGCGCCTGCTCCCGGCGTCGGCCGCTCAGCAACCGACAAAGTAGCACCGACGGTGCGCCGCGCGGGTCAATGCCGGTCCGGGCAATCGGATTTGACGTCGGTTACGCCTAACGCAAGCGTTTGATCAGGCTGGAGGTGTCCCAGCGATGCCCGCCCAGAGCCTGCACATCCGCATAGAACTGATCAACCAAGGCGGTAACTGGCAAGCGTGCCCCATTGCTGCGTGCTTCGTCGAGAACCAGGCCAAGGTCCTTGCGCATCCAGTCGACCGCGAAGCCAAACTCGAACTGGTCGGCCACCATGGTCTTGCCACGGTTGTCCATTTGCCAGCTTTGGGCGGCACCCTTGCCGATCACATCCAACACCTGAACCATGTCCAGCCCCGCCTTCTGGCCAAAGGCAATCGCTTCACTCAAACCCTGCACCAGAGCGGCAATGCAGACTTGGTTGACCATCTTCGCCAGTTGACCGGCTCCGCTATCGCCGACGCGCGTGACCGCCTTGGAGAAGGCCATGGCGACCGGTCGGGCCCGCTCAAACGCGCTCGCATCGCCGCCGCACATCACCGTCAGCATGCCATTTTGGGCACCGGCCTGGCCACCGGATACCGGCGCATCAAGAAAGCTTAACCCGAGAACCCGGGCACCGGCCTCCAACTCACGGGCGGCCTGGGCCGATGCAGTGGTGTGGTCCATCAGAATGGCGCCAGGCCTCATCCCGGCGAACGCACCGTCAGCGACGCGGTGGCCATGTCCGTCGGGGCGTCCCAACACCACACTGCGCAGGTCCTCGTCGTTACCAACGCAACAAAACACCACGTCGGCGCCGGCCACCGCCTCGCGTGGCGTCGGGGCTTGGCGGGGCGCAGCAGTCCCGGCAAACTCGGCGCACCACGCTGTCGACTTGGCGGCCGTGCGGTTGTAGACCGTCACCCGGTGACCAGCCCGCGCCAGATGCCCCGCCATGGGGTAGCCCATGACACCCAAGCCAAGGAATGCCACATGGCGTGAATCGACTACCTCGTAACTGCGCGTGTTGAGGCTGCTCATACGATGGCGAAATTCTCGGTACCGGCGCTGAGATCGGTGGAGCGCCCCCGCTGGCTGTTGAGCTTGATTTGCAGCCGCAAGTCATTGAGGGAATCAGCGTTGCGCAGCGTGTCCTCGTAGGTAATCACGTTGTTCTCATACAAATCGTAGAGCGCTTGGTCAAACGTCTGCATGCCCAGGTTGCGGCTCTTCTTCATGATCTCCTTGATTTCAGTGACCTCGCCCTTGAAGATCAGGTCGGAGATCAGAGGCGTATTGAGCATGACTTCCACGGCAGCCGCGCGCCCCTTGCCGTCCTGCTTGGCGATCAGTCGCTGCGACACCAGCGCCTTGAGATTGAGTGACAAGTCCATCAGCAACTGCGAGCGACGCTCCTCCGGGAAGAAGTTGATGATGCGGTCCAGCGCCTGGTTGGTGCTGTTGGCGTGCAGGGTCGCCAAGCACAGGTGCCCGGTTTCGGCGAAGGCCACGGCGTGCTCCATGGTCTCGCGGTCGCGGATTTCGCCCATCAAGATCACGTCGGGCGCCTGTCGCAAGCTGTTCTTCAGCGCAATCTCCCAACTGTCGGTGTCCAGCCCCACCTCGCGCTGGGTCACGACGCAGTTCTTGTGTGCGTGAACGAATTCGACCGGATCCTCGATGGTAATGATGTGCCCGAAGGAGTTCTCGTTGCGCCAATCGACCATCGCTGCCAAGGTGGTGGACTTACCCGAACCCGTGGCCCCCACCATGATGCACAGGCCACGCTTGGAGACGGCCACCTCCTTGAGTACCTGCGGCACGCCCAGGCCATCAATGGTGGGCAGCACGGCCGGGATGACACGCATCACCATGCCGACCTTGCCCTGCTGAATGAAGGCGTTGACCCGGAAACGGCCCACATTGGGCGGCGAGATGGCGAAGTTGCACTCCTTGGTTTTCTCAAACTCCGCAATCTGCTTGTCATTCATCACCGATCGTGCCAGTGACATCGTGTGGGTGGCGTTGAGCGGCTGCGGCGAGACCTTGGTGACCTTGCCATCGACCTTGACGGCCGGTGGAAAATCAGCGGTGATGAACAAATCGCTGCCATTGCGGCTGATCATCAGCTTGAGCAGATCATTAATGAACTTGGTGGCTTGATCGCGTTCCATCTTGTGTTGGCTCCCTGGGTATCACTTTTTGTCGCTTAGCCGCGCACTCACGACTCGCAGCCGCAGCGACAGTTTGCGTGCCAGCACAGCAATCAGATTGGCGGCCAGACCTGGCTCCGAGGTCAGCATTTCATCCAGGCCCTCGGCCGACAGCACCGCCACGTCGCATTCACCCAGCGTCGTGCAGGCGGAAAACCGGATGCCGCTGTCGAGCAGGGACATCTCGCCCAGGATTTCACCGGGCCGCGTCTCGGCCAAGCGCAAACGCTCGCCCCATGGCTGAAGCCGGTCCACCGCAATATTGCCCTTAAGGAGGACCACCATGAAGTTGCCATATTCATCCTGGCGAATCACGTCACGGCTGGCCGCAATGGTGGCGAAATCGAAGAAGCGTCCCATGCGCTGGATCGCTGCGGGTTCCAGGTGGCTGGTGTAGCGATCCTTGGTCCACAGGTCTTGCAGCAGCTTGATGCCGACCGACGGGTTGAGTCGCTTCGCGCCCACCTCGACGGCTCGTGCCTCCCACGGCGCCAACAGGGAGGCGTCCACGCCCTGTCCGGCAAAGGCGGTGGTAAAGAGAAGGGAATCGAGCTTGTCTTCGCCCGCTTCGCGCTGGCTCTTGTGTCGCAGGAGTCCGAGGATTCCTTTCATGCTTTTCTCCGGTTGACTGGCCTGACTTAGCCTGGGAAGTTCTCGGGAATCTTGGCCTTGCCGCGAGCCTCCGCCGCGCTGATGACGTTGCGCTTGACCAGGTCGGTCAGATTCTGGTCGAGCGTTTGCATGCCGACGTTGTTACCGGTCTGGATAGAGGAATACATCTGCGCCACCTTAGCCTCGCGGATCAGGTTGCGAATGGCGTTGGTGCCCAGCATGATTTCGTGCGCCGCGACACGGCCCTGGCCATCCTTGGTCTTGCACAGCGTCTGCGAGATTACCGCTTGCAAGGACTCCGACAACATGGACCGCACCATCTCCTTCTCTTCGGCCGGGAACACGTCAATGATCCGGTCAATGGTCTTGGCGGCGCTCGATGTGTGCAAGGTGCCGAACACCAAGTGGCCGGTCTCAGCCGCCGTCATGGCCAAGCGAATGGTCTCCAGGTCGCGCATTTCGCCCACCAGAATGGCGTCCGGGTCCTCGCGCAGGGCGGACTTCAATGCGGCCGCGAAACTCAAGGTATGTGGCCCTACTTCACGCTGGTTGATCAGGCACTTCTTGGACTCGTGCACGAATTCAATCGGGTCCTCGACGGTCAGAATGTGGCCGAACTCATTCTCGTTGAGGAAGTTCACCATTGCCGCCAGGGTGGTTGACTTGCCCGAGCCGGTCGGGCCGGTGACCAGTACCAGCCCGCGCGGCTTGAGCGACAGTTCAGCGAAAATCTTGGGCGCGTTGAGTTGCTCCAGCGTCAGGATCTTGCTGGGAATAGTCCGAAACACCGCCCCCGCGCCACGGTTGTGGTTAAACGCATTGACCCGGAACCGCGCCAGCCCTTCGATCTCGAAGGAGAAGTCAATTTCCAGGAACTCTTCGTAGTTCTTACGCTGGGTGTCATTCATGATGTCGTACACCATCGCATGCACCTGCTTGTGGTCGAGCGCCTCCACGTTGATGCGCCGCACGTCGCCGTGAACCCGAATCATCGGTGGCAGCCCGGCGGACAGGTGCAAGTCAGAGGCCTTGTTCTTGACACTGAATGCGAGCAGTTGGGTAATGTCCACGGGTTCCTCGATGGTTTGGTACGCTTGCGGCAATTATGACCACGATTGCCGCAAATCTCCAAGATGTTCGCGAACGCTTGGGCGCGGCGTGCCGCGCCGCCGGGCGCTCGCCTGACGCGGTTCAATTGCTGGCGGTCTCGAAGACCTTTGGACCTGAGGCGGTGGCACAGGCGTTTGCCGCAGGGCAGCGAGCCTTCGGCGAGAACTACATTCAGGAGGCGGTAGAGAAGATCCACGCGCTACGCCACCTTGGCCTCGAGTGGCATTGCATCGGCCCGATTCAAGGCAACAAGACGCGCCTGGTAGCACAGAACTTTGACTGGGTGCATACCGTGGACCGACTGAAAACCGCGCAACGCCTGAGCGATCAGCGCCCGGCCAGCCTCACGCCGCTCCAAGTGTGCATTCAAGTCAATATCGATGGTGGCGCCAACAAGTCGGGCGTTGCGCCGCGGGAGGCGCTGGCGCTGGCACTGCAAGTTGCCGCTTTACCTCGTCTTCGATTGCGTGGGCTGATGTGCATTCCGGAGCCCGCTGCCAACTTCGCAACGGCAATGGCTGTTCATGCCCAGACCAGGACGCTGTTTGATCACCTCAACACAAACGGTCTGTCTCTCGATACGCTGTCACTGGGCATGAGTGCCGATCTGGAGGCCGCAGTCAGCGCCGGCAGCACCATGGTGCGCGTGGGCACCGCCATATTTGGCAAGCGCTAAATCTGGTTACCGCCTGACATGCCCACACCCGGGTTGGCCAGCATGTCTTCCATCATCTTGCGCTGGTCGGGCGACATGGTGGCGAGTCGCTTCCGCGTATCCGCGATCGCCTTGTTGTTTGTTGATTGCTGGACTGCGTTTTGTTGCTGATTTCCCACAGATCGGGCTGAAGAGTCTGAGCGAGCGCTCCAGCGCTGGCAACAAGGAGGACAGGCGCCGATACGCCATATCGAAGTCTCATAGTGGCCCCAGAAAATCAGGCTTGTGTCAAATCGCACCGACCATTTTGGAATCGCCACCGCGATGCCGACGCCAGTTCATGACTGGTACAACGAAACTTGGCTAACTCTCATGTTACTCAGGGCAGGTGCAACCTGGTTGAGCTCTTGACCTCTTCCATCACCGCGTAAGTACGGGTCTCGCGCACGCCCGGCAACTGCCACAGCACCGTACCGGCAAAGTGCCGGTAGGCGGCCATGTCGGCCATCCGGGTCTTGAGCAGGTAATCAAAGCCGCCCGCCACCATGTGGCACTCCATGATTTCGGGGTGTACCTGTACGGCAGCCTTGAACGGTTCAAACACATTGGGCGTGGTTCGATCGAGCAACACCTCCACGAACACCATCATGCCGGCGCCGAGCTTGACCGGGTTCAGGCGCGCCTCATAGCCCAGGATGTAGCCGTCTCGGGTCAGCCGCTGCACGCGCCCCAGCACTGCGGTCGGCGACAGGGTGACCGCTTCGGCAAGCTTGAGGTTGGAAATACGGCCATCATCTTGCAGGAGACTCAGGATCTTGAAGTCGATCCGATCCAAATTGCTGGTAGCTTCCATCGTACTGGTGATTTATTCCGAACTATCTGAAAAAATTAGCGAGAAATTCATTAAAACATAGCGCAACATACCGGCATTCACTGGTTTACCCTAATCAGAAAGTAATTCCCATGCACGCACTCGATCATTTGCCCAATCCCTATCGCGCCGAAGCCAGCATTGTTGCCGACCGGCTTGGTGAGTTGGCGCAGTCTCTGGACTGGGCGGCGGCAGCCAAAGTGGCGGCGCCGTGGGTGAGTGCGGTGCGCAAGAATCCACCGCCGTTTTGGGCCATGGAGAGCCTGCTCAAGGAGTACCCGATTTCCAGCGCCGAGGGGCTGGCCCTGATGCGTCTGGCCGAGGCCCTGTTGCGCGTGCCCGACGCCCAGACCGCCATCGCCTTGACGGCTGACCAACTGGGCCGAGCGGACTTCGACAGCGCCGGCGACAAGACGCTGGCACGCCTGTCGAGCACCGCCATCGCCATGAGCAAGAAGTTTCTGCCTGAACACGAGGGCGAAGGCGGGATCTTTGCAAAACTCGGCGCCCGATCAGTGGTGGCGGCGACACTGCGCGCGGTGCAACTGCTGGGGCGCCAGTTCGTGCTGGGCCAGACCATGGAAGCGGCCATCGATGAGGCGGCCAGCGCTAAACGCAAAAGCAGCAACCTTCGCTACAGCTACGACATGCTCGGCGAAGGCGCGCGCACCGATGCCGATGCCTTGCGCTACCTGAGCAGCTACCAGAACGCGATTGCCGCCATCGCCACCGGCGCCCGTACCACGGGGGCTTGCGAGAAGAATGACGGTATCTCCATCAAGCTCAGCGCCTTGCACCCGCGCTACGAAGACGGTCAGAAGGCGCGGGTGATGCGTGAGCTGATGCCGCGCGTCTGGGGCCTGTGCGAACGTGCCGCCGTTGCCAACATCAACCTGACCATCGACGCCGAGGAAGTCGACCGGCTTGAGCTGTCACTGGACGTGTTCGAGGCGCTGGTCGCGCAAGTGGCGCAGCAATATCCGCAATGGAGCGGCTTTGGGCTGGCGATGCAGAGCTACCAGACGCGGGCACTGGAGTTGGTCGAGCATATGGCCGGGGTGGCGCGTCGCTACAAGATTCGGTTGATGTGTCGTCTGGTCAAAGGCGCCTACTGGGATGCCGAGATCAAGCGCGCCCAGGAAATGGGCCTGCCGACTTACCCGGTTTTCACGCACAAGCACCACACCGACATCTCCTACCTGGCTTGCGCCAAGGCCTTGCTGGATGCCAGCGACGCGATCTACCCACAGTTTGCGACGCACAATGCGGCCACCATCGCGGCCATCCTGCAAATGGGCGCCAGGAGCGCCGCGCCGTTTGAATTGCAGCGCCTGCATGGCATGGGCGAAGGGGTGTACCGCGAAGTCCTCAAGAACCCCTTGATCGCCTGCCGCGTGTATGCGCCAGTGGGCGCCCACAAGGATCTGCTCGCCTACCTGGTCCGCCGCTTGCTGGAGAACGGCGCCAATTCGTCGTTCGTGCACCAGCTTGCCGATGAATCAGTAGGCATGGACGAGCTGCTGATTTCCCCCTTGCGCCTGGAGCCGGAGTCATCGCTGCCCCTGCCGCTGGATCTTTTCGGCAGCGCACGCAAGAACAGCGCCGGCCTGGATCTGACCGTGCAATCGATGCGCGAGCCGCTGCTGGCAGCACACGCCACAACGCAAGTTCCGAGAGTACCGGAATTCGACGTCATATCAATCTCCGGGGCAATGACAGAAAGCCTTTCGTGCTATACAAAGTGGAGCAAATCGGTGGTCAGCGAGCGTGCCGACATCTTGCGCCGCGCGGCCGACGCACTGGAGACGCAGACACCACGTTTTTGCGCACTGCTGGTCAGGGAAGCCTTCAAGACATGGGGTGATGCCGTGTCCGAGGTGCGCGAGGCGGTGGACTTCCTGCGCTACTACGCCAACGAGGCACAACGCATCATGGCACCCGTGGCGATGCCCGGCCCGACCGGCGAAAGCAACGAACTGCGACTGATTGCGCGCGGCCCCTGGGTCTGCATCAGCCCGTGGAACTTCCCGCTCGCGATTTTTACGGGTCAAGTCGCCGCCGCACTGGTCACGGGCAACACCGTGTTGGCCAAGCCTGCCGAGCAAACACCGGGCGTGGCGCTCGAAGCCATCAAGCTGCTGCACGCCGCGGGCGTGCCTGAAGCCGCCCTGCAGTTGCTGCACGGTCCGGGCGAGACGGTGGGTGCAGCCCTGGTGGCAGCGCCGGGCGTCGTGGGTGTGGTGTTTACTGGTTCGACCCAGGTCGCCAAGATCATCAACCGCGCCCTGGCCGCCAAGGATGGTCCCATCGTGCCGCTGATCGCCGAAACCGGCGGTATCAACGCCATGGTGGTTGACTCGACTGCTTTGCCGGAGCAAGTCAGCGACGCTGTCATGCAATCGGCCTTCCGCAGCGCCGGTCAACGCTGCTCGGCGTTGCGCCTGCTTTGCGTGCATGCGGAGATCGCTGACCACGTCATCGAAATGATTCAAGGCGCCGCGAAGGAACTGATTGCCGGCGATCCATCGGACCTGGCGACCGACCTCGGGCCAGTGATCGACCGCGAAGCATTTGATGGCATCCAGACGCACCTGACGCGGCTGCGCGCCGAATCCAAACAACTCGTCAGCCACGCCGGCGGCGCGTCACCCGGGGTCGGCGCCATCGCCAACCTGATTCGTCCGCAGGCCTTTGAGGTCGCCCGTATCGCCGACATGCGTCAGGAGATCTTCGGCCCGGTGCTGCACATCGTGCGCTGGAACGGCGACCCGCTGGAGGTGATTGACCAGATCAATGCGCTGGGCTATGGGTTGACCATCGGCATCCAGACCCGCATCGACAGCCGTGCCCAAGCCATGGCACACCGTGCCCACGTCGGCAACGTCTACATCAACCGCAACCAGATCGGCGCGGTCGTGGGCGTGCAGCCATTTGGTGGCGAAGGCCTTTCCGGCACTGGCCCAAAAGCCGGCGGGCCACACTACCTGTACCGTTTTTGCGCCGAGCAAACCGTCACCGTCAACACCACCGCCGCAGGGGGAAATGCGGCGTTGTTGGCTGGGTAAGCACTGCGCGGCGCGCGGCGCGGCCAAGAGTGGCATGGCCGCCCCATAACAGTGGTGGCAACTGAGCCGTCCAGCGCTCCTACAAGGCAACGGGCAGCCAGAAGTGAAGGCGGGGCGGAAAAGAGACTTGGTGCGGCTGGCGGGGATCGAACCCACGACCCTTGGCTTCGGAGGCCAATACTCTATCCACTGAGCTACAGCCGCATTCGGGATAACCGCCCATTGTAGGCGCAAACCGCCCGGCCCTTCTATAATCGCGGCCTGCTTTCGCAGCACCACCACTCACAAAGGACACCATGAGCGACCACAGTCACGACGAAGCACACACCGGGCCGATCAAGACGCCCAAGCAGTTGCTCAACGCGGTTTTCTTCTCCTTCGTGGTCCCCGTATTCGGCATCATCGGGCTGGTGTACTACGTGACTTCCGACCACAAGCCCGCCGCGGGCGCCGTCAACCTGGAGAAAGCGCTCGCCGCTCGCATCCAAAAAGTCGGTACGGTGGAAATCCGTGATGCAAACCGGCCGATGAAAAACGGTGACGAGGTGTTCAAGGCTCAATGCTCCGCCTGCCACGCCACCGGCGCGGCTGGTGCCCCCAAGATCGGTGACACTGCCGCCTGGTCCCCGCGCCTCGCGACGGGCTACGAGGCACTCCTCAATTCAGCACTCAAAGGCAAGGGCGCCATGGGTGCCCAGGGGGGCGGCAATTTCGAAGCACTGGAGATCGGTCGCGCCGTGGTCTACATGGTCAATGGCTCCGGCGGCAAATTGGCCGAGCCCACGGGGCAAGCTCCGGTAGCAAGCAAGTAGATACGGCGCTGGTCGTCAGAACAAACCGGCAACCGCCGGTTTTTCTTTGCACGTCACTCCCCGTGCGGATTTCGACTACGGCGCAGTTGCCTGGTTGCTTCGCTCTAGATCGGGGCTGCACACGTAACCAAACCGCTCCGGCATGGTCAGACTGAGCGTGTCGAGCGGCACCCAGAGGCCCTGCAAAACCGCCTCCGCGGCGATACTGACGTCCATGGTGTGAACCAGGCCGAAGCCAATGTCGGTGTCCAGGTAAACACGGCCCTGCTCGTCGAGCCAGCACGCGTGTAGCATGGCCACGCGACCGGTGTGAGCGCGCACGAAAAAGTCAGAACTCAGGCGCCAGACCCAAGGCGTCAGTTCCAGTTCGACGTAAACCCGCTGCGGTCCATTCTGGAAATACCAGCGCCCCTGCCCGTCCGCCTCGTAGTTGCGTGCGATGAATTCGATCAGTTTGTCATGCTTGAGCAGACTGCCCTTGGCCTGGGCGCCACCGTCGCGAAACGAACCGCTGGCCTGCGCCTGCTCGTCACGCATGAACCAGTTGCCGCGTGCATCGAGCCCAAGCCAGCCGTAGCAATGCGGCACGCTCGGCCACTTGACCATGGCTTGCTTGACGATGTCGTCCATGCTGTGCCCTGACGTACCTAGTGGAGCACCGGGGTGGCGCCGTCTGCCCCGCGCACGTCGGCGGCGGTGCCGGGACTGGCATGATGCACCACCATGCGCCAGCCCTGAGCGGTCTTGTGGAAGACGTTGGTGGCCAACACATAGGCCACTTGCGACCCACGTGGCGTGGTGAGTTCAATGCGTTCGAGCACATTGTGAACGACGCTCGTCAGCGACTCGATGCGGCAGACCTGCTGTGGCCAGGCGCCAATCCGGCTATTGGCAAACATTTCTTCGAAGGTGGCCCGGATGGCCGCCTGCCCGACCATGCGCAACCCAGCCGGGTGCACGCACACGATGCCGTCCTCATCGGCCCAGCACGCCATGAGGCGCTCGATGTTGCCGGTCTGCAAGGCCTCATAGAACGCGGCTTCAATGTCATCGGCTGACCCGCCGATGACGGCGGCGCGGATTCTTGCTTTGGGCATGATGTGAAAAGTGCAACGGTGCCCCAATTCTGCCGCCTTTTCAGAGCCGAACCCGCAGCCCCATTGAACATCCTCGTATGTGCTACCGTCGGGCCTTGAATTTGGAGGATCCTCATGAAACGCTGGATACTTTCGCTCTTGGTCGTTCCGATGCTCGGCGGCTGCGGTTACAACGATTTTCAACGGCTCGACGAGCAGTCCAAGTCGGCCTGGAGTGAGGTACTCAACCAGTACCAGCGGCGCGCCGACCTGGTTCCCAACGTGGTCGCCACGGTCAAGGGCGAAGCAGCATTCGAGCAAGAAACCCTGACCAAGGTCATCGAAGCCCGGGCAAGGGCGACGGCCATTCAGGTGACGCCGGAAACACTGAACAACCCCCAAGCAATGCAGAAATTCCAGGCCGCGCAAGGCGAGTTGGGCAGCGCGCTGAGCCGACTGCTGGTGGTCTCGGAGCAGTATCCCAGCCTCAGGGCCAACCAGGGTTTTCGTGATTTGCGAGTACAGCTCGAAGGCACCGAGAACCGCATCACGGTGGCGCGCAACCGGTACATTCAAGCGGTTCAGGAGTACAACGTGTTGGCCAGGAGCTTGCCCAGCAACTTGACGGCGATGGTGTTCGGCTACCAACCCAAGGCCAGCTTCGCAGTACCGAACGAGGCTGCCATCGCGGCACCACCAACCGTGAACTTCGAGAAAAAGTAGACCGCAGGCTTCCACCGTTGCCAAGGCCTTGGTAGTGCGCGCACTGCATCTGCTGTTGATGCTGCTGCTTGGCCTGGCTGCGGCGTTCACGCCAAGCCTGCGGGCCCAAGGCGTCCAGTCGGTGCCGACGCTGTCTGGACGTGTTGTCGACATGACCGCCACCTTGTCGAGCGAGGATCGGCGCGGCCTCGAAGCACAGTTAAGCGAGTTGGAGTCGACACGGGGCAGTCAGGTCGTGATTCTGATGGTGGCCAGCACACAGCCCGAGGATGTGACCAGTTATGCCAACCGGGTAAGCAACGTCTGGAAGATCGGGCGCAAGGCCGTGGGCGATGGACTGCTGATCGTGGTGGCGAAGAATGATCGGAAGGTGCGCCTGGAGGTGGCCAAATCCCTGGAAGGCGCGATACCGGATCTGGCCGCCCAGCAGATCATTGACACCGCCATCACGCCGGCCTTCCGTCAAGGCCAGTATGCGCAGGGTTTGCGCAGTGCCGTACAGCAGATTTCATCACGCATTGCGGGCGAGTCTCTGCCGGCCCCGGCCAAGTCAGGTTTCTCGGGTGGCGCTGCCGTATTGCAGGGCTTTGACTGGATGGACCTGGCGATCTTCCTGTTCTTTGCGGTGCCCATTGGCGGCTCGATCGCACGCAGAGTTCTAGGTGCCAAGTTCGGCGCACTGGTCATGGGGTGTGCGGTCGGTGCGGCGGCCCTGCTGATCACGACCAGCATGCTGGTGGCGGCCATCGCGGCATTTGCGGCGATGATGGTCACCCTGTTCTCCGGTGCAGGGGGCGGCGGGGGACGCGCACACTCGGCAATGCCCGGCTGGGGCAGCGGCGGGGATGGGGGTGGATGGAGTTCTGGCGCGAGCAGCGACAGCGGCAGCGGCTTCAGTTCCGGCGGCGGTGGGGACTTTGGTGGCGGCGGCGCCTCGGGAGATTGGTGATGTTCGAGACCGTTCGACGACTGTGGCGGCACCGCTGGCTTGATGAGCACGACACCCGTCGCGCCATCGATCCGGCGCTGGTGGAGCGACTCACCCGACGGGTGCGCGCCAGCGAACTGCGCCACAGTGGCGAGGTGCGCTTGTATATCGAGGCGTCCCTGCCCACCAGCTACCTGTTGCGAACAGGCTCCATGCACGAGATCGTTCGCCAGCGAGCGCTGGCAATGTTCAGCAAGCTGCGCGTATGGGACACCGAAGACAACAATGGCGTCCTGATCTACCTGCTGCTGGCCGAACACGCGATTGAACTGGTGGCCGACCGGGGACTGAATCGACATGTGTCACCCGAGCAATGGCACGCCATGGTGCAACGCATGGGTGCGGCCTTTGTCGCGGGCGATTTCGAGACCGGCCTGACGCAGGCGCTGGAAGAGGTCTCGACCCTGCTGGTGCAGCACTTTGCGGCCGCGCCGGACGAGCCCCATGGCAACCAGTTGCCCGACGCGCCGGTGCTTCGCTGAGTTGGCAGCGGGCCAAAAAAAAAGCCCCGACTGCGACCAAGCGGGGCTTTGATTGCGGCGGCGAGACGCTGGCTATTTTTTCTGACGGTACTTGCGCAACGCTGCGATCTGGGCCGCCATGACTGCCAGCTCGGAACTTGCCTTGGCGAAGTCGATGTCGCTCTTGGCGTTCTTCAGGGCTTCCTCAGCCGCCGCCTTGGCCTCGTTGGCTTTTTCGTCGTCAAGATCCTTGCCGCGAATCGCCGTGTCCGACAGCACCGTCACGCAGTTCGGTTGCACTTCGAGAAGGCCACCGGCGACAAAAACAAACTCCTCGCGTCCATCGGCCATTTCGATACGTACGGAGCCGGCCTTGATACGCGTGATCAGGGGGGTGTGGCGCGGGTAGATACCCAGCTCGCCCGCCTCACCCGGCAAGGCCACAAAGCGCGCCTCGCCCGAGAAGATGGACTCCTCGGCGCTGACCACATCGACGTGGATGGTGTTCATGGTGTCATTTCTCAATCAGTTGGGGACAGAGCTTGCCGCTACGCGACTGCGGATGGTCCCGCAAAGTTACTATATTTTCTTGGCTTTCTCGAACGCCTCGTCGATCGTGCCCACCATGTAGAACGCCTGCTCGGGCAAGTGATCGCATTCACCAGCCACGATCATCTTGAAGCCGCGAATGGTCTCGGCCAGACTGACGTACTTGCCGGGTGAACCAGTAAACACCTCAGCGACGTGGAAGGGCTGGCTCAGGAAACGTTGGATCTTGCGGGCGCGGGCCACGGTCAGTTTGTCCTCAGGCGCCAGTTCATCCATGCCCAAAATGGCGATGATGTCGCGCAGTTCCTTGTAACGCTGCAAGGTACCCTGAACGGCACGGGCAGTCTCGTAGTGGTCAGCACCGACCACCAGGGGGTCAAGCTGACGACTGGTCGAATCGAGCGGGTCCACGGCGGGGTAGATGCCCAGCGACGCGATGTCCCGGCTCAGCACCACGGTGGAATCCAGGTGGGCGAAAGTCGTCGCCGGGCTGGGATCGGTCAAGTCGTCCGCCGGCACGTACACGGCCTGGATGGAAGTGATGGAGCCGACCTTGGTGGAGGTGATGCGCTCCTGCAGACGGCCCATTTCTTCGGCCAGCGTGGGCTGGTAACCCACGGCGGAGGGCATACGGCCCAACAGGGCGGACACTTCAGTGCCGGCCAGCGTGAAACGGTAGATGTTGTCCACGAAGAACAGCACGTCCTTGCCTTCGTCACGGAAGGATTCGGCAATGGTCAGACCCGTCAGCGCCACGCGCAGTCGGTTGCCCGGGGGCTCATTCATCTGGCCGTACACCATGGCCACTTTGGATTCGCTAAGGTTCTCCAGGTTTACCACGCCGGAGTCCGCCATCTCGTGGTAGAAGTCGTTGCCTTCGCGGGTACGTTCACCCACACCAGCGAACACCGACAAGCCGCTGTGCGCCTTGGCAATGTTGTTGATGAGTTCCATCATGTTCACGGTCTTGCCCACACCGGCACCACCGAACAGGCCGACCTTGCCGCCCTTGGCGAACGGGCAAACCAGGTCGATCACCTTGATGCCGGTTTCCAGCAGTTCCTGCGATGGGCTGAGTTCGTCGTAAGTCGGCGCCTTGCGGTGAATGGAGGCGTGCAATTCCGAATTGACTGGCCCGCGCTCGTCAATCGGTGAACCGAGCACGTCCATGATGCGGCCTAGAGTGGCCTTGCCAACCGGCACCATGATGGGGTTCGCCGTATTGGACACCATCAGCCCGCGGCGCAGACCGTCGGAAGAGCCCAGCGCGATGGTACGCACAATACCGTCGCCGAGTTGTTGCTGGACTTCCAGCGTCAACGCCGTGCCTTCAAGCTTCAATGCGTCGTAGATCTTGGGCATCTTGTCGCGTGGAAACTCCACGTCCACCACCGCACCAATACACTGAACGATCTTGCCCTGAACGCTGGCGTTCATGTTTGTGGTTTCTTGAGCCATGTTGTTTGCTCCAATAAATTTGAATCTTGATAGGCTGGTGCGTGATCGGTGGGCCTAAGCCCCGATCGCGGCGGCGCCGGAAACGATCTCGGACAATTCCTTGGTGATCGCGGCTTGTCGGGTCTTGTTGTAGACCAGCTTGAGTTCGCCGATCACGTTGCCTGCGTTATCGGTGGCAGCCTTCATGGCCACCATGCGCGCCGCATGCTCGGAGGCCATGTTCTCGGCTACTGCTTGGTAGACCAAGGCTTCGACGTAACGCACCAGCAGGTCGTCGATCACGGTCTGTGGGTCAGGCTCGTAGATGTAATCCCACCCGTGCTTGCCGCCGCCCGCCTGCTCACTGGCGGAAGTCTCGGCCAACATCTTTGCGGCCGACAAGGGCAGTAACTGCTCCAGCACCACTTCCTGCTTCATCGTATTGATGAACTTGGTGTAAGAGAGATAGACCGCGTTGACCTCACCCTTGGCGTACGCGTCCAGCAGAACCTTGACTGGCCCGATCAGCCGATCCAGGTGCGGCCTGTCGCCCAATTGGGTAACGTGCGATACGACCTTGGCACCGATGCGATTCAGGAAGCCAAAGCCCTTGTTGCCGATGGCCACCGCCTGGGTGCTGACGCCGGCCGCCTGCAGTTCGCGCAACTTCATCGTGACCGCGCGCAGCATATTGGTGTTCAGACCGCCGCACAGACCCTTGTCCGTGGAGACCACAATCATCCCCGCCGCCTTGGCGTCGTTGGACTTCATGAAGGCATGCACGTACTCAGGGTTGGCATGACCGAGATTGGCAGCGATATTGCGCACCTTTTCCGAATACGGCCGAGCGGCACGCATGCGGTCTTGTGCTTTACGCATCTTGGACACGGAAATCATTTCCATGGCCTTGGTGATCTTCTTCGTGCTTTCGAAGTTCTTGATCTTGCCGCGTATTTCCTTGCCTGTTGCCATCAGAGGCTCCTTCGCTGTTGCGGGTTGACCTTAGGCGAAAGACTTCTTGAAGGCGGCGACGGCAGCGTTCAGTTCGGCCTCGGCATCCTTGTCCATGGCCTTGTCGGCTTCGAGCTTGGCCAGCAGCGCAGCGTGCTTGTCCTTCAGGAACCCGTGCAAACCGTGCTCGAACGCGAGCACCTTGTTCACGGCGATGTCATCAACATAGCCCTTGTTCACCGCGAACAAGGTCGCGCCCATCAGGGAGATCGACAGAGGGCTGTACTGCGCCTGCTTGAGCAATTCGGTCACCCGGGCACCGCGGTCCAACTGCTTGCGGGTGGCTTCATCCAGATCGGAAGCGAACTGGGCGAAGGCGGCCAGTTCACGGTACTGGGCCAAGTCGGTACGGATACCGCCGGACAAGTTCTTGACCAGCTTGGTCTGGGCGGCGCCACCGACCCGCGACACCGAAATACCGGCGTTGATGGCGGGACGGATACCAGCGTTGAACAGCGAGGTTTCCAGGAAGATCTGACCGTCGGTGATCGAGATCACGTTGGTCGGCACAAACGCGGAGACGTCGCCGGCCTGAGTTTCGATGATCGGCAGCGCAGTCAGCGAGCCGGTCTTGCCCTTGACGGCACCCTTGGTGAAGTCTTCAACGTATTTCTCGTTGACGCGGGCGGCGCGTTCCAGCAAACGGCTGTGCAAATAGAACACATCGCCAGGGTAGGCTTCGCGGCCCGGTGGGCGGCGAAGCAACAGTGACACTTGCCGATAGGCGACGGCCTGCTTGGACAAATCGTCGTACACAATCAAGGCGTCTTCGCCGCGATCGCGAAAGTACTCGCCCATGGTGCAGCCCGAGTAGGCCGACACATACTGCATGGCAGCGGACTCGGAAGCCGTGGCGGCCACCACAATGGTGTACTCCATCGCGCCAGCTTGCTCCAGCGCACGCACCACGTTCTTGACGCTGGAGGCCTTCTGGCCAATGGCGACATAAACGCAGGTCATGTGCTGACCCTTCTGGTTGATGATGGCGTCGATGGCCACGGCGGTCTTGCCGGTCTGGCGGTCACCGATGATCAGTTCTCGCTGGCCGCGACCCACTGGCACCATCGAGTCGATGGACTTCAGTCCGGTCTGCATTGGCTGGCTGACGGACTGGCGCGCAATCACGCCGGGTGCAACCTTCTCGATCACGTCGGTCATCTTGGCGTTGATCGGGCCCTTGCCGTCGATCGGCTGACCGAGCGCGTTGACCACGCGGCCTTTGAGCTCTGGGCCCACGGGCACTTCCAGAATACGCCCCGTGCACTTGACGGTGTCGCCTTCGGAGATGTGCTCGTATGAGCCCAGCACCACGGAACCGACCGAGTCGCGCTCAAGGTTCAGCGCCAGGCCGTAAGTGGGCTGGCCATCGGCATCGGCCGGAAACTCCAGCATTTCACCTTGCATCACGTCGGACAAGCCGTGGATGCGGCAAATACCGTCGGTCACCGAGACCACGGTGCCCTGATTGCGAATGTTGGCGCTGGCTGACAGGCCCTCAATACGACTCTTGATCAGTTCAGAGATTTCTGCGGGATTGAGTTGCATGACTCTTTCCTTCTTTCATTAGTTGGGCCAAAAACCTACGGCGTGGGGCCTTAGGCTGTCAGGGCCACTTTCATTTGTTCCAGACGGGCCTTGACGGACGTGTCAAGAACCTCGTCACCGACCACCACGCGGATGCCGCCAATCAGCTCGGGCTGCAATTGCACCGACACATTGAGCTTGCGGGCGAACCGCTTTTCAAGCGCCAGGGCCACGGCAGTCAGGGCGGCGGCGTCAATCGCAAAAGCGCTGAATACGACAGCGTCCGATGAGCCGCTTTGAGCATTCTTGAGCGCTCGAAACTGTGACGCGATCTCAGGCAGAACACTCAGGCGACCATTCTCGATCACGGCGCGCAGGAAATTGCGCGCAGCATCCGTCAGTGTTGACTTGGCGATACCGACCATCAGGTCGAAGACTTGCGTCTCGGTGACCTTGGGGCTGTCCGCGAACTGCAGCAACTGGGGGTTGGACGCAATGGTCGCGAGTTCCTCCACCCAAATCGCCACGGACGACAAGTCAGAAGACGAAGCCTTGAACAGCGCTTCCGCGTAAGGCCGGGCGATAGTGGCGAGTTCTGCCATGGGTGCCCCTTCTTACAGCTCGGTCTTCAGACGACCCAACAACTCGGCATGCACGCCCGCATTGACTTCCTTGCGGAGAATCTGCTCGGCGCCCTTGACCGCCAGCACGGCAACCTGCTCACGCAGCGCCTCGCGGGCCTTGATGCTTTGTTGCTCGGCTTCAGCCTTGGCTGCGGCAATGATCTTGCCGCCTTCCTCTTGGGCTTTGGACTTGGCTTCTTCGACGATGGCTTGGGCGCGACGCTCAGCGTCGGCCAGGCGTGCGGCCGTTTCGTTGCGCGACTTGGCCAGCTCGTCTTCCACACGTTTGTTCGCGTTGGACAGTTCGGCCTTGGCCTTGTCGGCGGCAGCCAGTCCATCCGCGACCTTCTTGATGCGCTCATCCAGGGCCGTGGCGACCGGGGGCCACACAACCTTCATCGTAAACAGCACCAACAGTATGAAAACGATGATCTGGACAATCAGCGTTGCATTAATGTTCACAGTAAGTCTCCCTCAAAACGAGGTGTTGCGAAAAGGCTTACTTGACCAGGCGTCCGATTTGAGCCAGAAACGGGTTGGCCGTGGCAAACCACAGTGCAATACCGGTACCGATAATGAAGGCGGCGTCGATCAGACCAGCCAGCACGAACATCTTGGTTTGCAGTTCGCCCATCAACTCAGGTTGGCGTGCAGCCGCTTCCAGGTACTTGCTACCCATGATGCCGATGCCGATACACGCGCCTAAAGCGCCCAGACCGATGATCAGGCCAGCAGCCAGAGCAGCAAAACTAATGACTTCCATGATGACTCCTTGAATTAACTAAGTGAAGAAAACGAAAACAAAATGAATGCGCAAGATCAATGCGCATCGTGCGCTTGCCCGATGTAGACCAGCGTCAACATCATGAACACGAAGGCCTGCAGCAAGATGATGATGATGTGAAACACCGCCCACGCCCATCCGGCCACCACGTGCAGCAAGAACAGCATCAGACTGCCACCGGGATCGGTCGAGAAGGCCCATGAGCCACCCAACAAGGCAATTAGCATGAACACCAGTTCACCGGCGTACATATTGCCAAACAGCCGCATACCGTGCGAGACCGTTTTGGCAGTAAACGAAATCACCTGTTCAAACAGATTGATCACCCCCAGGATCACGGCAACCAGCGGGTTCTTGCTGGTGCCAAAGGGCGCCGAAACCAACTCATGCGCCCAGCCACCCAGGCCCTTGATCTTTACGTTGTAGAACAGGCAAATGAACAGCACCGAAACCGACAAACCCATGGTGATGGACAGGTCAGCGGTGGGCACCACGCGCAAGTAGGCATGGCTCGGATCATGACCGGCCGCACCATAGATCCAGCCCCATACGGTGGGCAGCAAATCCAACGGCAGCAAGTCCATGGCGTTGAGCAGGAAGATCCAGACAAACACCGTCAAAGCCAAGGGCGCCACCATCTTGCGGCTGGTGGCGTTGTGTACGATTGACTTGGCTTGACCGTCGACCATCTCAAGCAGGACTTCGACAGCCGCCTGGAAACGACCCGGCACGCCGGACGTGGCGCGACGAGCACCCCGCCAGAGCAGGAACGAGCCCAGCAGACCCATCAGAATCGAGAAAAACAGGGAGTCGATATTGAAGACCGTGAAATCGACGATCTCGGTCTGGGGCTTGTTTTGCCAGTGTGTCAGGTGGTGAACAATGTATTCACTTGCTGTCGGGGCTTGTGCGTCTGCGGCCATAAATTGAACTAAATTTGTTTCAAACTATTCGACGTTTCGGGCTCACCAGGAGCGCCAACCAATACACCTTCATCGTGACGATCAGGCCGATCAGCAAGGCCAACCAGTCCAGCTCCGTCACCATTCGAGGCGCCAGAACAAGCATGACGACACTCACCGAAATCTTGACCAAATCCCACACGAAAAAACCAAAACTGGCGGTCAAGGCATTTGTCGATGAGAATCGGCTCATCAGTCCCCGCGCAAACAGCGCCGCAGGAATCACGACTACCAGACCACCATAACCCGCCGACCAACCCGCATTGGCTCTGCCGGTAAACCCCCAAGCCAACAGCGCCACCGCCGTCGCCACGATCACCTGCCCCGCCACCACCCACCAAGGCGAAAGCGACGGGCTTTGCTCCCGCAAGGCCTGAGCCTGCTTGGCACTGAGCGGCTCAACCTCCGACAGCCCGGGCTCTTCTGCATCCCAGTCACGTGCGGGCCTGATTATCGGCATGTCAAATTACAACTAGGTTACACGCAGCGAGTGCCGCAAAGCCTTTGATTATACGTAGAAACCCGAGGATTTCTCCTATCCCTGCGATAATTCGATCATGACCACCTTGCCCAAGCTACCTTGCTATCTCAACGGTGACTTCACCGATCTGACTCAAGCCAAGATCAGCGTGATGGACCGCGGCTTCATTTTTGGCGACGGCGTGTACGAAGTGGTACCCACCTATGACGGCAATATGTTCCGCTTTGAAGAGCACATGGCGCGGCTGGAACGCAGTCTGGCCGAGGTACGCATCGTCAATCCGATGACGCGTGGCGAATGGCGTGCGGTTGCACACCAGTTGATCGCCGACTACGCCCAGTCGGCGGGTGTCGCGCCGCTAGCCTGCGACCAGTTGATCTACATCCAGGTCACACGCGGTGTCGCCATGCGCGATCACGTCATGCCAACGGATGTATCACCGACCGTATTCGTCATGACCGACGCCATGACGCGACCCAGTGCAGCCCAGCGCGCGCAAGGCGTGGCGTGTGTCAGCGCCGACGACTTCCGTTGGGAGAAGGCTCACATCAAGAGCGTCAGCCTATTGGGGTCCGTGCTGGCACGTCAGATCAGCTTCGACGCCGGCGCGGTGGAAACCGTCATGTTTCGCCACGGTTTTCTGAGTGAGGCCTCGGCCAGCAACGTCTGGGTGGTCAAGCGCGGCACGGTGTTCGGGCCACCCAAAGACAACCTGGTGTTGGCAGGCATCCGCTACGGCCTGATCGAGGAAATATGTCGCGCACAAGGTGTTGACTTCGAACTGCGCCGCATCCCGCGTCAAGAAGTGTTAGACGCCGACGAACTGATCCTGTCATCGGCCACCAAGGAGGTGCTGGCGGTGACGACGCTGGACGGCAATCCGGTTGGGTCGGGTCAGCCCGGCCCAGTGTTCGCGCGATTGCTGTCTGGGTATCAAGCGGCGATCGAGCAAGCCAAGGCAGGCCAGAACCAGCCAGGCCGTTGACGGCGATCACATTCCAAGCAGTAGCCCCGCCCGAACCCCCTACGCCGACCATCATGAGCACCGACACTTCGCCCGCCGAATCGCTGATCCAGTATCCAAGTCAATTCCCGATCAAGGTCATGGGCATCAAAGTAGAGGGCCTGGTGCGGGCCATCACCATGATTGCCCACGAATTCGACCCGACGTTCGATGCCACCACCATTGAACTGCGCGAAAGCAAGGGCGGCAAGTACCTCGGTGTGACCGTCACGATCACCGCCACCAGCCGCGAGCAGCTCGACGAGCTGTACCGCACCTTGTCCACGCACCCGATGGTTAAGGTGGTGTTGTAGTCCGGCATGCGCATCGAGATCGAGCAACTTGGCCAGGTGGCGTACACGCCCACCTATGCGGCGATGCAGGCCTACACTGCCGCGCGCAGCGAGACCACCCCCGATGTCATCTGGATCTGCGAGCATGCGGCCGTCTACACCCAGGGACTGGCGGGCAAAAGTGACCACCTCCTGAACCCGTGCGATATCCCGGTGGTGGCGACCAACCGGGGCGGGCAAGTCACCTACCACGGCCCGGGGCAGGTGGTCGCCTATCCGCTGATCGATCTCAAACGGGCCGGTTACTTCATCAAGGAATATGTCTACCGGATTGAAGAGGCGGTGATTCGTACATTGGCGCATTTCGGCGTGACCGGACACCGTGTCGACGGCGCGCCAGGCATCTATGTGAGACTCGACGATCCAGGCTCCCACGCACTGCTGGCGCAGCGACCGCAAAGGATCATCCCCTCCGTCAAAACACCGACGCCCGGCCAGGACAAGCACCAAGGCGAAGTGGCTCCGGGCAAGTCAGCACCGAGCTTCCTCGGCCTGGGCAAGATCGCCGCGCTGGGCATCAAGGTCAGCCGCAACTGCACCTATCATGGCGTGGCGCTGAACGTGGCGATGGACCTTGAGCCCTATTCGCGCATCAACCCTTGTGGTTATACGGGCCTGCAGACGACCGATCTTTCTACAATCGGCGTTCACGCCTCGTGGCAGGAAGTCGCCGACCTGCTAGGCCAGAAGCTGGTCGCCTATTTGGCTCCCCGCAGCTAGATCCAACCTCATCACCGCCGAAACACCGCCATGAGCACCCACACTCCCCCTTCGAACGTGGTCCGCGACGTCCAGTCAGTCGACACTTACGACGCCAGTGCCAAGCAGAAGGCAGCGGCCAAACTCTCACGCATCCCGATCAAGGTGCAAGGCGGCGAGGTTCTGAAGAAGCCCGACTGGATCCGCGTCAAGGCGGGCTCGCCGACCACGCGCTTTTACGAGATCAAGGACGTGCTGCGGCGAAACAAACTCGTGACCGTGTGCGAGGAAGCTTCCTGCCCCAATATTGGGGAGTGCTTTGGACATGGCACGGCCACGTTCATGATCATGGGCGACAAGTGCACGCGACGCTGCCCGTTCTGCGACGTCGGGCATGGGCGTCCCGACCCACTGGATACCGATGAGCCAGGCAACCTGGCGAAGACCATTGCCCAGCTCAAGCTCAAGTATGTGGTGGTGACCAGCGTCGACCGCGACGATTTGCGCGATGGCGGCGCGGGCCATTTCGCCGAGTGCATTGGTCAGATTCGGGCGCTGGCGCCTGCGACCCAGATCGAGGTGTTGGTGCCGGACTTTCGTGGCCGCGACGACCGGGCACTTGAGACTCTCAAGCGTGCGCCGCCCAACGTCATGAACCACAACCTTGAAACCGTCCCGCGCCTATACAAGGAGGCGCGCCCCGGCAGCGACTACGCGTTCTCGCTCAACCTGCTCAAGAAGTTCAAAGCCCTGGTTCCGCAAGTCCCCACCAAGAGTGGCCTGATGGTGGGACTGGGCGAAACCGATGACGAGATTCTGGCGGTGATGCGCGACATGCGTGCGCACGGCATCGACATGCTGACGATTGGTCAATACCTGGCGCCGTCCAGCGCGCACTTGACCGTCAAGCGCTACGTGCACCCGGATACCTTCAAGATGTTCGAAGCAGCAGCCTACGACATGGGCTTCAAGAACGCCGCCGTTGGCGCCATGGTGCGCAGCAGCTACCACGCCGACCAGCAGGCACACGCGGCCAAAGCGTCGCAAGCCAAGAACTGAGAATTCGGGCGTTCATCTTGGCGAGCAAAGTCGGGGCCCCCAAGTAAAAACGCCTCAGACCCATGAGGGGTCTGAGGCGTATCGATCTTGGTGGCCTGGGGCGGAATCGAACCACCGACACAAGGATTTTCAGTCCTCTGCTCTACCGACTGAGCTACCGGGCCTAAGCCGTAAATTATAGCATCAAGCACGGACGCTCAGCCGCACTTGTCCAGCGAGATTGGCGTCAGGTACCAACGCGCTTGCCGCGTGTCAAATCGACTCCGAGCTGCTTGAGCTTGCGGTACAAATGCGTACGTTCCAGTCCGGTCTTGTCGGCCACTCGTGTCATGGAGCCGTGCTCCTTGGCCAGATGGAACTCGAAGTAAGCTTTTTCAAACTCGTCTCTGGCCTCGCGCAGAGGCTTGTCCAGCATGAAACGCTGCTCCGACTGAGGGCCCGTATCGGGCACCGGGACGCTGACGGGCTCAACTCTAGCGCTCGTGTCCTGCAAGGGCAGGACGACCGAGGCGAGCACGGATGGGGTTGGCTTGCGGACCGCGCCGCGCGTCAAACCCTGTTCCACGGCTTTCAAGAGCTTCTGTAGCGTGATGGGTTTTTCCAGGAACGCCAGGGCACCGATCTTGGTGGCCTCGACCGCCGTATCGATGGTGGCGTGACCACTCATCATGATGACCGGCATGGTCAAGGCACCCGTCGACGACCATTCCTTGAGCAACGTCACGCCATCGGTATCGGGCATCCAGATATCGAGCAACACCAGATCTGGACGATCCCGCAATCGGGCTGCGCGCGCCTGCGCGGCGTTCTCGGCGACCTCCACGCTGTGACCTTCGTCGTTGAGAATTTCCCATAGGAGGTCGCGGATGCCGAGCTCATCGTCAACAACCAGTATATTTGCCATGTCTTGCGCGCGTCCCCGTGTAGATAGCTTGCCGTGCGACTATGTCGCAACGGTGTTCTCAGTGCCGAATGATAACGATACTTGCGCACCTTGCACTTTTCCATCCACCAGTCGGTTGACGATGTCAACCCGGGTACCGTGCTCGTCAGCGATTTTCTTGACCACGGCGAGACCCAGTCCGGTGCCCTTGGCCTTGGTCGTGACATAGGGTTCAAACGCCCGTTTCAGAATGTTCTCGGGAAAACCCGTACCCTCGTCGACGATGCTCAAGCGCACCCGATCAGCGGACTTTAGCCATTGCGTCCGGATCGTGACCGCGTGGTCGAGCGCGTCGTCGCGGCGCGCGGTTTCGGTCGCATCTTGCGCGTTTTGCAGCAAGTTGTGCACGACCTGGCGCAACTGCTGCGCATCGCCAAGGATTTTTGGACTGGCCGCGTCGAGGTCCAGGCGAACCGCGCCGGGTGCCGCGTCATCACCATACAGCTGCGCCACCTCCATGACCAACTGGTTCAAGTCAATCGGATGGAGTTCAGCGGCGGGCAAACGCGCGTAATCCCTGAATTCATTTACCAGTCGCTTCATGGCATCGACTTGATCGACGATGGTCTTGACCGATTTCGTCAGAATGGCCTGTTCAGGACCGGGCAGTTTGCCACGCAACTTCATTTCCAGTCGTTCCGCCGACAGTTGTATCGGCGTGAGCGGGTTCTTGATCTCGTGGGCCAGTCGACGCGCAACTTCACCCCAGGCCTGCGCTCGCTGGGCTGAAACGATTTCGGAAATGTCATCAAACACCAGCAGCCTCGCCGAGCCAGGCAGTTCGGCACCACGCGCGACCAGCGTCACCTTGTTGGCGTCGGCTTGCCCGCCCTGACGCTCACTCAAGGCACCGAGTTCGAACGACTGCTGCCAATGGTCGAGTCCGTGCTCGGACCGGTCGCCCAAGAACAAATCAAACTGCGACTGAACGCGATCCGCGAATTCCTCCAGGCCTTCGATTTCGTTCAGGCGACGGCCTTCGAACGCCGCTAGTGGCACCCGCAAGATGCGCGTCGCTCCCGGGTTGAAGGACTGGATGACGCCGTGGTTGTCCAGCACAATCACCCCGGCCGTCAGGTTATCCAGGATGGTCTGCAAGTTGGCCCTGGCCGCGTTGACCTGGCCCATGCTGTCCTGCACCGCCTGGCGCGCATCGGCCAACTGCTGGGTCATGTCGGCAAATGAACGCGTCAATCCGCCGAGTTCATCCTTGCCCAGCAAGGATGCCTTGGGCGTCAAGTCGCCCGCCGCCACCTGGCTGACGCCGTCAGCGAGCAAGAGCAGCGGACGCGCAATCTGGTTGCCCAAGACCACCGCCAAGAGCACCGCCCCGAAGACGGCCAAAAACAAGCTGAGGGTCAAGGTACCGATGTACATCCGGCGCAGACCTTGTCGCGCCAGTGCCCGCTCCTGATACTCGCGGTTCGCCTGCGTGACCGCCAGCGCATTGGCCACCAACGTGTGGGGCAGCAGTTGCGTCACGGACAGAAACCTGGATTCGCCCAGCAATCCCAAACCGACGTTAGGCAGCAGCACCAGCGCCCTGATTCGGGCACCGCCTTCAGCCTCTGTGGCGCCCTCTTCAAGCCCTTCTATCCAGGTGATGACGCGCTGGTTGCGCGCGTTGCGAAACTGCTGCTGGCTGGGCCGCTCCGGGCTGAGCCTGAACCGTGACTCACCCGCTGCCGCCAAGACACGGCCACCCACACTCCACAGCACCAGTTCGCTGGCGCCAAGCTGCTCACGCAAGCGCTCCATCGGCAGCACCGCGACCACCCCTTGGGTTTCGGCCAATTGGGCTGCGGCCAAACGGGTCTTGTTGGCCAGATCGCCCGACAAGGTGTCCAGGGTGACTCGGCCCAGATTCAAGCCCGCGTCCAACGCCCCTTCAACCTTGACGTCAAACCAGCTCTCGATCGAGCGAGACACAAACTGGTAGGAAACGACGTAGATCAGCACACCGGGCGCGAAGCCTGCCAGCGCGAAGATCGCCGCCAGCTTGACCAGCAATCGGCTGCCAAACCGGCCTTGACGAAACCGCAACAACAGCCTCAGTCCGATCCAGGCAATGGCCACCAGCAAGGACGCCGCCACCACCACATTCAGCACGAACAGGCCCGCGTAGTTGCGCTCGTATAACTCCCGGTTGTTGGTGGCCTGCGTCAGCAAAAACAGCAGCACCAGCCCAACCAGAACCATGGCGACCGAGCCCAGCGCGACCGTCCAGCGCAGCGTGCGTGAGCCTTGAAGGGAGTAGCGATCCGCCAGTCTTCGCGGCGCCTGCGCGTCGGTCACTTCACGGGCTCCAGCGTGAAGCGCTGCGCCTTGGCGGCCGATACGTTCCAGTCAGACTGCCCCAGACTGCCAATCTGGAAAGGGCGAGGCAACTGGGACAAATCCAGCTTGAAGCGAAACTCGACCTGGTGCCCCTGCTCCAGGTCAAGCTCCGTGACCTCGGCGATCTTCCAGCGCGACAGGCGCTGCATCGCCGAGACGGCGTCGGCCAGCGTCTCAAAGCTCTGGTTCAGTGAGACGCCCAGACCGGCCGCGGACGGCACGCCCGATGCAACGTGAAGTCGCCATCGCCGGGTCAGGGGCTGGTAGGCCAGGCGCATGTGCCGCTGCGCCGACATGACCTTCTTGTTGGTCCAATACCAGCGCTCGCGAAACAGCTCAAGTTCGGCCACGAAGATCATCGGCACACCCTTGACCAGCGCCTCCTCCACCGCAGAGGGCAGGTCAAAGTTGACCACTGCAGAGAGCAGTATCGACTCGCCATCACGCTCGAAACGCAACAGCGTGACCTCGGCCACCGGGTGTTGTGCGAGAGCTGGCACCGCCAAACCCAGAGACAGCACCATGGCGAAGATCAGCCTGAACGCATCAAGCGCTGCATTTCTCCAGTAAAGCGTAGTAAAAACCGTCGTGATCACCTTGCAGATTGTCCGGGAGGTGGTCCTGTTTTGCCCCGGATTGGGGCATTAAATGACCCGGCGAAGGGCGCAATGAGGCGTTGCTGTTGTGCGCAAGAAACGTTTCGATCTGTTCTTGCCCCTCCGCCTTGAACACCGAGCAGGTGCAGTACAGCAAACGCCCGCCCGGCTTCACAACCGTCCACAGGGTTCGCAGCAGGCGCGCTTGAATGGTAGCCAGTTGCCCGATGTCGGACTCGCGTCGCAACCACCGCACGTCGGGGTGGCGTCGCACAATGCCCGACGCAGTGCACGGGGCGTCAAGCAATACGGCATCAAATAGCCGGCCATCCCACCAGGCCTCCAGGTTTGCGGCATCGGCAGTGACAACTTGCGCGCCAAGGGCCACCCGCCGCAGGGTTTGCTGGATCCGGTCACAACGCAGCGGGTCCACGTCCAGCGCGATCACCTCGCAGTCCGCCATTTCCAGCAGGTGCACCGTTTTGCCGCCTGGCGCCGCGCAGGCGTCCAGCACCCGCAATCGGCCAGTCTGTGCCGACAAACCTTCAAGCAGGAGGGGTGCTGCCAACTGTGCCGCTGCGTCCTGCACCGAGACCATACCCTCGGCAAATCCGGGCAAGGCCTGCACCGGCACGGCGTGGGTCAGCACCACGCCCCGCACGCCGACCGGCGCAGCCTCAATGCCCACTGCGCTCAGCGCCGCCAGGTAGGCCTGCACCGTTGATTGCCTGGCGTTGACACGCAGTGTCATCGGCGCATGGTGGTTGTTCTGGGCGAGGATCGCCTGCCATTGAGTCGGTCGCTCCTGTTTGAGGCGATCGATCCACCACTGCGGATGGTTCCAGAGCGCCAGCGGGTCCTTGTCGGTGATCGCTACCAAGGCCTCTCGCTCACGCAAGAACCGACGCAAGCAGGCGTTCACAAAATTCGCCTGACCGCGATGCGCGGCGCTGGACTTGGCCGCCTCGACCGTCTGATTGACGAGCGTGAAACTCTCGTACGGCGCCTGGGCATCGTTCCACGCCAGCGCCAGCGCGGTGCAAAGCAAGGCGTCGGTGGCAGGCGCGGGCGATCGAGCGGCAAGCTGACGGCGCAGCGACTGAGCGCGCCCCAAATGCCTCAAGACCTGAAAGCTCAGTGCCTGGACACCGGGACGCAACTCCGACGTGACCTCTCCCAGAGCGACAGTCGCGGACGCTCCACCGCGCACGCGTTGCACGACCAACGCCGTGGCCAGGAGTTGCCGCCACAGTGGCGTTGTTTGCTCCCCCTTTATCATGCCGCGGCTTACAGAGGTTGGGTCGGCTTGAAGCCGAACAGCGACGCCAGCAAGCAAGCGGGAACCTGACCAATGGCCGCGTTGTAATCGGCCACGACCGCATTGAATTCCGCGCGTGCCATATCCGTTTGAACCAACAATTGATCCCATTTCATACTCAAGTCCTCGGGTAGGGGCGATCCGGCCAGATCAGGTGGCTCTTCACGGCAGCGAGACCAACTCAGGACCAGTGTCTCGTGAGCAGTGCGCAACGCATCCAGACTGGCCCCATCGAGTGGTCGAACGCGCGCCGCCTTCAGCGATGCCTCCAGTTGTCGACCAGCGCCTACCAGCCCGGACCACCGGTTCTCCCGGCCTTCGTCGCCAGGCAGCAAGGCCGACGCAGACAGCCCCGGATGCGGGCCAACGGCAGTCGGCGCCAGCAGCAGTGCCTGGAGGTTGAACTGCTTGTCCACCACCGCGAAGGCAAGCAGACTGCGCCCGCGCAGACGCACCAGCCGGTTGTAGGCCCCGATGGCCCAGAACACCAGCACGGCAAGCAGGCTCCACATCACAGCCGAAGCACTCATGATCGCGCCGCACGCTGGGGGCGCTGCGACAACGCAACACCAATGCGAATAAAAAACGCCTCAAACTTTCGGAAGAAAGTCTGAGGCGCCATATGCCAGCCAGTGCCCAGGCGTTATTCGCTGGCCGCTCCTTCGCTGGCGTCGGCTGCTTGCGCGGCGAGCGCGTCACCGGCAAGTTCCGCGGCGTCGGCCTCGGCAATCGCGCGGCGCTCGGCCTCGTCCAGATTTTCGCGAACCTTGCGCGCTTCGTGGTAAGCCAATCCGGTACCGGCAGGGATCAACCGGCCAACGATCACGTTCTCCTTGAGGCCACGCAACTCATCGCGCTTGCCCATGATCGCCGCTTCGGTCAACACACGCGTGGTTTCCTGGAACGACGCTGCGCTGATGAAACTGTCAGTCGACAAGGATGCCTTGGTTATGCCAAGCAACAGGTTGGTGAAGGTGGCTGGAATCTTGCCTCCGGCGCGCAGGGCATCATTGGTATTGAGCATCTCGGAACGCTCCACCTGTTCGCCGTTGATATAGCCGGAGTCGCCGGTCGCCTCCACCACCACGCGACGCAGCATTTGACGCACGATCACTTCAATGTGCTTGTCGTTGATCTTCACGCCCTGCAAGCGGTACACGTCCTGCACTTCATCGACGATGTAACGGGCCAGTTCTTCGGAACCAAGCAATCGCAAGATGTCTTGCGGATCGGCCGGGCCGTCCACCACGCTCTCGCCCTTGTTGACCACCTGGCCTTCGTGCACCAGGATGTTCTTTTCCTTGGGTACCAACTCCTCCCACACTGCGCCATCCGGGTCGGTGATCTGCAGGCGAATCTTGCCCTTGGTTTCCTTACCGAATGACACCGTGCCGGTCATTTCGGCCAGCACACCCTTGTCTTTAGGTGAGCGCGCCTCGAACAACTCGGCTACCCGTGGCAAACCGCCGGTAATGTCGCGCGTTTTCTGGCCCTCGATCGGGATACGCGCCAACACTTCGCCAGGACCCACGTCCTGACCATCGCGCACCTGCACCAGCGCGCCAACCGGGAAACCAATCGTCACCGAGTGATCGGTGCCAGGAATCTTGACTTCATTACCCGTCGCGTCGATCAACTTGACTTGCGGACGGATCACCTTGGCGGAACCACGTCGCTTCGGGTCGATCACCACCAAGGTCGACAGACCAGTGACTTCGTCCACCTGCTTGGCAACGGTTAAACCCTCTTCGACATTCTCGAAGTGCGCCTTGCCGGCGAACTCGGTGATGATGGGTCGGGTCAGGGGGTCCCAGTTGGCCAGGATGGCGCCCGCCTTGATGACTTGGTCCGCGCTGACGGTCAAGATGGCGCCGTAAGGCACCTTGTGGCGCTCGCGCTCCCGACCATGTTCGTCGTGAATGATGATCTCGCCCGAACGGGCAATCACCACCAGTTCTTTCTTGCTGTTGGTCACGTAGCGCATCGTGCTGTTGAAGCCAATGCTGCCGTTCGACTTGGCTTCCACACTGGAGGCAATCGCTGCACGTGAGGCGGCGCCACCGATGTGGAAGGTGCGCATGGTCAACTGGGTACCCGGCTCGCCGATCGATTGCGCCGCAATCACGCCAACCGCCTCGCCACCGTTGATCAAGCCGCCGCGACCGAGGTCACGCCCGTAGCACTTGGCGCAAATGCCGAAACGCGTCTCGCAGGTCAGCGCGGTGCGCACCTTGACTTCGTCGACGCCGGCAATTTCCAGCTCTTCGATCAGATCTTCATCGAGCATGTCGCCGGCTTTGGTCAAGACCGAGCGGTTCTCCGGGTGCAGCACATCGTCAGCCGCGGTGCGACCCAAAATGCGATCACGCAAGGACTCGATGACTTCACCGCCCTCAACAATGGCGCGCATGAGGTAACCACCGTGGGTACCACAATCCTGCTCGGTGACCACCAGATCCTGCGTCACGTCCACCAAACGGCGCGTCAGGTAACCGGAGTTCGCCGTCTTGAGCGCCGTGTCGGCCAGGCCTTTTCGTGCGCCATGGGTCGAGATGAAGTACTGCAACACGTTGAGGCCTTCACGGAAGTTGGCCGTGATGGGTGTCTCGATGATCGAGCCGTCCGGCTTGGCCATCAAGCCCCGCATACCCGCCAACTGGCGAATCTGCGCCGCGGAGCCCCGCGCGCCGGAGTCGGCCATCATGTAGATCGAGTTGAAGGACTCTTGATCCACTTCCTTGCCGTGGCGGTCGACGGTCTTTTCCTTGGCCAGTTGCGCCATCATGACCTTGGAGACTTCGTCACCGGCCTTACCCCAAATGTCCACCACCTTGTTGTAGCGCTCACCCGACGTCACCAGGCCCGAGGTGTACTGCTGGCCGATCTCTTTGACTTCCTTCTCGGCGCGCTCAATGATGCCGTGCTTCTCTTGCGGCACCAGCATGTCGTCGATGCAGATCGAAATGCCGGCCTTGGTGGCCAGACGGAACCCGTATTGCAACAGCTTGTCGGCAAAAATCACCGTCTCTTTGAGACCGCATTTGCGGAATGAGACATTGATCAGCTTCGAGATCTCCTTCTTCTTCAAGGCTTTGTTGATGTTGGAGAACGGCAAGCCCTTGGGCAATATCTCCGACAGCAAGGCCCGGCCCGCCGTGGTTTCCCACAACTTGGTGCTGGGCACCAGTTCGCCGGTCTCCTTGTTGCGGGTGTACTCGGTCAGACGCACGTTGATACGTGCCGTCAACTCCACCTGACCGGCATCGAAGGCCCGTTGCACCTCGCCGGTGTCAGCAAAAATCAGGCCTTCACCCTTGCCGTTGATGCGGTCACGAGTGGTGTAGTACAGGCCCAGCACCACGTCTTGCGATGGCACGATCGACGGCTCACCATTGGCCGGGAACAAAACGTTGTTGGAGGCCAGCATCAAGGTGCGGCACTCCATTTGCGCTTCCACCGACAAGGGCACGTGCACCGCCATTTGGTCACCGTCAAAGTCGGCGTTAAAGGCCGAGCAGACCAGCGGGTGCAATTGAATTGCCTTGCCTTCGATCAGGATCGGCTCAAACGCCTGGATGCCCAGGCGGTGCAACGTCGGCGCGCGGTTCAGCATCACCGGATGTTCTTTGATCACCTCTTCCAGGATGTCCCACACCACCGGCGTGCCGGATTCGACTTCCTTCTTGGCCGCCTTGATGGTGGTGGCGATACCCATGGCTTCCAGGCGCGCGAAGATGAATGGTTTGAACAACTCCAAAGCCATCAACTTGGGCAGGCCACACTGGTGCAGCTTGAGCGTCGGGCCCACGGTAATCACCGATCGACCCGAGTAATCCACCCGCTTACCCAGTAAGTTCTGGCGGAAGCGACCACTCTTGCCCTTGATCATGTCGGCCAAGGACTTGAGGGCGCGCTTGTTGGCGCCCGTCATGGCCTTGCCGCGGCGGCCGTTGTCCAGCAAGCTGTCCACGGCTTCTTGCAACATGCGCTTCTCGTTGCGGGCAATGATCTCGGGTGCCTTCAATTCCAGCAAGCGGCGCAGGCGGCTGTTGCGATTGATCACCCGACGGTACAGGTCGTTCAGGTCGGAGGTCGCAAAACGCCCGCCGTCCAGGGGAACGAGCGGACGCAGGTCCGGTGGCAGCACTGGCAGCACGTCCAGCACCATCCACTCGGGCTTGATGCCGGATTTCTTGAACGCTTCCAGGACCTTCAAACGCTTGGCGTTCTTCTTGATCTTGAGCTCGGAGCCGGTCAGGTCGTTGCGCAGCTTCTCGATCGAGCCGTCGATGTCGATGCTTTGCAGCAGGTCTTTGATGCCTTCGGCGCCCATCTTGGCCTGGAATTCGTCACCAAACTCCTTGAACTTGGCATCGAAGTCGTCTTCGGACATGATGCTGAATTTTTTCAGCGGCGTCATGCCGGGGTCGGTCACCACGTAGGCTTCGAAGTACAGCACGCGTTCGATGTCGCGCAGCGTCATGTCGAGCACCAGGCCCAAACGCGATGGCAGGGACTTGAGGAACCAGATGTGCGCGCACGGTGCGGCCAGGTCGATGTGACCCATGCGGTCACGACGCACCTTGGTCTGGGTCACTTCCACGCCGCACTTCTCGCAGATCACGCCGCGGTGTTTGAGGCGCTTGTACTTGCCGCACAGGCATTCATAATCTTTGATCGGGCCAAAGATCTTAGCGCAGAACAGACCGTCGCGCTCGGGCTTGAAAGTCCGGTAGTTGATAGTCTCTGGCTTCTTCACTTCGCCGAAAGACCAGGAACGAATCTTCTCGGGCGAGGCCATGCCAATCTTGATGGCATTGAAGTGCTCGTCCGGGGTGAACTGCTTGAACAGGTCGAGTAATGATTTCATAAAACTTCCTTAATCAGTTCTTAGCCGCGCTCAAGTTCAATGTCGAGGCCCAGGGAACGAATTTCCTTGACCAGCACATTGAAGGACTCCGGCATGCCGGCTTCGATCGAGTGTTCACCCTTGACGATGCTTTCGTACACCTTGGTACGCCCTTGCACGTCATCTGACTTGACGGTCAGCATTTCCTGCAGGGTGTAGGCGGCGCCGTAAGCTTCGAGCGCCCAGACCTCCATCTCACCGAAGCGCTGGCCACCAAACTGGGCTTTGCCGCCCAAGGGCTGCTGCGTCACCAGGCTGTAGGGGCCGGTCGAACGGGCGTGCATCTTGTCGTCGACCAAGTGGTGCAGTTTCAGGACGTGCATATAACCAATGGTGGTCGGTCGCTCAAATGCCTCACCACTGCGTCCGTCAAACAAATTGGCCTGTGTACGGGCAGCCGTCAGACCCTTGGCCTTGACGATCTCATCAGGATAGGCCAGCTTGAGCATGTCCTTGATCTCGCGCTCCGACGCGCCGTCGAACACCGGTGTCGCGAACGTGGCGCCGGTGCTCAGGTTGGCGGCCATCTCCAGGATCTCGGCGTCGCTCAGTTTGGCAAGGTCCTCCTTGCGCCCAGAGCCGTTGTACAAGGAGTCCAGGAACTGACGCATCTCGGCCATCTTGGTTTCGGCCTGCAACATGTCGCCGATGCGTTGACCGATGCCCTTGGCAGCCCAGCCCAAGTGCACTTCAAGCACCTGACCGACGTTCATCCGGGACGGCACGCCGAGCGGGTTGAGCACGATGTCGCACGGTGTGCCGTCGGCCATGTAGGGCATGTCTTCGACCGGAACGATCTTGGAGACCACACCCTTGTTGCCGTGACGGCCGGCCATCTTGTCACCTGGCTGCAAGCGGCGTTTGACGGCCAGGTAGACCTTGACCATCTTGAGCACGCCGGCAGGCAACTCATCACCCTGCGTCAACTTCTTGCGCTTCTCTTCAAAAGCCAGATCGAAGCTGTGGCGGGTCTGCTCCAGCGAATTCTTGATGCTCTCGAGCTGCGTGGCCACCTCGTCTTCAGCCGGACGGATGTCAAACCAGTGGAACCTGTCAACCGATGCCAGATAGGCCTTGTCGACCTTGGTGCCCTTGGCCAGCTTTTGCGGGCCACCATTGGCCAGCCTGCCAGTGAGCAACTTCTCGATCCGGTCAAACGCGTCCGCCTCCACAATGCGAAGCTGGTCATTCAAGTCCAGGCGGAAACGCTTGAGCTCGTCGTCAATGATTTGTTGCGCCCGGCGATCCCGAACAATACCTTCGCGTGTGAAGACCTGCACATCAATCACCGTGCCCTGCGAGCCTTGGTCGACGCGCAATGAAGTGTCCTTCACATCGCTGGCCTTCTCGCCAAAGATCGCTCGCAGCAGCTTCTCTTCGGGCGTCAGCGTGGTCTCACCCTTGGGTGTGACTTTGCCGACCAGCGTGTCGCCGGGCTGCACTTCAGCGCCAACGTAGATGATGCCGGACTCATCGAGGCGGTTGAGCTGCAGCTCACTCAGATTCGGAATGTCCCGGGTAATTTCTTCGGCGCCGAGCTTGGTGTCGCGCGCCATGACTACCAGTTCCTCGATGTGAATCGAGGTGTAGCGGTCGTCGGCCACGACACGTTCGCTGATCAGAATCGAGTCTTCGAAGTTGTAGCCATTCCAGGGCATGAACGCGACCAGCATGTTCTGGCCCAGCGCCAGTTCACCCAGATCAGTGGAAGCGCCGTCCGCGATCACGTCGCCCTTGGCCAGTCGGTCGCCCTTCTTGACGATGGCGCGCTGGTGGATGTTGGTGTTCTGGTTGGAACGCTGGTACTTGATCAGGTTGTAGATGTCCACACCCACTTCACCGGCCTGTGCTTCGTCGTCGTTAACGCGAATCACGACGCGAGTGGCATCCACATAGTCAACCACACCACCGCGGGTTGCGGTTACGACGGTACCGGAGTCGACCGCCGATACGCGCTCGATACCGGTGCCGACAAAGGCCTTCTCGGGACGCAGCACAGGCACAGCCTGACGCTGCATGTTGGCGCCCATCAGAGCACGGTTGGCGTCGTCGTGTTCCAGGAAGGGCACCAGAGACGCGGCAACCGAGACGATCTGGGAAGGCGACACGTCCATGTACTGGACGCGCTCCGCACCAACCAGAATCGACTCGCCCTTTTCACGGGCGGAGACCAGATCACCGGTAAGGCGGCCATTCTTGTCCAGAACCGCATTGGCCTGAGCAATCACGTACTTGCCTTCTTCGATCGCCGACAGGTAGTCGATGTCGTTGGTAACCGTGCAGTCAATTACTCGACGGTAAGGGGTCTCGATGAAGCCGTACTCGTTCAAGCGGGCATACAACGCCAGGGAGTTGATCAGGCCAATGTTCGGGCCTTCAGGCGTTTCGATCGGGCAGACCCGGCCGTAGTGCGTGACGTGTACGTCGCGTACCTCGAAGCCGGCGCGCTCGCGCGTCAGACCGCCCGGGCCCAGTGCGGAAACCCGACGCTTGTGCGTGATCTCCGATAAGGGATTGGTCTGGTCCATGAACTGGGACAACTGCGACGCACCAAAGAACTCCTTGAGAGCTGCCGAGATGGGCTTGCTGTTGATCAGGTCATGCGGCATCAAAGGCTCTTGCTCGGCTTGGCCGAGGCGTTCCTTGACAGCCTTCTCGATACGAGCCAAGCCGGTGCGATACTGGTTTTCAGCCAACTCACCGACGCAGCGCACACGGCGATTGCCCAGGTGGTCAATGTCATCGACTTCACCGCGACCATTGCGCAGATCCACCAATATCTTGACGACGGCCAGGATATCTTCGTTGGTCAGCACCATCGGGCCGGTCGACTCGGCGCGGCTCATCTTGGCGTTGAACTTCATACGCCCGACGCGCGACAAGTCGTAGGTATCGGGGTTGTAGAACAGGCGCTGGAACAGGGCCTGCACGGCGTCTTCCGTGGGCGGCTCGCCGGGACGCATCATGCGGTAGATGGCGACACGAGCGGCGAACTCGTCCACCGTTTCGTCGCTGCGCAAGGTTTGCGAGATGTAGGCGCCTTGGTCCAGCTCATTGGTGTAGATGCACTGCAGGTCCTGCACGCCGGCCAGTCGCAACTTCTTGAGCAATGCTTCAGTCAACTCTTCGTTGGCCTTGGCAATGATTTCGCCGGTGTCGGCGTCGACAATACTGCGAGCCACCACGCGGCCGACCAGGAAATCCTCAGGCACGCTGATGTGGGTAGTGCCCGATTGTTCCATTTCCCGAGTGTGGCGCGCCGTGACGCGCTTGTCCTTGGCCACCACCACCCGGCCGGCCTTGTCGGTGATGTCAAAACGGGCCACTTCACCACGCAGGCGTTCGGCCACGAACTCCATCTGGGCGCCGCTGTCCATCAGGCGGAAGTTATCGTTGACAAAGAAGTTCGCCAGGATCGACTCGTTGTTCAAGCCAATGGCCTTGAGCAAAATCGTGACCGGCATCTTGCGCCGACGGTCAACCCGGAAATACAGGATGTCCTTGGGGTCAAACTCAAAATCCAGCCAGGAGCCGCGGTAGGGAATGATGCGAGCCGAGAACAGCAGTTTGCCCGAGCTGTGGGTTTTGCCCTTGTCATGTTCGAAGAACACGCCCGGCGAGCGGTGCAACTGCGACACGATCACACGCTCGGTGCCATTGATGATGAAGGAGCCCTTGGTGGTCATCAGGGGCACTTCACCCATGTAGACCTCCTGCTCTTTCACTTCCTTGACCACCTTGTTCTGGGTGGTGGAAGACTCGCGGTCATAAATGATCAACTGCACTTTGGCGCGCACCGCCGACGCAAACGTCAAACCACGGGTTTGGCATTCGCGCACATCAAAAGCAGGTTTGGCGAGGTTGTACTCCAGGTACTTCATCTCGACAAAACCGTTGTGCGAAACGATCGGAAACGCCGCCTCAAAGGCCGCCTGCAAGCCCTCGACGGTGCGTTTTTTCGGCGCGACCTCGGCTTGCAGGAACGCGGTGTACGCGTCCTTCTGCATTTGCAGCAAATAGGGGATTTCGAGCACGGCATCGCGGTTGCCGAAATTTTTTCGAATCCGCTTGCGTTCGGTGTATGTATAAGCCATTTGATCTCCGGGCAAAGACTGAAGGGACCAGGTGTCCCTAGACGACTGGCAAACTGAGCAACACATCAGTCGGGAGCAGCCCGAAGCAATGCTTTGGCCTACCCCAACGATGTTTCAACCATTTTCTTGGCGATTGGCCTCTACCAACCATTGGCGGACGATTGCACCTTGCGCGCAACCCGAACCAAGGCGTCTTCTGCAGTCGGGATCAGAAGACACTGAAAAACACCTTTGGGCTTTTAGGTGACCCCTCGGGGGACCCAAGACACCCAGAAGGGTGTTTTTCAGTATGCTCTTATAAGCGCCAAAGGCTGGAGGCCCGTATCGGAACCCCCAGCCCTGGACTGGAAATGAATTACTTCAGTTCAGCCTTGGCACCGGCATCCACCAGTTTCTTCAGGGCAGCCTCGGCTTCAGCCTTGGCAATGCCTTCCTTGACGTTCTTCGGAGCGCCATCGACCAGATCTTTGGCTTCCTTCAGACCCAGGCCGGTAATTTCACGAACGGCCTTGATGACCGATACTTTCTGAGCTCCCGCTTCCAGCAGAACGACGTTGAATTCGGTCTTCTCTTCTGCAGCAGCGGCGGGGCCGGCAGCAGCAGCAGGACCAGCCATAGCAGCAGCGCTCACGCCAAATTTCTCTTCGATGGCTTTCACCAGGTCGTTGAGTTCCATGACCGTCATGCTGTCCAGCGCGGTCAAAAATGCGTCTTTATCGAATGCCATTTTGATTTCCTAATATTGGTTACTACATACTGAGGGCCATCAGGCCGCAACTGCTTCGGCGGGCGCGGCTTCGGCTGCGCCAGCGCCTCGTTGTTCCGCCAAGGCCGCGAGCACGCGCGCGGTGCGCGAGATCGGGGATTGCATCAAGCCCAGCAACTGCGCCAGCAACACTTCCTTGGAAGGGATGCTTGCCAATTGCTTCACGCCGTTGACATCCAGTGCTTTGCCTCCGTAGGCGCCACCCCGAATCACCAATTTATCATTGGTTTTCGAGAAGTCAGCCACCACTCGCGCGGCAGCCACGGCGTCTTCAGAGAAGCCATAGATCAGCGGACCGGTCATCAGATCGGACACGACTTCAAAGCCGCTACCCACCACAGCACGGCGCGCCAGCGTGTTTTTCAACACACTCAGGCTCACACCGTTGCTGCGCGCGGTGGAGCGCAGTTTGGTCATGTCAGCGACCGTGATGCCGCGGTATTCCGCCATCACCAGCGTTTGAGCTTTTGCGGCGAGGCCAGTCACATCACTGATGACCGCTTCTTTCTCACTGCGATTAAGACTCAAGGTCTACTCCTTCAAATTGCGCCCATCGGCAAACTGCCTTCGGGCGCGCCACATTGCAGCGACCAACTGTTTCGGAAATGCATCCATCTGCAGCGGGATCGCCATCTGCGTTGGTACAGGCTGTGGGCAGACCCACCGCCTAGTGATTAAGTGCCTCGCCACATCGCTGCAGTTGGCACACCAACGGTCTTGGATGGCCTGCCCAAACCTTTCGGCTCGAACAGCCCACCACCTCGAACCGCCCTCGCAGGCGGTTCGAATTTCTCTTGCGATTACGCCGCGATGGTCTGCGTGTCCACCCGGACACCGACACCCATCGTGCTCGACACCGCGATTTTTCTCAAATAGACACCCTTGCTGGTAGCGGGCTTGGCCTTGGTCAAAGCATCGACCAGCGCTGCCAGATTGCCCCGCAACTTGTCAGTGTCGAATGAGCGGCGACCAATGGTTGAATGCACAATACCGGCCTTGTCGACGCGGAACTGCACCTGACCGGCTTTGGCGTTCTTTACAGCGGTCGCAACGTCTGGGGTCACCGTACCAACCTTGGGGTTTGGCATCAAACCACGTGGCCCCAGGATCTGACCCAGGGTACCGACCACACGCATGGCATCCGGGGCGGCAATCACGATGTCGAAAGGCATATCCCCCGCCTTGACCATGGCAGCCAAGTCATCCATGCCTACGATATCGGCGCCAGCGGCCCGGGCTTCGTCCGCCTTGGCGCCTTGCGCAAAGACGGCGACACGTTTGGTCTTGCCGGTACCATTGGGCAGCACCACCGCGCCACGCACCACTTGATCCGACTTCTTGGCGTCAATGCCAAGTTGCACCGCCACATCGATGGACTCATCGAACTTGGCGTTGGCGCACTCTTTGACGATGCCCAGCGCGTCCACCAGGGGATACAGCTTGTTGCTGTCAACCTTACCCTGGAAGGTCTTTTGTTTTTTGGTCAACTGAGCCATTTACACACCCTCCACATTGACACCCATCGAGCGGGCAGAGCCAGCGATGGTCCGAACCGCCGCATCCATGTCGGCTGCGGTCAGGTCCTTCATTTTGGTTTTCGCGATCTCTTCGAGCTGGGCGCGCGTGATCTTGCCGACCTTGTCGGTATGCGGACGCGGCGAGCCCTTGTCGATCTTGACCGCCTTCTTGATCAGAATCGACGATGGCGGCGACTTGATGATGAAGGTGAAGCTCTTGTCGGCAAAAGCCGTGATCACCACTGGCAGCGGCAGACCGGGCTCAATGCCTTGAGTCTGCGCATTGAATGCCTTGCAGAACTCCATGATGTTCAAACCGCGTTGACCCAAAGCGGGTCCGATCGGTGGTGAGGGATTGGCCTTACCAGCTGGCACTTGCAGCTTGACAAAACCGACGATTTTTTTCGCCATGCTTTACTCCTTACGGGTGATAACGCTCAGACCGCCAACATTGGCGACCCAGGCTCCCCGGGGTTGACGACTCACTTTCAATACTCGCGCCGAGTCGAAAAAGCGCGAATTCTTAATCAGTTGGGGTCAGAGCACATTGCTGCGCAAGTGGTCTGACCCACAAAGCTCCAGTTTCAGTTGGGGTCAGAGCAAGTGCGCCACGCGTCACTTGGTCTTTCCCGCAAGGCCTCATGTTTTTTCGATCTGAGAAAACTCCAGCTCCACCGGAGTCGGACGACCGAAGATGGTGACCGACACACGAACTTTGCTTTTCTCGTAGTTGACGTCTTCAACCGAGCCATTGAAGTCGGTAAAGGGTCCGTCCTTGACACGAACGTACTCCCCAACTTCAAACTCCACCTTGTGCCGCGGCTTCTCGGTGCCTTCTTGCATCTGGTTGACGATCTTCATGACCTCGGCTTCCGAGATTGGCGAGGGCCTGTTCTTGGCACCACCCACAAAGCCGGTGACCTTGTTGGTGTGTTTGACCAGATGCCAAGTGTCGTCGTCCATGATCATCTCGACCAGCACGTACCCAGGAAAGAACTTGCGCTCGGTGGTCTTCTTCTGGCCGTTCTTGATCTCGACCACTTCTTCCATGGGAACCAGGATGCGGCCGAATTTGTCCTGCATGCCGGCGCGGTTGATGCGTTCGAGGATATTGCGTTCGACCGCCTTTTCCATGCCGGAGTACGCATGCACGACGTACCAGCGCAGATCCGGATTGACCGGCGGCGCAACCGCCACGGTGGCGGCTGGCGTCTCGGTGATTGAGGTATCCGAAGTATCCGTCATCATTTTCTCCACCCCAGAATCAGATCGTAAAACACCCACTCCAGGGTCTTGTCCGTCAGCCACAAGAAAATCGCCATCACCAACACGAAGGCGAACACATACGCCGTCATCTGAACGGATTCCTTGCGTGAAGGCCAGACCACCTTCTTGACCTCGCGCCAGGCATCGCGGCCAAAGGCAAAAAGCTCTTTACCTGCCTCAGAAGTAAAGAACACGGCGACTGCGCCGCCAAGACCGAGCAACAAGGCGCCCCACTGGGCAATAGCACCCTGCTTGCCCAGCAAATAATAGGCCGCCAAAGCTGCGACGACCAAGGCAACGGCGCCGGCTAGCTTGATCTTGTCGCCCGTGGTACTGACGGTCTGAACTTGTGTGGTGGCCATTTTTTCAACAATTCTGTACTAATCTACTTCGAATCCGCTTGCGCGCCTCGGCGTCATATCCTGACGCTCCAGACGCTGAAGCCCGCCGTTTTCACAGCGGGCTTGAATACCCACCCATTCCCGCCAACCAGGTGGCAGGGGCAGTAGGAATCGAACCTACAACCTTCGGTTTTGGAGACCGACGCTCTGCCAATTGAGCTATACCCCTATCTCAAACCAGTTGAGGACAGATCTGGTGCGCTTCGCGTCACTGCGGTCTGCCCCACATCCCCAGTCAGTTGGGGACAGAGCTGGTGCGCCTCGCGTCACTGCGGTCTGTCCCACAAGTTATAACGTTACGCAATGATCTTGGCGACCACACCGGCGCCAACGGTCTTGCCGCCTTCGCGAATAGCGAAGCGCAGGCCTTCTTCCATAGCGATCGGGTTGATCAGCTTGACCGTGATCGACACGTTGTCGCCTGGCATCACCATCTCTTTGCCTTCTGGCAACTCGATCGCACCGGTCACGTCCGTGGTACGGAAGTAGAACTGGGGACGGTAGTTGTTGAAGAAGGGCGTGTGGCGGCCGCCTTCGTCCTTGCTGAGTACGTAGATCTCGCCGGTGAAGTGGGTGTGCGGCTTGATGCTGCCGGGCTTGCACAGCACTTGGCCGCGCTGCACGTCTTCACGCTTGGTGCCGCGCAGCAAGATGCCGACGTTGTCACCAGCTTGACCCTGGTCCAGCAGCTTGCGGAACATTTCGACGCCGGTGCAGGTGGTCTTTTGGGTGTCAGCGATGCCGACGATTTCGATTTCTTCGCCGACTTTGACCACGCCGCGCTCAACCCGACCGGTCACCACGGTGCCACGGCCGGAGATGGAGAAGACGTCTTCGACGGGCATGAGGAAGGCACCGTCCACAGCACGCTCGGGCAGGGGGATGTAGGTGTCCAACGCGTCGGCGAGCTTCATGATGGAGCCTTCGCCGAGTTCGCCCTTGTCGCCTTCCAGGGCGAGTTTGGCCGAGCCGTGGATGATGGGGGTCTTGTCGCCAGGGAAGTCGTATTTGTCGAGCAGCTCGCGCACTTCCATTTCCACCAGTTCGAGCAGTTCGGCGTCATCCACCATGTCGCACTTGTTCAAGTAGACGATGATGTAGGGAACACCGACTTGGCGCGCCAGCAAGATGTGCTCGCGGGTCTGGGGCATGGGGCCGTCGGCAGCGGAACACACCAAAATGGCGCCGTCCATCTGGGCCGCGCCGGTAATCATGTTCTTGATGTAGTCGGCGTGGCCAGGGCAGTCGACGTGGGCGTAGTGGCGGTTGGCCGTTTCGTACTCGACGTGGGCGGTGTTGATGGTGATGCCGCGTGCTTTTTCTTCCGGTGCCGCGTCGATCTGGTCGTA
>JAUXWC010000276.1 GCA_030685025.1 Rhodoferax sp.
TAAAAAATCCCAAAAAGTCAGGGAGGAATTACCAGGAAAGGAAGTCAGAACCAGACAGGCCAAAGAGTTGATAATTCAGCCGTCCTGCCTGGGGCAGTTTGGGTGGCCATAAGTGGAGCAGTTTGGGGTGGCCATCGGGGATGAGCTCGAACTCGATACCTCGCTCTACACATGGCGGCAGGTTCCTTTGTGACATCCAGCGCCAACCGTCCTACATGCCGAACTGCGCCCGGAAAAACGCAACTGTCGCAGCCCGCGCCTGAGCGGCCGCTTCCGGGTTGGGCGCCATTTGCACCTCACCACCCCTACCGAGATGGGAAAAGGGGTCGGTGATCGTGATGGTTGGTTCGGTTCGATCAAACCCGTGGGTGGCACCCGCGTACATCTTGACCGTCAACAAGCCGGGAGAGGTCACCGCAACGGACCGTGCCAGCGCCGGGCAGGTGTCCGGCAGGTCATAAGTATCGAGATCGCCGCCCTGAACAAACACTTTTGCGCCCGTGAACGCGTTGAACTCATAACCCGGCACGCGGTTGTAGACCCAACATACTGGGTAATTTGGCGCATGCGCGGTAAATGAAAGACCAGTGCCGGCCATGTACTTCTGTGTGTACGGAGTTGTCGCAGTCAGCATCGAGACGACACCACCCCACGAGAAACCCATGATGCCGATGCGGCGGGCGTCGATATTCGTCTGCTTGGCCAGGTACTTCAAGGCGCCATAGGCATCGGGTAGCGTTTCTGGAACCGACTGGGGACGTCCGGCGGCCCCAGTGGTGATGCCGCGCGCAGCCCACATGTCAATTTCAAGCGTCGCAATGCCCGCCTGGTTGAGCTCTTTCGCATAGGCAATACCGCGACTGTCGATGCCGCTGGAGCCGTGCACGATGACCACCGCTGGCACCAATTGCCCTTGCGGCACGCGGAACTCCGCTGGCACTGTCAACGGCTTGACGGGGTCGAGCGAGGCGTAGGTCACTTTCGTTACCGTCGGCTCGGGGGCATCGGAGCCGCCGCAGCCGGGCACACCGGCCAGCAGCGCAAGCGCCACCGGCGCCAATAGACTGGCGGCGCCACGGCGCATAAATTTGATGGGTTGCGTAAGAGCCTTCATCGATTGTCTCCTTCAGGGTTATGGACGGAATTGGGGGTGGCGCAGGCGATGACGTCAAGTTCAAGCCGCCCGCCCAGGGCGAGTCCGCTCGCGCCAAAGGCGCTGCGTGCGGGATAGGGACGCTCGAAAAAAGTGGTGTGCACGGCGTTGTAAGTTGGCCAGTCGGCCATGTCCGCCAGCATCACGGTGCATTTGACGATGTGCGCCAGCGAGCAGCCATGCGCTTCGAGCGAGGTCTTGATGTTCTGCAGAGCCTGCCTGGTCTCGGCTTCGATGCCCCCGGGCGCCAGCGTGAGTGTGCCCGGCAGGTTGCCTATCCGGCCCGACAGGTAGAGCATGTCGCCCACGCGCACGATTTCGGAAAACGGCAGATTGAGGGCCGCAAACGCGGGCGAGTTCAGAAACACCACGGGTGCTGTCGGATTCTGGCCATTGGGCATGGCGTTGGCGGCAAAGTGCATAAGCAATCAATGTAATAAGCTCCCATCATTCGCACAAATACAATAAACAAGCTCAAGTCATACAATTTTTCTATGCATATCAACAGCCGCCAACTGCGCTACTTCATCAGCATCGCCGATCTGGGCAGTTTGGGGCGCGCGGCGCAGGCGCTGCACATCGCGCAGCCAGCGCTGTCGCGCCAGCTACGGCTGCTTGAAGAGGCCGTGGGCACGCCACTGATGGAACGCAACGCGCGCGGCATGGCGCTCACCCCGGCGGGCCACTCTTACTATCAAAGCGCCCGCAAGTTGCTGGACGACAGCGTGGCGGCCGCAGCCCGCGCTGTGCGCGCCGCACACGGCGAGGTGGGGCACCTGAACCTCGGTTTTTCGGAGATTTACGCCTGGCACGAGACCGTGCTGCGCGCGTTGCAGACCTACCGTCGGGAGTGTCCGGACGTTGCCTTCACCATTGAGGCGATGCTCTCTGGGGCGGTCACCCAACATGTGCTGGACGGGCAACTCGACCTGGCGCTCGCCTACACCGGCCCCCTGGCCGACGACAGTCCGCTGGCCGCTGTGCCCTGGATGGAAGACACCTACCTGCTGGCGATACACGAGGACTCCGCGCTGGCGCGCCATCCGCCGAGCCGATTGGCCGACTTAAACAATGAAGATTTCATTCTGTTCCGGCGCGACCAGTCGCCGCAACTGCACGACCTGATGATCCGCCACTTTCACCAGAGCGGCTTCTCGCCGCGCATCGTGCAAGAAGGCACCACGCACTACACCGTGCTCGGTCTGGTTGCGGCGGGGCTGGGTTGCACCGTGATACCGACTAGCGCCGAGCGCCGTTTGCCGCCTGGTGTGAAGCTGATCGCCGTGTCGGATCTGGATATCCGGATGCCGATCAACCTGATCTGGCGCCATGACAATCCGTCGACGCTGATCCCGCGCATTGTCGAACTGCTGTGCGGCAGGGGTCAGGGGGTGTGACAACCAGCCGCGATGAAGACGGCGCAATTTGGCAGTCTGTCCTGGCGATGACCCTGGCGCTCAGGCCGCCGCCACCCGCGAGGCCCTTGGCAGCGCAGGCTTGGCGGCTAGCCGTCTTTGCGTGACAAGCTGGCCAATTCGACCCGACCGGGTTTTAGTTCACTGAGGATGACCGCCACCACCACCATGGCCCCGCCCAATGCGGCGCGGGCGCTGAGCACCTCGCCCAGCCACAGCCAGCCAAACAGGGCGGCGAACACCGGCTCCATTGCATACACGACGGCGGCCTTGTCCGCCGATACATGCCGCTGCGCGATGGCCTGCAGCAACAGCATGCCGGCGGTTGCCACCACGCCCAAGTACAGCAGCGGGACGGCGTGGGGCGCCAGCCGGGTACCCAAGGTGCCCAGGGAGTCATTGCCGATACCGGCCAGGCCAATCCACAGCGCCGAAAACACCGCCATGAAGGCTATTTGCGTGGCCGTGAGCTGGCGCGAGTCATGGCCCCGTGAGCGCTGCGACAGCACAATCACATACAGGGCATACGCCACGGCGCACAGCAGGGTGGCGCTGTCGCCAAGCAGATGCGCGCCGCCCTCCCAGGACATCAAGCCAATGCCGGCGCAGGCCATCAACGCCGCGCCGATCACAACGGTCGACAGCCGGCCGCCCCAAAACAAGCCCAGCAGTGGCACGAGCAACACCGCCAGGCTGGTCAGGAAGGCGCTGCGGTTGGACGAGATGAACTGCATGCCATACGCTTGCGACACATAGGACACCAGCGCCAGGGCACCCAGCAGCGCGCCGTCAATCCAGGTACGCCGGGGCACTTTCCAAATGAAGGGAGCCATGCACACGCCCGCCACGGCAAAACGAATCGCCGAGATCTCGACGCCACTGAGGGTGGAGGCGGCGGATTTGAGTAGCGGAAAGGTGGTGCCCCACACCATCGTGATGAGGAGCAAAAGGGCCAGGTTGAAGTTCATGACGCGCGTGCCGGGCGGCGTGCGCCGCCGCGTGAGGGAACTCGCGATGGTAGCGGCCCATCAAGTGCGATCTACTCCCGCAGGATGATCTGGCCGCGAATCTCGCCACGCGGATGGGTGGTGGTGTCGATGCTGGCATACCACTTGCCCGCCAGCAGGTCCGCTGCCTGGGCTTCGGACAGGTGGGCACGGCCTTCCATCGGGCTCTTGATCGGGCCGGTAAATGGCAAGGTCGCCGGCGCGTTGGCGCCGATCGGGGCGGGACCGTGAAAGTGGCCGCCAGTGGGGGTGCCCTTCAGCCCCGAGAACGACAGCTTCCACCGGAACAGGCCGGTGTTGCGGTCATACACGGCGACCAATCGACCAGTGCCCGCCGTCTTGACGGCTGGCACCTGGTTGGAGCCGGTCAACTGGGTGCTGAATGCCGCCATGTGGGCGTCGGGCGGCACCACGCTGCAGCCGGCCAACACCAGGGCCACCGCGGTGGTGGCCAGCATGCTGCGCGCGAATAGTCCATAACTCATTGTCAACGCCTCCTTGTGGTTCGGGCGGTTGTCCCGTGGCGGCGAAGTGTAGGGGCGTTGGCACCATTTGCTCGGCCTGGGCCTGCAAAAGTTGTAAGCGAATATGCGGCGGTGGCCTATCGCCCCCGCAGGAACAAGGTGTCGAGTTCCTTGAGCGTGATTTGCCGCCAGGTCGGGCGGCCGTGGTTGCATTGGTCCGAGCGCTCGGTCTGCTCCATCTGGCGCAGCAGGGCATTCATCTCGTCAACGGTGAGCCGCCGGTTGGCGCGCACGGCGCCATGGCAGGCCATGGTGGCCAACAGCTCGTGTTGGGCGCGCTGCACCACCGTGCTGGCCTCGTGCTGGGCCAGCTCAGCCAGGACGCTGCGCGCCAAGGCTACCGCGTCGCCGTGTGCCAGCGCCCCCGGCACGGCGCGCACCGCCAGGGTCTTGGCGGAGAAGGCCGCGATGTCCAGGCCCAGCGCGGTCAGCGTGTCGGTGTGGGCCTCAGCCGTGGCCAGCTCCTGTGGTGTGGCGGCGAAGGTGGCGGGCACCAACAGGGGCTGACTGTTCAGGTGCTGAGAAGTGGCGCCCGCTCGCGACGCGTCCAACTGCGATTTAAGCCGTTCGTAGACGATGCGCTCGTGGGCCGCGTGCATGTCCACCACTACCAGCCCGTGGGTGTTTTCTGCCAGGATGTAGACGCCTTGCAACTGCGCCAGGGCGCGACCCAAGGGCCAGATCGAAGGGTCGGTCGGCCGGGGCTCGGCCGGTGCGGACCAGAGCGCCTGCAGGTCGGACACTTTGTGGCTGCCCCTGGCTACGAAATCAATAGCGCCTTGTGCCCATCCATATTGGTGCTCAGCCTGATTTCGCGTTGTCTCGGGAGTCGATGCGTTGGTTACGGCGCCAGTGGGTAGCGCCATCGCTCTGGGCGCGGCCAGCGCGTCTTCCACCGCATGGCGCACCGCCTGGTGTACCTCGCGGCTGTCGCGAAAGCGCACCTCGATCTTGGTCGGGTGCACGTTGACGTCGACTCGGGTTGGGTCAATTTCGACGTACAGCGCATACACCGGTTGGCGGTGGCCGTGCAACACGTCCTCAAAGGCGCTGCGCGCCGCGTGGCTGAGCACCTTGTCGCGCACGAAGCGGCCGTTGACGTAGCAGAATTGCTGGTCCGCACGCGCGCGCGCCGCATCCGGAATGCCGACCCGGCCCCACACACGCACCGCTGGCTGTCCAGGCGTCGACTCGCGCCGCTGCTGATGGTCGACCACGACCGAGCGCTCCAGGAAGTCGTCACCCAGCACATCGCGCAGGCGCTGGTCCAGCGTCGCGATGGCCTCGGTCGGGTTGGCCGCACAGGCGCGCCACTGCTCGACGAGTTTGCCCTCGTGCCACACGGCAAAACCAACGTCGGGGCGCGCCAGCGCGTGGCGGCGTACAGCCTCCACGCAGTGGGCCAGCTCGGTGGAGTCGGTCTTGAGGAACTTGCGCCGTGCCGGCGTGCTGAAGAACAGCTCGCGCACCTCCACGGTGGTGCCCTGGCTGCGCGCCACTGGCTGCAGCTCGCCGGTTTGTCCGCTAAGCAGGTAGGCACTGGCTTGGTCGGTGGCGCGCGACAGCAGGGAGCAGTCGGCGATGGCGTTGATCGCGGCCAGCGCTTCACCGCGAAAGCCCATGGTGCCGACCGACTCCAGGTCTTGCAGGTTGCCGATCTTGCTGGTGGCGTGGCGTTTGAGGGCCATCGCCAATTCGTCCTTGGGGATGCCCATGCCATCGTCTTCGACGGCAATCAGGCGCACACCTCCGGCCAGCAAGCGCACGGTGACCTGGCTGGCCCCGGCATCCAGCGCGTTGTCCACCAATTCGCGTACCACCGAGGCGGGCCGCTCCACCACTTCACCGGCGGCGATCTGGCTGATCAGCGTGTCGGGCAGTTCACGGATCGGGCGGCGAGGGGAGAGCGTAAGGAGTGCGGTCACCGGGGTATTTTAGGGGGCGGCGACCAGCGTCCTTACAGTCCCAGCGCCTGGCGCACGCCCGCACCGTAGGCCGGATCGGCTTTGGCGCAGTGGTCGATATGGCGCTGCTGGATGGCCACGGGTGCGCCACCGATGGATGCCGCCGTGTTCTCGAACAGCACCTGCTGCTGCGCGGCTGTCATCAGGCGAAACAGGGCGCCGGGCTGCGAGTAGTAGTCCTGGTCTTCGCGGTGATTCCAGTGGTCGGCCATGCCTTCGATGGAAAGTGGCGGCTCGCGAAAGTCGGGCTGCTCGGCCCACTGGCCATAGCTGTTGGGCTCGTAGCCTATGGTTCCGCCCTGATTGCCGTCCACCCGCATCGCGCCGTCGCGGTGATAGCTGTGCACCGGGCAGCGCGGCTTGTTCACCGGAATCTGGTGGTGGTTCACGCCCAGGCGATAGCGCTGCGCGTCGCCATAGGAGAACAGCCGCGCCTGCAGCATTTTGTCGGGCGAGAAGCCGATGCCGGGCACCACATGCGCGGGGTTGAAGGCGGATTGTTCCACCTCGGCAAAGAAGTTCTCCGGGTTGCGGTTGAGTTCGAAGAAGCCGACCTCGATCAGCGGGTAGTCCCTGTGCGGCCAGACCTTGGTCAGGTCAAACGGGTTGTAGGGCACTTTGGAGGCATCTTTCTCGGGCATGACCTGCACGCACAGCGTCCACTTGGGGTAGTCGCCGTTTTCGATGCTGTCATACAGATCGCGCTGGTGGCTCTCGCGGTCCTTGCCCACAATCGCTTCGGCCTGCGCATCGGTCAGATTCTGGATGCCCTGTTGCGAGCGGAAGTGGAACTTGACCCAATGGCGCTCGTTGTTCGCGTTGATGAAGCTGAAGGTGTGCGAGCCAAAGCCGTGCATGTGGCGGTAGGTGGCGGGCAGGCCACGATCACTCATGACGATCGTCACCTGGTGCAGCGCTTCGGGCAGCGAGGTCCAGAAGTCCCAGTTGTTTTGGGCGCTGCGCAGGTTGGTGCGCGGGTCGCGCTTGACGGCGTGGTTCAGGTCGGGGAACTTCAGCGGATCGCGCAGGAAGAACACCGGCGTGTTGTTGCCCACCATGTCCCAGATGCCTTCTTCGGTGTAGAACTTGAGCGCAAAGCCGCGGATGTCGCGCTCGGCGTCGGCCGCGCCGCGCTCACCGGCCACGGTGGTGAAGCGGGCGAACAGCTCGGTCTTCTTGCCGATCTGCGAGAACAGCTTGGCGCGGGTGTAGCGGGTGATGTCGTGCGTCACGGTGAAGCTGCCATAGGCACCAGAACCCTTGGCATGCATGCGGCGCTCGGGGATCACTTCGCGGTCAAAGTGGGCCAGCTTCTCCAGCAGCCATACGTCCTGCAGCAGGACCGGGCCGCGGGGGCCGGCGGTCATGGTGTTCTGGTTGTCCGGCACGGGCGCGCCGGCGGCGGTGGTCATCACGGGGCAGCTTGCGAGGGATGGGGGTTTGGCGCTCATGGGTTTCTCCTGGGGTTGGTCAAGGGGGAATTGCAATGGAAGGGCACTCAATATGTGAAGGCCAAGGCAGCCAGCCACTCCATGGTCGCCGCTGCGTAGCGGCTTCGCATGTTAGATAGTGTGTGGCTATGCATATTTGACTTTCGATTGGATGTGCAGATACTTTATTGTCGCCACGTAAATAGAGCAAGAGCATTAAATGCATAAGCGTCATAGTTCATTACTATTGTGAAAATGCCTGAAACACCGTCAGGTCACGGGTCGCTGGGATGCGACGCTCGGCGACCTGCCGCGGCATGCCATGGATAATCCATCGCCATGGAACTCTTCAGCTTCGCCCTCGACTTCGTTCTTCACGTGGATAAACACTTGGAAGCCTTTGTACGCAACTACGGCCTGTGGGTGTACGCATTGCTCTTCCTCATCATCTTCGTCGAGACCGGCGTGGTGGTGATGCCGTTCCTGCCGGGCGATTCGCTACTATTCGTGGTGGGCGCCATGTGCGGGGTTGGGCTGATGAACTTCCCGCTGTCGGTGGGTCTGCTGCTGGCGGCCGCGATTCTAGGCAACCAGACCAACTACGCCATTGGCCGCCACTTTGGGAGTCGGGTGTTCAAATGGGAGACCTCGCGCCTGTTCAACAAAGCCGCGTTTGACCGGACCCATGACTTCTATGAGCGCCACGGCGGCTTCACCATTGTCGCGGCGCGCTTCATGCCCTTTGTGCGGACCTTCGCGCCCTTTGTTGCGGGCGTGGCCAAGATGAACCGCGCCCGGTTCACTTTCTTCGACGTCACGGGGGGGGTGCTATGGGTGGCCGGCCTGATCACCGTTGGTTACTTTTTCGGCAACATGCCCTTTGTCAAGGCCAACCTGGACAAGATCATCTGGGCCATGATCCTGATACCGGGCCTCATCGTCCTGATCGGCGCCTGGCGCAGCAAGCACCAGCAAAAACGCCGGCACCTGCAAGGGCACCCGCACCAGCCCTAACCGCTGTTCTTGATGGCCAGGGCCGCCTGCTTGACCAGTTCCGGCCCACGGTAAATCAGGCCGGTGTAAATCTGCACCACATCCGCACCGGCTTTGATCTTGCTTAGCGCGTCCTGCGCGCTCAGGATGCCACCCACACCGATGATCGGGAAGCACTTGCCCAAGCCGTCGCGTAACTGGCTGATGATGCGGTTGCTCATGGTCAGCACCGGCGCGCCCGACAGGCCTCCGGCTTCCTCGGCGTGCGGCAGGCCCGCCACCGCCTCGCGGCTCAGGGTGGTGTTGGTGGCCACCACGCCATCCATGCCGTGGCGCAGCAAGGTGGCGGCGATCACCGCCACCTGCTCGGGCGTCAAATCGGGCGCAATCTTGACAAAGATGGGGGTGCGCTTGGCATGCTTCTTGGCCAAGGTTTCACGGTGCGCGGCGATGGCACCCAGCAGGGCGTCCAGCGCTGCATCGCTTTGCAGTTCGCGCAGATTCTTGGTGTTGGGGCTGGAGATGTTGACTGTGATGTAGTCCGCATGCGGGTAAACGCCTTCGAGGCAGATCAGGTAATCGTCGATGGCGGCCTCGATCGGCGTAGCCGCGTTCTTGCCGATGTTCAGGCCCAGCAACATGGCGCTGCGCTGACCAGGCTGGCGGCAGGCGGCGCGCTGCACGTTGGCCAGAAAGGCATCGAGTCCGTCGTTGTTAAAGCCCAGCCGGTTGATCAGGGCGTTGGCCTGTGGCAAGCGGAACATGCGCGGCTTGGGGTTGCCCGCCTGGGGCTTGGGGGTGACGGTGCCGACCTCGACAAAACCAAAACCCATGGCGCCCAGGCCATCGATGCAGTGTGCGTTCTTGTCCAGCCCGGCGGCCAGGCCAACGCGGTTGGGAAACTTCAAGCCTGCCAGTTCGATCGGGTCATCGACTCTGTTATTGCAGTAGGCCCACGACAGCGGTGTGCCCTGGGTTCGCGCCAAAGCGTTCAAGGTGAATTCGTGCGCCACCTCGGGGTCCAGCCCAAAGAGAAAAGGGCGGGCCAGGGCGTAGGGGACAAGAGACATCGGATAATTCCTGCAAAACTTCTGTAACTCACCTGATTTTCTCCGATGAACACCTCAACCCCCGAATCAAGCGCCCCGCTGACCCAGGATCAACTGAAAACACTGGTGGGGCAGGCCGCCTTGCGTTATGTGGTGCCGGGTGAAATTGTGGGCGTGGGCACGGGCTCCACGGTCAACAAGTTCATTGACGCACTGGCCACCATCAAGGACCAGATCAAGGGTGCGGTGTCGAGCTCGGTCGCCAGCACCCAGCGCCTGCTGGCGCTGGGCATCCCGGTGTTTGACGCCAACGATGTGCAAGAGCTCGCGGTCTACATTGACGGCGCCGACGAGATCGATGGCCAGGGCAACATGATCAAGGGCGGCGGTGCCGCGCTGACGCGTGAGAAGGTGGTGGCGGCCCAGTCGCGCACCTTTGTCTGTATCGCCGATGAATCGAAGCTGGTGCCGGTGCTGGGTCATTTTCCCTTGCCGGTGGAAGTGATCCCGATGGCGGCGCAGCGCATCATGCGCCAGTTCGAGGCGCTGGGCGGGCGAGCGCAGATTCGCCTGAAGGACGGCTCGCCCCTGGTGACCGACAACGGTTTGATCCTGCTCGACGTGAGGGGTCTGCAGATCAGCGATCCGCTGGCGTTCGAGACCGAAGTGAGTCAGTGGCCCGGCGTGTTGACGGTGGGGGTGTTCGCTTGTCAGAAGGCGCAGGTGTGCTTGCTGGGCACCGCGCAAGGTGTGAGGACGATCACCTATTGATACGTTGAGGTGATGCCTCTGCGGTCACCGCCATGCGCTACCTCGTGTGGGCCGCGTCCCAGGCTGCGCGTGCGCGTTGGGTCAGGCTTGGGTGCAGCACACCAAGTTTTGGTGTTTGACCGTGGGGTGTGCCTGGAGGGACTTTGAACCAGTCGCTGTTGTACGGCAGTTCGACTGTCGCATGAAAACTGAATTTGCTTGGATAGCTTAAGCCTGCGAGCTGGTAGGCGGCTACGTCGCGGTCGCCGATAGCGAATTCTCCGGATCGGAGCTGCTCAGTCTTTTGACTGGTCCCGTACGCGACCAAGACAATGAACTGGGGAGCGTGATCGTCAAACACCTTGATGATCAATGCGGGCCTGGGCTTAGGTCCTGGCTCGATGCCTTTTCCATGCGGGAAATGGCACCACACGATTTCACCCGCCTCGGGCGCGGCCCACCAGTGCTTGGCCATGTCTTAGAACAGGGTCGACTTGATCGAACTTGCGCGGCCTTGGGCAACGGCTTTGCGGATGGCGGCCAATTGCGTGGGCGTCAGTTCGGCGTCGTCGGCTTCGTACGCGGGCAGCACTTCTTTGGCAAGCTTGCGCAAGGCATAGTGGATGACCTGCGTTTCCCCGGTGAAGCCGAGGTACTGCGCCAGTTTCTCGACGGTGGACCGGCTGATGCCATTCGCCGTGTCTGCGGAACGGAAGCGCAGCAGCAACTGATCGGGTTTTGCGGTGGTACTCATGGCGTCATTGCGGATTGATTTAAAAGATATCATTAATATATCTACTGAGTTCAATGTGGTCAAGCGACTGCGACCGACTGACTGCGACCGACGAGCGGTAATGTCAACAGTGGCGTGTTGCCGGTGGTGGTGCTGACCAAGGCCGACATCGCCGAGCAGGCCGGCCCGACAGCGGTGCCAGACCGTGGTGCTGTTGGGCTCATCGGGCGCCGGAAAAAGCACCTTGACCAACACCCTGGCGGGCTACGCCATTCAGGACACCGGCGCGGTGCGCGAGCATGACAGCCGCGGCAAACACACCACCACGGCCCGTTCACTGCACCAACTACCAAGCGGGGCTTGCATCATCGACACACCCGGTGTGCGCACGCTGCGCCCGGATGTGGACGCCCAGACGCTGGGCCAATTGTTTGGTGACGTGGCCGCGCTGTCGGGTGCCTGCCGTTTCCGCGACTGTCAGCACGCGGACGAACCCGGCTGCGCGGTGCGCGCCCAGGTCGCACCCGAGCGCTTGCGCAACTACCACAAGCTGCTGCGCGAAAGCCGCCGCGACACCCTGAGCGCGCTGGATCGGCAGCGGCAGTTGGCGGATTGGAAAGCCCGTGGGCGGGCCGGGCGGCAGCGGCTGGAGATGAATCGGGGTGACGGGTAGCATCCCGCGCGCGACGCGAGCCCGCTGCCTGGCCCTGATCCAGGGGCAGTTGAGATGCCGGTAAAATTGCCGGCTTTTAGCCGCGACTATGTCGGCCAGCCTCCCCTTGCCTGTGAGATTTCATGCCCGTGCGTCGACCCAGCCCCTCTGTTTCTCGTCTGCTTGTTTCCCTTCTTGCCCCGTTGACCATGGTTCCGGCCTTCGCGCAAGCGCCGACGGCGCCGCAGGCCGAGGGGCGCCTGTTGTACACCGGGGCGAGTGACCGGGTCTCGGTGGGTATCGCCAACGGCGGGCACATTCAGGGTGAGTGGCTGAGCGTGCTGCGTGAACAGGCCGACAGCGCCTGGCTGGGCGAGGCATGGTTCTCGCGCTCCGCGGGGGGTGTTCAGCTTAACCACCACCGTCAGGTGGATAACTCGGTGCGCAAGTATTTTGTGGCGATCGACCAGAACCAGGCGCATGACCGCAAGCTGACGCTGGGCGCGGGTCTGGAGCAGGCGGCTTGGTTTGGCAATGTGTCGGTCAGCCATGCCTTGACTGGGCGCCGCCTGGCGGGTCAGAACAGCGTGACCAGCGTCACGCAGCAAGCTGGCGCGCAAGACGGCCGCCCTTTTCTGGATACCTTGACCCGCGTGTCCACCACTCGGGTTTTCGAGCGTGCCTACGACTACGGCCTGGGCCTGCGGGCCGGGCACTACCACGGCGGCAGCGACCTGCGCCTCACCGCTGGCGTGGATCTGGAGTGGGGCCGCGGCGACGCTCGTCAAGGTAACTTGTCATTCGCCGCCGAGAAGTTCTTTGTGGGCACGCCCCACAGCATCGCCTTGCAGTTCGATCACTACCGCAAGCAGGGCGAGGCCGAGGTCCAGCGCAACGACACACGCGTCTTGCTGAGCTACCGCTACAGCTTTGGCGCCGCCAGCACGCAGCCCGAGCGCCTGTTTCGCATGGTGGCCAGCCCGCGTGTGGTGGCGCAGCCTACGGTCATCCCGGCTCGCACCGAGCACAAACTGATCAAGACCAAAGCAGTCATGACAGGCGACGCCTTCTTCGCGCTGGCCAGCGCCACCCTGAGTGACATGGCGCGCGCCGAGTTGGACCGCATCGTGGCGCTGCTAAAGTCGTCCAACCGCGACGGCAATGTGCGCATCGTGGGCCATACCTGTGATTTGGGGTCCGACAGGTTCAACAACCGCTTGTCCCTCAAACGCGCCGAAGCGGTGCGCGACTATCTGGTGGCGGCGGGCGCTCTGCCGGCCGAGGTCGTGATTGTCGAGAGCAAGGGCAAGACCGAGCCAAAGTACCCCGTTAGCCCCGCCACGCGTGACAAGAATCGCCGGGTGGACCTGGAGTTTTTCAGCGTGGTCGAGAAGACCGAGGTGCTGGAGATTCCCGGTCGAACCATCCCCGCACCCGAGACACCCGTCACCTACCAGCGTGAAACGGTCGAGCAGGAACCCGCTTGGCTGCGTCGCGCGCTACGCGTGCCGGCCGTCCATAAACGCGCGGTGGATGTTTACCGCAGCCAGGAAGTGAGCCACGCCGACAGCACCAGCCGGGTGTGGCTGAACCGCGCGCCGCAGGCGCAAGCCGATGTGTACAGCGTGGTCGGTGGCACCACTACCACCTTGCCCGTACTGGACAACGACAGTGATGCTGACAGCGGGGACGTGCTGAGCATCGAGTCGGTGGGCTCAGCCGCGCGGGGGCAGGTTCGCATAGCAGGCGCGCACCTGGTCTATGTTGCGCCGCTTGGTTTTGTGGGGCAGGATCAGTTTGACTACGTCGTGAGGGATGGCCATGGCGGCACGGCCACGGCCCGCGTGACCGTGAACGTGACCGTGCCTGCGCCTGCGCCTGTGACGCAGCCAAACCAAGCGCCGGTCGCCCGCGACGACTTCTATGTTGTCAGCGGGGTGGATGCCACGACCTTGCCGGTACTGGCCAACGACGCCGATCCAGACGGCGACCCGTTGACGATCATCGCGGTGAGTCAGCCCGTCGATGGCAATGGGGTGGTCACGATCATCGGGTCACAAGTGTTGTTTACACCAGTGCGCCGTTTTGTGTGGGACAACTTCACCTACACGGTCAGCGATGGCAGGGGCGGTCAGTCCACCGCCACGGTCTTGCTGATGGACCCGTGAGTGGATTGTCGTCTCAGAACTTGATCCCCGCCGGGTTGGCGTTGGCGTTGGGGTCGGGTTGCGGCTGCGGGGCCGGGCGGGCTGGGCGCTTGGGTTCTTCGTCGGGCTTGGGCGCGGAAGCCGCGCTGCTGGGCGGTGCCAGTGGCGTGGCCGCCGGGTTGCGGTAGTTGGGTGGCAACTGGGAGCTTGGCGGGTAGCCGGCGGCATTGAGGTACTGGTTCCATTCAGAGGGGGTCAAGCCCTTAATGCGCTGCGAACCGATCGTCACAAGCGGCAGTGTGCTGTCGCCTGTCAGACGTTTCAATGCCTCGCCATCGTCGGCGGTGTTGACCGTGCGTTCGGTAAAGGGCACGCCCCGCCCGGTCAGCAACTCGCGCCCGCTGGTGCAAGGGGCGCAGTCTTTGGTCGTGTAGAGGGTGACTGGGTATTTGCTGATCACTTGGCGCAGTTCAAACGGCAGGCCGCTGGGCGCCGCGCTGACCGGTTTGCCGCCCGATGTGGCGGTGGCTTTTTCATTGGGCGCGGGCGGTTGATCGGTGAAGCTGACACGGCCATCCGGGCCGACCACGCGGTAGATGGTTTGCGCCTGCACCGCGCTCAGTGCCAGCGCAGTGCTGGCCAAGGCGAGGGCTAGTCGGGTGGTCGTGATGTTCATGTCGTGTCCCTCTGATAACGATGCAAGCGGGCCATCGGCGGTGCGTCCAACTGTCCGCTACGCCATGCCCTGGTGGCGCAGCAAGGCGTCCAACTGGGGCTCGCGTCCCCGGAAGGCCTTGAACGACTCGATGGCGGGTCGGCTGCCACCCGCTTCCAGAATGGCCTGTCGGTATTTTCTACCGGTTTCGACGTTTGGCAAGCCGTCATGACCTAAGGTTTCTTCGAAGGCTGCATAAGCGTCGGCGCTGAGCACCTCGGCCCACTTGTAACTGTAGTAACCGGCCGCGTAGCCACCGGCAAAAATGTGACTGAAGGTGTGGGCGGTTCGGCTCCAGTCGGGCGGTTGCAGCACCGCTACTTCGTCGCGAACCTGTTGCAGCAGCGGGCCGATGTCCTGCGCCGGGTCGTGTGCGGTGTGTAACAGCATGTCGAACAGGGCGAATTCGATTTGCCGCAGCGTCTGCATGCCGCTCTGAAAATTCTTGGCCGCCAGCAGTCTGTCGAACAACTCGCGCGGCAGTGGCTCGCCGCTGTCGACGTGGGCCGACATGTGGCGGATCACGTCCCACTCCCAGCAGAAGTTTTCCATGAACTGGCTGGGCAGCTCGACCGCATCCCACTCCACGCCGCTGATACCCGAAACGTCGCGCTCATTCACCTGGGTCAGAAGGTGGTGCAGGCCGTGGCCGAACTCGTGAAACAAGGTGGTGACGTCGTCGTGCGTCAGCAGGGCCGGTTTGTCACCCACACCCTCGGCAAAGTTGCACACCAGGTGCGCCACCGGGGTTTGTAATTGACCGGTGTCGGGCCGCAGCCAGCGCGCGCGCACGTCGTCCATCCAGGCGCCGCCGCGTTTGCCCTGGCGCGCGCCGGGGTCGAGGTAGAACTGGCCGACCAACTCCGCGCCCTTAAGGGCGCCCTCTTGGTGCGCGCGTTCGATGCGGTAGAAGCTCACGCCAGGGTGCCACACCGGCGCGATGTCGGGACGGATGCTCACTTCGAACAGGGTCTCGACAATCTTGAACAGGCCGCTCAAGACTTTGGGTGCCGTGAAGTACTGCTTGACTTCCTGTTCGCTGAAGGCATAACGCGCTTCCTTGAGTTTCTCGCTGATATACGGCCAGTCCCAGGCTTGCGGGTTGGGCAGGTTCAGGTGCGCGCTGGCGTGGGCGCGCAGGTCGGCAATGTCTTGCTCGGCGAAAGGGCGCGCTTTGCGGCTTAGTTCGCGCAGGAAGTCGATCACCTGTTGGGGCGAGTCCGCCATCTTGGGGACCAGCGACACGGTGCCGAAGTCCGGGTAGTTGAGCAGCTTGGCCTCTTCCAGGCGCAGCGCCAGCAGTTCCTGGATCAGCGCGGTGTTGTCGAACTTGCTCAGGTCAGCGCCCGCCTGGTCCGAGGCACGGGTGACGTAGGCGCGGTACAGGGTCTGCCGTAGCGCGCTGCTGCGGGCGAACTGCATCACCGGCAGGTAACACGGCATCTTGAGGGTGAGCTTGTAGCCTTCCTTGCCCTCCTTTTGCGCCGCGTCGCGCGCGGTCTGCAGCACGTCAGCGGGGATGCCGTCAACCTCGTCGGCGCTGGCGTAGTGGGCAAAGGCGTCGGTGGCGTCGAGCGCGTTTTCACTGAACTTCTGCCCGAGTTCGGCGGCGCGCTCTTGAATCGCGGCGAAACGCGCCTTGGCGGCACCGGTCAGCTCGGCGCCGCCCAACACGAAGTTGCGCAGGGCGTTCTGGTGGGCCTGGCGTTGCTCGGGGTTGAGGCCGGCCGGATCAATCGCCTTGTACTTGGCGTAGAGGCGTTCATCGGCCCCCAGGCGGGTGGTGAATTCGGTGACCTTGGGCAGTGCCTCGTTGTAGGCTGCACGCAGCTCGGGTGTATCGGCCACGGCATTGAGGTGGTTGACGGCGCCCCAGGCACGACCGAGCCGCTCGGTGCTGACGTCGAGCACCCGCGAGATGTCCAGCCAAGTGGCCGGAAAGGCGGCTTGCGTGACCGTTTCGAGCGCCTGGTCGGCATCGCGCAGCAGGATGTCGATGGCGGGCGCAACCTGGTCGGGTTCGAACTGGTCAAACAGCGGCAGGTCGTGGAAGTCGAGCAGGGGGTTGGTGGTCATGGATCAGGTGTCGTCGGGTTGGGGACTGCGCGCCAGCCGCCTCAATGCTTGGTAGGTGGCGGCGGATCGGGGTGGATCAAGAGGCGCAGGCGGCGCGTTCCGCTGCCTGCAAGGTGTTGACCAGCAGCATGGTGATGGTCATGGGGCCGACGCCTCCGGGCACGGGCGTAATGGAACCCGCAATTTCCTTGGCAGCATCAAAATCCACATCCCCTTTGAGAATGGCAATTGTTTTGCCGGTTTTTTCACTGACTTTCTCGCCGACCCGGTTGACGCCCACATCGATCACGCAGGCGCCGGGTTTGATCCATTCAGGTTTGACCAGGCCGGGAACGCCGGCAGCAACGATCAGAATGTCCGCCCGTTTGCAGTGGGCATCCATGTTTTTGGTGCCGGTATGAACGATCGTTACCGTCGAATTGGCGCCGG
>JAUXWC010000280.1 GCA_030685025.1 Rhodoferax sp.
GAGCGCGATCACCGGAATGCAGGCCGTGGTCGGGTCCTGCGCCAGTATCTCCAGGGCGTCCAGGCCACTCATGCCTGGCAGGTTGATGTCCATCAGGATGACATCGGGCAGACTCTGGCGCGCTTGCGCCACACCGTCAACACCATCGGCCGCGCAGAGCAGGCGCACATCGGGCCGGCGCGCCAGGATTTCCTCGATCAGCGTGACGTTGGATGGGTTGTCTTCGACGTAGAGCAGTGTGTGCAGGGGCGCGTCGTCCAGATCCATCGGTGCCGTGGTTTCTCCGTGGGCGTCGGCTGGGGCGACGCCCGACGGCGCACTGGCTCGGTCCAGCTCAATCCAGAATTCACTGCCCTCGCCTACCGTACTGTGAACGCCGATGGCGCCGCCCATCAAGTCCACCAGGCGCTTGCACACCACCAGGCCAATGCCGGTGCCCTCGACGGCGCCGGCCTGTTGCCCCAGGCGATTGAAAGACTGAAAAAGCTGGTTGATTTGCGCAGGCGTCAGCCCTTCGCCGGTGTCGCGCACGCTGACGCGCATCCTGCCGGGGCCGCTTGCGGCGCAGCACACGGTAACGCTGCCGCCAGACCGGTTGTATTTGATCGCGTTGGAGAGCAAATTGACCAGCACCTGCTTCAGGCGCAAACGGTCCGTGCTGACATAGGTTTGCTCCGCCGGCTTGGCAAAGACCACGCTGATGCCGCTCGATTGCGCCTGTGGCTCGATCATCGCTTCGCAGTCGCGCAGCGTGTCCGCCAGTGACGTGGGCTCCAGCACCAGTGCCAGCTTGCCGGACTCGATGAACGCGAGATCGAGGATCTCGTTGATCAACTCCAGCAGGTACCAACCGGCCTTGAGGATCTGATCAATGCTTTTCTTCTGGTTGGGCGTGGGCGGTAGGGTGCTGGAATCCAGGAGCTGGGCAAAACCCAGAATCGCGCCCAGCGGCGTGCGCAGCTCGTGGCTCATGTTGGAAAGGAACTCCGACTTGGCCTGGTTGGCGTGCTCGGCCGCCAGCTTGGCGCGCTCCAGCTCGACGTTTCGCAGCGCCAGCACCTGATTGAGCATCAGTCTCTCGGCTTCGACCCGGTGGCGCGCTGAGTTGTCGGTGCCTATCAACAGATAGCCGATGATGCCACCCTGCGCGTCGCGCAAGGCGGTGACCGAGACCACGGCAGGCAGGCGGCTGCCGTCCTTGCGCAGGTAGGTCAGCTCATAGTGGTCCTCGACGCCGCGCGACGCTTTGTACACCAGCGCCTCGAAGCCCGGCGTGATCGGTTCGCCCAGCTCAACGCTCAGGGCCTGGGCACGAGCGGTCACTTCCTCGGGGTCCGACAGCTCGGCTGGGGTCAGCTTGTTGATCACCTCGCTGGCGGGGTAGCCCAACATGCGCTCGGCACCGACATTGAAAATCTGGATGACCCCCTCGGCATCCGTGGCGATACTCGAAAAGTTGGCGCTCTGGATGATCGCCGCCTGCAAGGCACCGCCCTTTAGCAGGGCCTCCTGGCGGCGCCGCTCGGTGATGTCACTCAAGGCAATGCGAACCTCGCCGCGCCCTTGCTGCGCGGCACGCTGGCCCAAGCGAGCCAGGTAATCGAGCTGGCCGTAAAAAACCGTGCCGTCACCGCGCTGCAAGGCCAATTCGACCTTGCCTTGATGCCCAATCGCCTCCCAACTGTGAAAGTTGCGGACCCAGTTCTCCTGATCCTGCGGCGCCACAAATGAGGCAAAGCTTCGGTGCAACACCTGTCGACGGTCGATACCCAGCAGCGCGGTACCGGTCAGGTTGATCTCGGTGATGATGCCCGCGGCGCTGAGGGTCAGGTAACCCACCGGGGCCAGCTCATACAGGTCCACATAACGATCACGCGACTCCTCCAGATCAAGCTTGGCCTGCCGCAGGGCCTCGTTTTGCATCTCCAGCTCGATCTGATGCACCTGCAAGTCGTGCAACAGGTCGGTCACGGCACGCTCAGCGGGGGGGGGGGGGGGGGG
>JAUXWC010000286.1 GCA_030685025.1 Rhodoferax sp.
CTGGAGGCCTTCGAGCAGTTTTTCCGGGCCTGCCCGGCCGACACCGGCATGGTTTTTGTGTTGGTGCCGCACCTTGATCCGGGCCACGACAGCCTGTTGACCGAAATCCTGCAGCGCTGCACCGCCATGCCGGTGGCAGAAGCCCAGGACCAGGCCGTGGTCGAGCCCGACCACATTTACATCATTCCTCCCAACCGCGAGATGGCCTTGCTGAACGGAGCGCTGCAACTCTCGGTGCCCACCCTGGCGCGCGGCCAACGCATGCCGATTGATGCCTTCTTTCGCTCGCTGGCAGCGGATCAGGAACAAGCGGCGATCGGCATTGTGTTGTCCGGCACCGCCACCGACGGCACGCTGGGCTTGCGCGCCATCCACGGTGCCGGTGGTGTGTGCATGGTGCAGGAGCCGGCCACCGCCAAGTACGACGGCATGCCCCAAAGCGTGATTGCGGCGGGTTACGCGACGCACATTCTGGCGCTCGACAAGATGCCCCGGATGTTGCTGGAGCTGGTGCGCCAGTCGGTGTTTCGCCAGCGGGTGCCGCGGATTTTGCCCGCCACCGATGTGAGCGGCTTGAACCAAATCCTGTTGCAGGTGCGCAGCAGCACCGGGCATGACTTTTCGCTCTACAAGCAGAGCACCATCGGCCGGCGCATCGAACGGCGCATGGCGCAGCACAATATTGACGACATGGCAGTCTATGCGCGCTTCCTCAAGTCGCATCCGCCCGAGGTGCAGGCGTTGTTCAAGGAACTGCTGATCAACGTGACCAGCTTCTTTCGTGACCCGGAGGCCTTTGCCGTACTCAAGCAGGAGGTGCTGCCCGGGTTGCTGGCCAACAAGCCCGAGGATTACGTGTTTCGGGTCTGGGTGGCCGGTTGCGCCAGCGGCGAGGAGGCGTATTCGATTGCCATGCTGTTGCGCGAGCTGATGGACGAGAGCCACAAAGAGTTCCGGGTGCAGATTTATGCCACCGATCTCGACGACGACGTGATCGTGCAGGCGCGCGGCGGCAGCTACCCGCTCAATATTGCGCAGGACGTGTCGGCCGAGCGTCTGCGCCGCTTCTTCACCAAGGATGAGCACGGTTACAAGGTCAAGAAGGTCATTCGCGAGATGGTGGTCTTTGCCGTCCAGAGTGTCATCAAGGACCCGCCCTTCACCAAGCTCGACTTGCTGAGCTGCCGCAATTTGATGATCTACCTGGAGCCCGAGCAGCAGGCCCGGCTGATACCCAGCTTTCACTACGCCATCAAGCCGGGCGGGGTGCTGTTTCTCTCCAGTTCGGAGAGCATCACCACCCACACCGAGTTGTTCACGGCGCTCAACCGCAAGTGGAAGCTGTTTCGCGCCAACCCCACTGCCAGTGTGATCCCCTTGCCGGCGCTCGGGCGTGCGCCGGCGCCGGAGCTGGTTGGCGGCCCGCCCGGCAAACTGGTGGCCAGCAAACACAAGGTGAGCAACATCGCGGACCTGAGCAACCGGGTCTTGTTGCAGTCGTACGCACCCGCCTCGGTCACAACGGACGCCAGCGGCAATGTGCTCTACGTGCATGGTGACACCAGCCGCTACCTGCGTTCACCACCGGGGCCGGTCACCACCAACGTGATCGAGATGGCCCGCGAGGGCCTGCAACTCGATTTGCGCGCGGCCATTCTCAACACGGTTTCCCAGGGCAGCGCCACATTGGCCCGAGAGGTGTCGATGAAGACCGATACCGGATTGGCCACCGTGCGGTTCAGCGTGCGCCTGCTGAGCGCGCCGGCCAGCGGCGCCCAGCCGGCGCAGACCCTGTTGTTGGTCAGTTTCCAGGAGGTCGCCGATGCGCCCAAACCGGCCGCCAGATCGGCGCGTGGCAAACCCGCGCCGGATGCGGCCGCGCAGAGCCACGCCCAGCACCTGGAGCGCGAATTGGCCTACGCCAAGGAGTACCTGCAGGCCACCATCGAGGAGCAGCAGGCCACCAATGAAGAGCTCAAATCGACCAACGAAGAGCTGCAGTCCACCAACGAGGAGTTGCAGTCGTCCAATGAAGAGCTGGAGACCTCCAAGGAAGAACTGCAGTCGCTCAATGAAGAAACCATCACCGTCAACGCCGAGCTGCATGCCAAGATCGAGCAGTTGAACGGGGTGCAGAACGATTTGAAGAACCTGCTCGACAACGTCAACACCGGGGCGCTGTTTCTGGACCACGACCTGGTCATCCGCCGCTTCACCCGCGAGGCGGTCAGGACCTACCGGCTGATTGCCTCCGACGTTGGGCGGCCCTTGGGCGACATCAAGTCGAACTTCGAGGCCGAAGACCTGATGGGCGAGCTGCAAAGCGTGCTCGACACACTCATTCCGCGCGAGCGCGAAGTGCGCACCCAGGACGGCGCTTGGTACCTGGCACGCATGCAGCCCTACCGCACGCTGGACAACGTGATTGAGGGGGTGGTGCTGACCTTTACCGACATCACCGCCCTGCACGAGGCCGAGCGCCTGCGACTTGGCGTGGCGCAGGTGGCGCGCGAGCTGGCTGAGGGCATCGTCAACACCGTGAGTGAGCCCTTGATCGTGCTCGATGGCGGCTTGAAGGTGGTGTCGGCCAGCCGGACCTTCTACCAGCATTTTCGGGTTAACCCCGAAGAAACCGTGGGGCGCAAGATCTACGATCTGGGCGATGGGCAGTGGGACATCGCGGCGCTGCGCGAACTGCTCGACAACATCCTGCCCAAGGACCAAGTGATGGACGGTTATGTGGTGGAGCACCGTTTTCCCGGCCTGGGCCTGCGGCGCATGGTGCTGAACGCGCGGCGCATCGTGACGGCCCTGGGCAATACCGAACTGATTTTGTTGGCCATGGTGGCCCTTGAAACCCTGGAGCCGGTATGAGCCCATCCAACTTCAATGACTTGTCCGACTCACAGCCTTCCCCTCTGCGCCCGGCCGCCGAGGCACGACGTGTGTCTGTGGTGGGGGGGGGGGGGGGGGGGGGGGGGGGGGGGGGGGGGGGGGGGGGGGGGGGGGG
>JAUXWC010000256.1 GCA_030685025.1 Rhodoferax sp.
TCAGATTTTCCACTTCTCGATCAATTGCGCGGGGCGCATGGCGTCATAACCTTCAAACGGCTGGTGAATCCAGGGATTGGTGGGCAGGAACTCCACCGAATAGTCGGGCGTGAAGGTGGACAGTGCCTTGGTCCACAACACAGCACTGCGCAGTTCCGTAATGGGTGCATAGCCGGTCTTGAGCAGCTTGATCACGGCATTGAGGGTGTGGCCGGAATCGGCAAGATCATCCACCAGCAGTACACGCCCGGCGATTTCGCCCTTAGGCGTGGTGATGTAGCGTGCGATATCCAGGTTACCTTGCATGGTGCCCGCGTCAGCTCGGTAAGAACTGGTCGACATGATGGCCAGAGGCTTGTCGAAGACCCGTGACAGGATGTCTCCCGGACGCATGCCGCCACGCGCCAGACACAGAATCGTATCGAATTGCCAACCCGACTGGTACACCTTGATGGCCAGCTTTTCGATCAGGTTGTGGTACTCGTCGTAGCTCACGTACAAGTGTTTACCGTCTTCCGTCAGCATTGATTTGCTCCTTATTTGATAGCGCTTAGCATACGGTTTGAAAGGGCTGCGGTCTGTCTTTTCCCGCAAGCGCGCCCCAGCCTATTGCAGGCTGTACGGATGACGCACCATGATGGTGTGGTCACGGTCAGGGCTCGTGGAGACCATGTGGACCGGTACGCCTGCCACTTCCTCGATGCGGGCCAGGTAACGGCGTGCGTTAAGCGGCAATTTGTCGTACTCGGTCACGCCCACCGTGCTGTCGGACCAGCCTGCGATGGTTTCATAGATCGGTTTGCAGCGCTCGATGTCGTCAGCGCCCATTGGCAAGATGTCGGTCACCTGGCCGTCGAGTTCGTAGCCAATGCACAGTTTGAGCTCGGCCAGCCCGTCGAGCACGTCGAGCTTGGTGATGCACAAGCCCGACAGGCCATTGACCTGCGCAGAACGTTTGAGCAGTGCCGCGTCAAACCAGCCACAGCGCCGGCTGCGTCCCGTGGTAACGCCCTTCTCGGCGCCCACGGTGCTCATGTGGTAACCGGGCGTGCCGGGCACCTGCCAGTCCAGCTCGGTCGGGAACGGCCCACCACCCACTCGCGTGCAATAGGCCTTGGTGATGCCCAGGATGTAGTGCAACATGCCCGGGCCCACGCCGGCACCTGCCGCCGCGTTGCCGGCCACGCAGTTGCTGGAGGTTACGTAGGGGTAGGTGCCGTGGTCAACGTCCAGCAGTGTGCCCTGCGCGCCTTCAAACAGCAAATTGGCGCCCTCGGTGTGCGCCGCATTGAGCTCGCGCGACACGTCGGCCATCATGGGCTTGAGCAGATCGGCATGACGCATGGCCTCGGTGTACACGGCGTCGAACTGGACCTCGCCATTGGCGATGTAGGGCTTGAGCGCGTCGCCAAAGGCAAAGCGAGCGGAGCCGAGATAGGTCGTCAACACATGGTTGTGCAAACTCAGCAGCTCACGCAGCTTGGTGGCAAAACGTTCGGGGTATTTCAGATCCTGCACGCGCAGGGCACGCCGGGCAATCTTGTCTTCATAGGCCGGGCCGATACCGCGCCCGGTGGTGCCGATTTTTTCGATTCCACCTTGTTCGCGCGCTGCTTCGCGTGCCACATCCAGTGCCACGTGAAAGGGCAGGATCAAGGGGCACGCTTCACTGATGCGCAAGCGCGAGCGAACCTCGACACCCGCGTTCTCCAGACCTTCGATCTCTTCGAACAGCTTGGCCGCTGACAACACCACACCATTGCCGATGTAGCACTTGACGCCGGGGCGCATGATGCCGCTGGGAATCAGGTGCAAGGCGGTC
>JAUXWC010000303.1 GCA_030685025.1 Rhodoferax sp.
TGGAGTTGGCCGACAGCAGCCGCTACCTGCACTACCGCAAGGCAGTGATCGACTTCCTCTACACGCGCCAGGCCCATGTGGAGAAGGTGAGCGCCTGAAGCCTTCTGGTGCATGCCTGCAAAGGCGTGCACCAGTTCCGGGCCGATCATCACTGGTCACGACGCACCGCGCGTCACTTTCCTGGCACGACTCTCGCTTTGGCTTACCTGACTCTCAACCAAAGGAAGCGCGCCATGACGGGATTTCGAAGTTTCTTGAGCAGCGGCCACGCACCAACGCTGTTCGCGGCATTTTTGTATTTTGCGTTTTCATGCTGCATCTGGGTGCTCAACGGCGCAATGGCGCCTTTCATCTCGGAGACCTTCAACCTGAGCCCGGCGCAAAAGGGGCTGATGCTGTCGATCCCGATTTTGGCCGGCGCCCTGATGCGGTTTCCATTGGGCTTGCTGTCGCAGTACATTGGCCGCAAGAAAGCCACCCTGGTGGAGATGGCGCTGATTGCGGTGGCCATGCTATTTGGGTTCTTTTTCGTCCAGAGCTTCAACGACTTGTTGGCCATGGGCGTGCTGCTGGGCATCGCCGGCGCGAGTTTTGGCGTCGCGCTGTCGCTCGGTGCAGGCTCGTTTCCGGCCCGTCACAAGGGTCTGGCCATGGGCCTGGTCGGTGCCGGCAATGTCGGCACGGCGGTGTCGGTGCTGATCGCCCCGCCGCTGGCCCAGGCCTTTGGCTGGGTCACGGTGTACGGGCTGGCGGCGGTGGCCATCTGTATCCCGATGCTGGTGATGATTGTGTTCGCCAAGGAGCCCGATGACCTGGACGCGCACGCCACGTTCAAGGAACACATCGCCTGCCTGTTCGAGAAAGACGGCTGGGCCTTCAGCCTGATCTACGCGGTGACGTTTGGCGGCTTCATCGGGTTGGCCACCTTTTTGCCCACCTACTACTACGACCAGTTTGGCGTGAGCAAGGTACAAGCCGGCCAGTTGACCATGCTGGCGGCCTTCATGGGCGCGGCACTGCGCGTGTTTGGCGGCTGGATCTCGGACCGTTGGGGTGGCATCAACACGCTCACCGTGGTGCTGGCCACGGTGAGCGGCACCCTGCTGCTGTGCGCGCTGGCAACCGGCTCGCTGGTGGCGACCACGCTGCTGGTGATGCTGTGTTTTGCCGCGCTGGGTGCAGGCAACGGCGCCTTGTTTCAGTTGGTGCCACTGCGCTGGCCGCTGGCCACGGCCGTGGCCGGCTCGATGATTGGCGAAATAGGCGCCCTGGGCGGCGGCCTGGTGCCCAGCGCGATGGGCATCTCCAAACAGTACGGTGGCAGCTACGCCTGGGGTTTTGTGATCTTCGCCGTTCTGGCCATGGCCATGCTGGTCATGCTGCGCCGGATGCAGATCCGCTGGACCCGCACCTGGGCAGAGAAAGGTGGGAAAGCGCGTAGCGCTTAAACGGATAAGGTTAGATCGTGATCGCGAAGCGAGCCGCGATCTGAACCGGTTGTTGGACAAGCCCGGCCGAAGCAACGGTCCCCTGAAAATATCTCCTGCCGCCCCACCGGCAACAACGGACCCAAGCACCACAAAGTCCG
>JAUXWC010000317.1 GCA_030685025.1 Rhodoferax sp.
CCGGCCATGACCACGGCCCGGCGTCGGCGCCCGGGGGCGCCTCCGCGCTGCCACGCTTCAGCGCCGAATCCGACGACTTTGAGTTGGTCGGTGTGCTCAATGGGCAACAACTCACGCTGTACCTTGATCGGGCAACGGACAACAGCCCGGTTAAAGACGCCAAGCTTGAGCTTGAAATCGGCGGCGCCAAAGTTGCGGTCAAGGCGCGCGGTGAAGGCGAATTCGAGGCCACGCTGGCGCAGGCCCTCAAGCCCGGCGTCGTCAGCGTGACGGCGAGCGTGGTGGCGGGTGCGCAAAGTGACTTGCTGGCTGGCGATTGGGAGATTCCCGCCAACACCCGCACTGACGCGAACCCAGGCCGCCAAGCCTGGAAGACCTACGGTGCCTGGGGCGCCGGCGGCTTGTTGACGCTGGCCTTGCTGGGGTGGGGTATCACACGGGCGCGCGCCAGTCGCCTCAACGCCATCGGTGGTGCGTCATGATGGCGCGCCTTTGGATCGCCGCGAGCCCGTGCGTGCTTGGTGCCGCGCTGCTGGGCTTAAGCGCGCCCGCCTGGGCGGGACCGGGCCACGATGGTGGTCACGATGGGCCTGAAGCCACGCTGTCGGCCAACAGCAACAACCCCAAACGCTTGCCCGACGGCAGCGTGTTTCTACCCAAACCGGCGCAGCGCCAGATTGGTGTGCGCACCACGCCGGTGCTGGGCGGCGAACTGCCACGCTCGTTGGAGTTGGCGGGCAGGGTGGTGATGGACCCCAACGCCGGCGGCAAGGTGCAGGCCCTGGTGGCGGGGCGCATCGAGCCCGGCCCGCGCGGCTTGCTCAGCATTGGCGAGACGGTTAAGAAGGGCGAGGTGCTGGCCTATGTCGTCCCAAGCAGCGGCGCCATCGAGCGCTCCAACCAGGCTGCGCAGTTGGCTGAGTTGCGCGCCGCCAGGCTGCTGGCCGAGCAGCGGCTGGCGCGGCTGAAAGAACTGGCCGACACCGTGCCGCGCAAGGACATCGAGGCCGCCAGCAGCGAAGTGGGCAGCCTGGCCGAGCGGGTGGCCGCCTTGACCGGCGGTCTAAGCAACCGCGATGCGCTGGTGGCGCCAGTGTCCGGCGTGATTGCGTCGAGCCACGTCGTGGCCGGGCAGGTGGTGGACGCGCGCGAATTGGCGTTTGAAGTGGTGGACCCCCAGCGCCTGCGCGTCGAGGCGCTGGCTTATGACGTGGAGCTGGCCAGCGACGTTGCCAGCGCCACGCTGGTGGTGGGGACCGAGCGTCTGCCGCTGAGTTTTGTGGGTGCCGCGCGCAGCCTGCGCGAGCAGGCCTTGCCGATGGTGTTTCGCGCCGAGGGCCCGGCCTTGTCCAAGCTGGCGGTGGGGCAACCCGTGAAAGTGTTTGTGCAAACCAGCAGCCGCGTGCGGGGTCTGCGCGTGCCGGCTTCCGCCCTGATGAAGAACCCGGCCAACGAGACCATTGTTTGGGTCAAGATCGCGCCCGAGCGTTTTGCGCCGCGCACGGTCACGCTGGCGCCGCTCGATGGTGTCTCGGTGGTGGTGACCTCGGGGCTGAAGGCCGGCGAGCGCGTCGCCACCCAAGGCGCCACGCTGATCAACCAAATCCGTTAACGGGAGCCACCGCATGTTCAAGTGGTTACTCGACAGCAGCCTGGCCAACCGCCTGCTGGTGATCATCGCCAGCTTGGTGCTGATGGCTTATGGCGCGTTCACGCTGACGCGCACCCCGGTCGATGTGTTCCCGGACCTCAACAAACCCACCGTCACGGTGATCACGGAGGCCGGTGGCATGGCCGCCGAGGAGGTTGAGCAGCTCATCACCTTCCCGTTGGAAACCGCGATGAACGGCCTGCCCGGCGTGGAAACGGTACGCTCGGCCTCCAGCGCCGGTCTGTCCTTCATCTACGTCACCTTCAACTGGAACACCGAAATCTTTCGCGCCCGCCAGATGGTGAGCGAGCGCCTGTCCTCGATGGAAGAAGGCCTGCCCCAAGGCACGGTGCCGACCATGGGGCCGATCAGCTCAATCATGGGCGAGATCCTGCAGATCGCGATTCCGATCGACACCGCCAAGGTTTCTTCCATGCAAGTGCGCGAGTACGCCGACTGGGTGCTGCGCCCGCGTCTGCTGGCGATTGCCGGTGTGGCGCAGGTGGTGCCAATCGGTGGCGAGGTGCGCCAGTTTCAGGTGCAGCCCAATACCGTGCGCATGGCCGAGCTGGGCATCAGCCACGAGCAGCTCGAAGGCGCGCTCAAGGGCTACTCCAGCAACACCTCAGGTGGCTTCCTGGAGCTCAATGGGCGCGAATACCTGATCCGCAACCTGGGCCGGACCTCGAATCTGGATGACCTGAGGAATCTGGCGCTCACCGCGCGCGACGGTCAGCCGATCCTGCTGCGGCAAATCGCTGAGGTGACCTTTGCTGCGGCCATCAAGCGCGGTGACGCCGGTTTTGAAGGCAAACCGGCCGTGATTCTGAGCATCCAGAAGCAACCTGCCGCCGACACCTTGGCCTTGACCCGCACCATTGAGGTTGCACTGAGCGAGATGCAAAAATCCTTGCCGCTCGGCATGAACCAGCCGATGGTGACGTTCCGCCAGGCCAGCTTCATCGAGGCCTCGATCACCACGCTGCAAGGCAAGCTGATCGGCGCCTCGGTGTTTGTCGCCGTGATCCTGTTCCTCTTCCTCGGCACGCTACGGCCGACCATCATCGCCCTGACCGCCATTCCGGTGTCGATCTTCACGACGGCGCTGGTGTTCAAGTATTTCGGCATGTCGATCAACACCATGACGCTGGGCGGCCTGGCCATCGCCATTGGCGCGCTGGTCGACGACGCCGTGGTCGGGGTCGAGAACGTGCTGCGCCGACTCAAGGAAGACCGCGCCAAGCACCCCGAACACCGGCTGCACCCGATCGAGGTGGTGGCGCGCGCCACCATGGAGGTGCGCTCGGCCATTCTCTATGCCACAGCCATCATCGTGCTGGTGTTCCTGCCCTTGTTTGCCTTGCCGGGCATGGAGGGGCGCCTGTTCGTGCCGCTGGGCATCGCCTTCATTGTCTCGATACTGGCCTCCCTGCTGGTGTCGGTGACAGTCACGCCGGTGCTCTCGTTCTACCTGCTGCCGCGCATGAAGTCGCTCGATCACGACGACACCAAACTGCTGGCCTGGCTCAAGGCGGGCTACCACCGCAGCCTGCGGTCTGTGCTGGAGCGGCCCAAAGCGGTGCTGGCGGCGGTCGCGCTGGCGGTACTGGTGGCGGTGGCAGCCGTGCCTTTTTTCCCCAGAACCTTTTTGCCGCCGTTCAACGAGGGCACGCTGGTGATTGGCCTGCGCCTGAACCCGGGCGTGACCCTGACCGAGTCTTCCGCCCTGGCTCGCCAGGCCGAGGTGCTGGTCCGGCAAGTACCCGAGGTCACGCACGTCGGGCGCCGCAGCGGCCGGGCCGAACTGGACGAACACGCCGAAGGGGTTCACGTCAGCGAACTCGATGTCGGCTTGAAACCGGCCGCCGAGCTGACGCGCCCGATGGACGCAATTTCGGCCGACATCCGCTCCCGGCTGGTCAACCTGCCGGCCTCGATTGCGATCGGTCAGCCGATCTCGCACCGCATCGACCACATGCTGTCGGGCGTGCGCTCGCAGATCGCCATCAAGATCTTCGGGGAAGACCTGGATACCTTGCGCGGCCAGGCCGATGTGCTGCGCAGCAAGCTGGCCGACATCCCCGGCCTGGCCGACCTGGAGATCGAGAAACAGGTGCTGGCGCCGCAGATCCAGGTGCGCATCGACTACGCGGCGGCGGCCCAATACGGCGTGCCGACACCGCAGATACTGCGCACGCTGCAAAACCTGGTTGAAGGCGAGAAGATCACGCAGATCGTCGAAGGCGGGCGACGCTTCGCGCTGGTGGTGCGGCTGCCGGAGTCGGCACGCTCGGTGGAGGGCTTGGGGCGGATCCTGATCGAGACCCCGAACGGGCGCATTCCGCTGTCCAAGGTGGCCAGCATCGAAGACAGCGACGGCCCCAATCAGATCAGCCGTGACGACGGCAAGCGGCGCATCGTGCTGTCGGCCAACACCCAGGGCCGCGCGCTGTCGGACGTGATCGAGGACATCCGCGGTGTGGTGGCCCAGAGCAAGCTGCCCGAGGGCTACTTCATCACGCTGGGCGGGCAGTTCCAGGCCCAGGAAGAAGCCTCGCGGCTGATCGGGCTGCTGTCCATCGTTTCGCTGGTGCTGATGTTCGTGGTGCTGTACAGCCGCTACAAGTCGGCCGTCTTGTCGGTGCTGATCATGGTCAACATTCCGCTGGCGCTGATCGGCGCCGTGTTCGGGCTGTGGATTTCGGGGCAGCCGCTGTCGGTGGCGGCCTTGGTCGGCTTCGTCACGCTGGCCGGCATCTCGGTGCGCAACGGCATCCTGATGGTCAGCCACTACATCAACCTGATGCGTTTCGAGGGCGAGAACTTCGACCACAAGATGATCGTGCGCGGCTCGCTGGAACGCCTCGCCCCCTTGTTGATGACGGCGCTGGTCACCGCCTTCGCGCTGGCGCCTTTGCTGTTCGAGGCCGAGCGCCCCGGCACCGAAATCCTGCACCCGGTGGCGGTGGTGATCTTCTCCGGCCTGATTGGTTCGACCCTGCTCGACACCTTTCTCACGCCCGTCATGTTCTGGCTGTTCGGTCGCAAGGACGCCGAGCGGCTGCTGGGCGACAAGAACGCCGAGGCCTTTTAAACTATCCACTGTCCCTTTGATTCTCCAACTCCTCTTTAACCCGCAAAAGGAAACTTCATGAAGCTCGCTCAACTCATCGCCGCGCTGGTGCTGGCCGCCACTGGCACCGCATTCGCGGCGGAAGACCATAGCCACCCAACCAAGCCGCTGCAGGGCGGCGTGGTGGTGGTGGTCAAGGACATCGAATACGAACTGGTTGCCAAGCCCGATGCCCTGCAATTGCACCTGCGCGATCACGGCAAGCCGGTCGATGTGAGCAAGGGCAGCGCCAAGCTCACTCTGCTCGCCGGTACGGAGAAGCAGGAGGTCGAACTCAAGCCCGCCGGTGACAAGCTCGAAGCCAAGGGCAGCTTCAAGGTCGGCGCCAACACCAAGGTGGTGGCGATCGTTTCGCTGGCCGGCAAGTCGTCCACCGCGCGCTTCGTGCTGAAGTGAAGTGTCCGCACCCGTCGCTCAGGCTATGTCATCCCGGACTCGATCCGGGATCCATGGATTGCGGGTCAAGCCTGCAATGACCAAGCCGTATTGGCACGTGTGACTGGGTGTTTTGAAAGCTGGAAGTATGTCTAGTCAGTTGAGGACAGAGCCAAAGGTCTGTCCCGCAAGGTATCAGGAGAACGTGATGTCAAAGACCATTGAACTCAGTCGCCGCAGCTTGTTGGCCGCGGCTTGTCTGCTGCCGCTCTCGGGCGTCTGGGCGGCGCCGACCCCCGCCTTGATGGAAGTCTGGAAAGACGCCAACTGCGGCTGCTGCAAGGACTGGATCGCGCTGGTCGAGCAAGCCGGCTTTACCGTGCGCGTGTTTGACACCGGCAACAACGGTCCGCGCGCCAAGTTGGGGCTACCGGCCAAGTTGGGCTCGTGCCACACTGCCCGCATCGGTGGTTATGTCATTGAGGGCCACGTACCGGTGCGCGAGATCCAGCGCCTGCTGCGCGAGAAACCCAAGGCGCTGGGTTTGGCAGTGCCTGGCATGCCGGTGGGTTCGCCGGGCATGGATGGGCCGGCCTACCATGGCCGCAAAGACCCCTATTCGGTCTTGTTGGTGCAGCCTGACGGCGGCACCTCCGTGTACCAAGCGTACTGATGATCGAGACCAGATATGAACGACGCTAAACACTTCACGACCCGGCGCGCCTTCGTTGCCGCCAGCGGCTTTGGCGGTATCAGCTTGTACGGTCTGTGGGCTGCCTACGGTGCGGCACCGGGGCCTTTGGCCTTATTGGGAGTGGATCGTCCCAACGGCGTCGCGCATGCTCACGAGGTTGCCGCGTCGGCACCGACTGGTGGTCATGGTGGTCACGGCGGCGGCGGCGCCGCCGGCCCGACTGCCGAGGAGTTCAGCCGCATGACGGCGGAGTTCATCGAACGCTTTCGCATGCCAGACGGCAGCGTCTATCCACGTCGACTGCCGGCCTCATCGGCAGACCACCACGATGGCCACGACGGGCACGACATGACCCCGGCCGCGCCGGTCTCCCGGAATGTGGCCATGCCAGCCGATCCCCATGCCGGGCACGGCGCCGTGCCCGGTGCGGCAACGGTTGTGCCGGACGCCCATGCGCACGGCCAAACCCCGCTCGACCATGCCCCAGGTGCACCTGCCGATGGCTCGCCGATTGAGGTTTTGATGACCGCGGGAAAGTGGTACTACCTGCCCAACGTGCTGCGGCTGGACGTGGGTCAAGCCTATCGTTTCAAGATGATGGCACTTGACGTTTCCCATGGCGCCTCGATCCAGTTCGGCAAGGGCGGGCGGATGATGCGCTTGCAGCCCGGTCGGCTCGGCGAGTCCGAACTCACTTTCCAACGGCCTGGCCGTTACCTGATGCACTGCACGGTCTACTGCGGTCAAGCGCACGACCTGATGCAAGCAACGATTGAGGTGGTCTGACCATGACACACACAGCAAGTTCGGTGGAACGTCTTGCCAGCCTTCCTGCCTCGGATCGCCGCCTGCTCAAAAGCATGGCAGCGATCGCCCTGGCCGCCTTGGTATTGGGCGTATTGGCGGGTCTGGCAACCGCCTTGGTGCGCGGCGGCATGCTCGATGTCAATCTGAATGCGGGCTACCGTTTTCTGACCGTGCACGGGGTCAGCATTTTCTTCTATTGGCTCTTTACTGCGCAGGCGGCATTGTTGCTTGGCTTTGCCGCGACCGAATACGACGGTGGGCTGGCCTGGCCACGGTTGGCCTGGGGTGGCTTTGCACTGATGCTGGTGGGTTTCGGCTTAAGCATGGGTGGCTCGTTCACAGGTACGCCGCTGCTCTACAACGGCGCGCCTGAGTTGGTCGGCGACAACCCGGGTGATCTGCTCCTGTTCAATCTGGGCTATCTGGCGCTAGGCGTGGGCTTGATGGTGTTGCCGATTTGCGCGATTGTTACGTTGCTGCGTCCGCGCTGGCGGGGTCAACAAGAGCGCCTGAGCGCATTGGGTTTCGCCCTGTTTGCCTGGGCGGGGTTTTTGGTCGTGACCGGTTTCGCCGCCCTCTACACCTTCACCCCCGGCGTGTTGTGGGCGCTGGGTGTTGGACCGTTTCCGGCCAGTCACGGCACGCGCTGGCACATTGTGTTCCACAACATGCACTACCTGCCCCTCATGGCAACGGTCATCCTCTGGTACGTGCTGATGCAAACTCTCACGGGGGTCAAGTCGGTGTTTGGCGAGCGCTTCTCGAAGATTGTGTTTTCGATGTACCTGGTGTTCGTGCCGCCGACCTCGCTTTACCACATGTTTCTGGAGCCTGACCTGCCCAAAGTAGTGCAAGTGGCTGGGTCGATGTTGTCGCTGTTCGTCAGCGTGCCCACGCTGACGGCCTTCCTCATCATCGTGGCTTCGCTTGAAGTACACGCCCGCGCCCAGGGTGGCCGTGGTTTGTTTGGCTGGATCCGCCTGCTGCCGTGGCGCAACCCGGCGATGGCAGCGATGGGTGTTGCCGCGCTGAGCATGGGTTTGGGGTTGGTGTTCGCCTTCGTGCTGATCCAGGGTCAACTCGCGCCGCTGCTCTCGGATACCTTTTTTGTGCCGGGTTACTTCCATTTCTTCACGGTCGGAACGGTGAGCCTGACCTTGCTGGCGGCGCTGTCGGTGGTCTTGCCCGCGATCGGCGGGCGAGCACTTTGGCGGCCCGAACTGTTGCGCTGGATGCCCTGGCTGGCCTTGGTCGGATTGCTCGTGTTTGGCGCGGCCGGCATCACGGCAGGTTACCTGGGGGTGCCGCGTCGCGTGATGGATGTCTCGTACCAGCAGCAGGCACCAGCCCTGTGGCAGGGTTTGATGATGGCCGTGGCCATTGGCGGTGCGATCATGGCGACCGCGCTGACCGTTTTCGCCACCGGTATTGCCGCGTCGTTGTGGCCCACGCGCCAAACCGCCCCGCTGTCGGCGGGTGTGACCGTGTCGTGGGGTGGCGCTACAGTGCAAGCCGGCCTCGGTGCATGGGTCGGGCCGGTCTCGGTGCTGGTCATCGTGGCCGCCATGTACGTGTTTTCGGCCGTCGGTTTCGAAATGATGCAGGCTTTGCCGCTCACGGCGGTCGGCGGCAGCGCTGGTCACTAGTAGATGGTTCCATTAAAACAAATACATATCAAGCCACTCCGAGGTCGAACTTGTTCCAGCGAAATACCACAGGAGATGCGTTGATCTCTGCGATGCCTTTGAGGATGCGTTGTTTCAGCTCGTCCTTGGAAGTGACCCGGATGTGTCGCAGGAATGTGCGCGCCATCTTGGAGAAGGCGCATTCGATCAAGTTGAGCCACGAACCATGCTTGGGCGTATGAACATACTCGAAGCGTCCGGGGCGGCTGCTGAGATAGGCCATGGTCTCCTTGGAAATATGGGCCGAGTGGTTGTCCAGCACCACGCGGATGATGGCATTCTGCGGGTAGTGCGCGTCGAGTTGCTTGAGCAAAGCGATGAACTCGACGCTACGGTGGCGGTCCTCGATATTGGCAAAGATATGCCCAGAGTGCAGGTCGATGCCCGCCAAGATGGACACTGTGCCGTGACGAACATACTCGTAGTCACGCCCGACACTGGTTGCCTTGCCCGGCACCGGCGGCAAGTCGGGCGCGGTCAGTCCGATGGCTTGAACACCAGGCTTTTCATCAACGCTGACGGTGTAGATAGGATTGGGTCGCGCATCGTGAACAGCGCCTTCGGTGTAGAGCGAAACGTCCCGATAGACCATCAAAACTTCCTGCATCTTGCGGTCAAATTCCGGGTCACGCTTTTCCAGGTAGTAGCGAATCTTGTGCGGCTTGATGTCGTTATCGTCCAGGATACGCCAGACGGTGCTCTTGCCCGCATTGGCCAGACGGGGGAAGCCTGCCGCTTCGGCGTGTTCGCCAACAAACCGCGCCAGCGCCGAGATCGTCCACAACTCGGCCGCCAGCCCATGGTCCTTGGGTTTGGTGCATGCGATGCTGACCACCCATGCCTTGGCCTCCTCGACAATCTCCGGTTCATATGGCCGGTGATACTTGTCCTTGAGACCCATCTGAACACCTGCGGCCAATGCCTTGTCCACGCAGCGGTAGATCGTCGCTCGACTAAACCCCAGCAAGCGCTGCAACTCGGTGATGGACGCGCCATCCGCGTAGCCCAGCATCACCTTTGCACGCTCAACCTCTCGCGTCGCCGCCGACCTCGACCCGGCCAATGCTTTGAGCGTGGCCCTCTGTTCAGATGTCAGCACCAACGCAGCCCGTTTGGATATTCTTGCCATGGTTACCGCCTCCAGAAGTTGAAGAAGCATGGCAATTATCGCTCAGTTTGTATCTATTTTAATGGAACGAACTACTAGCCATCAAGGAGTACGCAAGTGAATGAAGACTTCTGGTTGATTGTCCCCATCGCCATCGTTTGGGCGATTCTTGGCGTGGCCTACGCGTTGGTGCCCTGGGGTGACATGATCGGCTACGCCTGGGTGTGGGGCTTTGGCTCGCTGCTGTTCTTCGGTCTGGGCGGCTTGCTGCTCAGGCGCAGGTCGGTTTAGCGCGTGATGCGCGCCCGCGGCCCAGTTCACAGGTTCAATTGTTAATCGAGATACTTATATGACATTTTCCTTCAAAGTCCTTCAATCCGTGCTAGCCGCGCTTGCCGTGGCGGGCACGTCTGTGTGTGCCACCAGCGTCGGCGCCCAGCAGCCCATGGACCACGGCAAGATGGACCACGGCAAGATGGCCGCGACGAAGGCGGACCAGGCCAACGACATCACCGAGGGCGTGGTGCGTAAAGTCAACACGGAGGCGGGCAAGCTCACCATCCAGCACGGCGACATCCGGCACCTGGGCATGCCGGCCATGACCATGGCGTTTCCGGTGAAAACGCCGGGTCTGCTCGATAACGTACAGACCGGCGACAAGATCAAGTTCAAGGTGATCAAGGAGAACGGCAGGCTGGTCATTACCGAACTGCAACGGGTCAAGTAGCACGGCAGTGCTGCGGCGCCGGCCGTTTGAATCGCCGCGATTGCGATCAGCGGCCTGTGTGTTGTGAACCATTGATTGGAGTCCATCATGAAAGTTGTCCGTCCCCTGGTGTTGGCCACTACGCTTGCCCTGCTTGCTTTTTCGACCGGAGCCGAAGATGCACATCACCCCGCTGGTGCCGCGTCCGCGGTGAAAACGCCCAAGGCCGCGGCGCCAGCCACCAAAGCCGCCAAACCCGCTCCCGCTGCCGCCGCAACAACGGCCGCTGCCGCCGACATGGCTGCTGCAAGCAAGGCCGCGGCGAACGAGTCCATGGCCAGGATGGACCAGAAGATGCAGGCCATGCGTGATCTGCGCGACAAGATGATGGCCGCCAAGTCCGCCGACGAGCGCAGTGCACTGATGATGGAGGCCATGAAGACCATGCAGGCCGACATGCCCATGATGGGCGGGCAGCCGATGATGGGCGGCATGGGAATGGGCGCCAAGGGGGCAATGCCTGGAATGGGCGCGAAGGGCCAGGACATGATGCAAGGCGGCATGCCGCCCGGCATGATGATGCACCACCAGATGATGGACAAGCGCATGGAAATGATGGAGACCATGATGCAAATGATGATGATGGACCGCACAGCGGTGCCGGCTGCTTCGAAGTGACTTTGCGGGACAGACCGGAGCAGGGCGACGCTCTGTCCTCAACTGGACCGATTTGCTTGCGGGACAGATCTTCAGCTCTGTCCTCAACTAGACTGATTTGCTTGTGGGGCAGATCTTCAGCTCTGTCCTCAACTGATTAGAAGGGGGTGCACGGCATGAACCACGGGCATGGGCATCATGAGGCGCCGCCCAGTTTCTGGCGCTCGCGCTATGCGATCGGGCTGATCGTCATCGGGGCGGTGGCAGCTTATTTCCTGCTCACCGAACACCTGGCACACGTGGTCGGAGTCTTGCCCTTTTTGCTGCTGCTGGCTTGTCCCTTGATGCACGTCTTCATGCACCATGGGCACGGCGAACATGGCGGGCATGGTCATCATGATCGCGGCGGTGGGTCCAAGATCGGGTCCGAAAAGTTGGGCCAAGTCAAACCGGGAGACCCAACATGACGCACGACGCACCGGCCTACGGGCTGTGGACCTTGGTGGTTCTGAACTCTGCGATCTTCATCATGTTCGCCTTCAGCTTCTTCAAACCCGACACGGCCCGCGACTGGCGCACGTTTGGTGCCTTCTCGGCCTTCATCGTGGCCTTGTTCGTGGAGATGTACGGCTTTCCCTTGACCCTCTATCTGGCCTCTGGCTGGCTGCAAACCAAATACCCGGGTCTGGATATCCTGTCGCACAACTCGGGGCACCTGTGGTCCACCTTGCTGGGTGAAAAGGGTGACCCGCATTTTGGTGTGTTGCACATCGCCAGCTACGTGCTGTTGGCGTTGGGTTTCATGCTGCTGTCGGCCGCCTGGAACGTGTTGTACCACGCGCAACGCCAACATACGCTGGCCACCACCGGCCCCTACGCGCGCATTCGACACCCCCAGTACGTCGCCTTTGTGATGATTCTGCTGGGCTTCCTGCTGCAATGGCCCACCCTGCTGACGCTGCTGATGTTTCCGATTCTGCTGCTTATGTATGGACGCCTCGCGGTGACGGAAGAACGCGAGATGCGAACGCAGTTTGGCGAAACTTTTGAACGGTACGCTCGTGACACGTCCCGGTTCCTGCCGCGCTGGCCGGACCTTGCCGCCGCGCCCTGATGCGCGCCTGGACAAGCTCGACGCCGGCGTGTCTGCTGCCACACAGACTGCGTTCAGATGTTTGCCTATATTGAGTCTGTTGGCCGCAGTTCCGAGTCGCGACGGCCTTGCGATTCGGGCCAAACGGTGGCCTCACGCGTCCGCCTTCTTTGGAGGCGGTCATTTCGATGTTTCATTGGGGAAATCTATGAAGAAACTCTTTACTTGTGGGGTGGGCGGGGTGACGGCGCTGACCAGTGGTGTGGCAGGGGCGCAGGGCGTCAACATGATGGGCGGCGGCTGGGGCGGTGGCTGGATGGGTGGCTACGGCGGCATGTGGGGGCCGATTCTGCTGGTCGTAGTGATCGCCGGAGTTGTGGCCTGGGTGGTCAAGCGAGGTGGGAAGTGAGCTTGACCCTGAGGCGCGGGGCTGGTCCATTGCACCACGCTCCCTTTCTCAATTCTTGAAAGGACCGGTTATGAATACGATTGATCTGGAAGTAGACGGCATGACTTGTGGCGCCTGTGTCAAACACGTCACGCAGGCGTTGCAGGGCCTGCCTGGCGTCAACGCGGTGGTGGTTGATTTGGCTGCGGGCCGGGCCAGTGTCAGCGCCGACGCGGCACAGAGCGGCGCGCGCATGATGGCCGCCCTGGAAGCAGCGGGCTATCCGGCGCGCTTGGCGAGTTCAAGCGCGCCTGATTCGCAACCGAAGTCTGGCGCTTGCCATGGCGGAAAAACCGGCGGCTGCGGGTGCGGTTGAGCACCCCCGGCCGGGATTGACATACGGACCATTAACCAAATCGAAGGGAACACATCATGATTGCCAGCGACCTTAACCCGACCCAGCCCGAGGCCACCCCGGCATCGGGACCCAGTTCGTACGGCTTCCATGCCCATCTTGGCCGGACCGACTTCAGTGGGGCCGTAGAGCGCGTGACCTCGGCCCTGAAGACTGAAGGCTTTGGTGTCTTGACTGAAATCGACGTGCAGGCCACGATGAAGGCCAAGTTGGGCCTGGACGTGTCGCCGCATCGCATTCTGGGCGCTTGCAACCCACCGCTGGCGCATCGGGCACTGACGGCCGAGCCTGACATTGGATTGCTTCTGCCGTGCAACGTGGCCGTGCGCCAGGATGCCGACGGCCAGGTCACGGTTGGCTTCATGGACCCCCTCGCCATGCTGCGCTTGACCGCCAACGCCGAGGTGGCGACGGTCGCGCACGAGGCGCGCGAGCGGTTGCAGCGGGTCTGCGCCACACTCGCTTGAGCGGAGCCAGAGCATGAGCACCGATGCAAGCGACGACGTTGGCAAGGACCCCAACAAGCTAGCGGCCGGTTCAGTGTCCATGTTGGACCCGATTTGTGGCATGACGGTTACCGAGCAGTCGCAGCACCGCGAGGAGTATCAAGGGCGAAGTTACTATTTTTGCAGTGTCGAGTGCAAGAGAAGGTTCACCGCGAACCCGACACGCCACGCGGTGTCCGCGTCGGTTGTGGTGTCCGCACCGACTCGGGTCGACTCGGCGGCGGGCACGCTCTACACCTGCCCGATGCACCCCGAGGTGCGGCAGGATCACCCCGGCAGTTGTCCCAAATGCGGCATGACGCTGGAGCCCCTGCTGCCCGAACTGGGCGATGACGACAACCCGGAGTTGCGCGACTTCGAGCGCCGCTTCTGGTGGACCCTGCCGCTGACGGCCATTGTCTTTGTGCTGGCGATGTTCGGCCACCGGCTGCAGTGGATGGATATGGCGGTCCAGAGCTGGGTCGAACTGGTGGTGGCGCTACCCATCGTGTTGTGGGCCGGCTGGCCGTTCTTCGCGCGTGGTTGGTTGTCGGTGGTGCACCGCAGCCCCAATATGTGGACGCTGATCGCTCTGGGCACCGGCGCCGCGTTTGTTTACAGCGTGGTGGCGACCATCGCACCGCAGGTGTTTCCGGCCTCGTTTGTCTCGATGGGGCGGGTCGCGGTCTATTTTGAGGCGGCGGCGGTGATCATCTCCCTGACCCTGCTGGGCCAGGTGCTGGAGCTCAAGGCGCGTTCGCAGACCTCCGCCGCCATCAAGTCGCTGTTGGGCCTGGCGCCCAAGACGGCGCGGCGCATTCGCGCCGATGGCGCCGAGGAAGACGTGCCCTTGAACCACGTGCACGTGGGTGACTTGCTGCGGGTTCGCCCCGGTGAGAAAGTGCCGGTGGACGGCACCGTGACCGAGGGCAGCAGCGCGGTGGACGAGTCGATGCTGACTGGGGAGCCCTTGCCGGTGACCAAGCGCGTGGGCGACAAAGTAATTGGCGCCACGCTCAACACCAGCGGCGCGATGGTGATGCGCTCGGACAAGGTGGGTGCGGCCACCATGCTGTCGCAAATCGTGCAAATGGTGGCGCAAGCGCAGCGCTCCAAGGCGCCGATGCAGCGTATGGCCGACCTGGTGGCGGCTTACTTCGTGATGGCGGTGGTGGTGATCGCGCTGCTCACCTTCTTTGCTTGGGGCTTCTTCGGGCCGCAGCCGAGCTGGGTTTATGGTTTGATCAACGCCGTGGCGGTGCTGATCATTGCCTGCCCCTGCGCCCTGGGCCTGGCCACGCCAATGTCGATCATGGTCGCCAGCGGGCGCGGCGCCACGCAAGGGGTGTTGTTTCGCGATGCTGCAGCGATTGAGAACCTGCGCAAGGTCAACACGCTGATCATCGACAAGACCGGCACCCTGACCGAAGGCCGTCCGGCGTTCGAGCGTGCCGTGCCGGCGCCGGGCTTCGAGGCTGACGAGGTGTTGCGCCTGGCCGCCAGCCTGGATCAGGGCAGCGAACACCCCCTGGCTGAGACCATCGTGCGAGCCGCGCGGGAACGTGGCATGACGCTGGACAAGCCGCAGGGTTTCGAGTCAGGCTCGGGCATTGGCGTGCGCGCCACGGTGGCGGGGCGGCAATTGGCCCTGGGCAACACCACTTTGATGCAACAATTGGGTGTTGCGGTCGACATCCTGCTGGAAAAGGCCGAGGCCCTGCGCGCCGAGGGCGCCAGCGTGATGCACCTGGCGGTGGACGGCCAGTTGGCGGGATTGCTGGCGGTGTCCGACCCGGTCAAGGCCAGCACGCCCGAAGCCCTGATGACGCTTAGGGCAGCCGGCTTGCGCATCGTGATGGCCACCGGCGACGGACTCACCACCGCCAAGGCGGTGGCGGCCAAGCTGGGCATTGACGAGGTCCATGGTGAAGTCAAACCAGCCGACAAACTGATTTTGGTGGAGCGTCTGCAGAAGGAGGGGCGGGTTGTCGCCATGGCCGGTGACGGTATCAACGACGCCCCAGCGCTGGCCCAAGCCGATGTCGGCATCGCCATGGGCACTGGCACCGATGTGGCCATGAACAGCGCCCAGGTGACACTGGTCAAAGGGGATCTGCGCGGCATCACGACCGCGCGCCTGTTGTCCGAAGCCACGGTGGCCAATATGAAGCAGAACCTGATGTTCGCCTTCTTGTACAACGCGCTGGGTATTCCGATTGCCGCCGGGTTGCTGTACCCGTTCACGGGTTGGCTGCTGTCGCCGCTGATCGCCGCCTTGGCGATGAGCTTCAGTTCGGTGTCGGTGATTGGCAATGCGCTGCGTTTGCGCGCCGCCGTGCTGAAGAAGAGCTGAGGCGGCGCGGCCGGCCCGTGGACATCCTTGCACATGCTTTGTGGGTTGGCGCCGGCGTCACGCTGGCGCGCCGCCGCTGGCCGATCACATCCGCTACCGTGGCGACCACGGTGGTCCTGGCGGCGCTGCCTGACGTGCTGCATTTGCTGCCGATCATCGGCTGGTGGCTGTGGGGCGAGGGCACCTTGGCCACCCTGCGTGCGTTTGCCATCGCGGTGCCTGGCCAGGAGCCGGTGGTGCCTGCGCTGGTCGAACTCTGGTCGCACCATCTGCACTGCATCATGCACAGCGCCGTCATCGCGGGCACGGTCACGTTGTTGTGTTGGGCACTGCTGCGCACGCTCTGGATCGCGCTGTTGGGCTGGTGGTCGCACATCGTGATCGACATCTTCACGCACTCGGCGGACTACTTCCCGGTGCCAGTGCTCTACCCGTTTACCGAACGTGGTTTCGACGGACTGGCCTGGAATACACCCTGGTTTCTGGCGCTGAACTATGTCGCGCTGGGCGCGGCTTGGTGCTGGCTGCTGTATTCGAATTGGAAACGCCGCTAGGCGATGCGCTGTCACGCCATGGGGCAAGGCTTGTGGGCACATACTGAAAGTAGGACACTGGCAAGCACGGCGGCTCGCATCTGCAATGGGGTGTACTGTCCGGCACCGGAAGGTCCATGCGGACCACTGCATTTGATTGCCTCTCAACAAGGATGACGATGACGATGACTATGACGATGATCCGTGTTGTCGCGTGGATCACGTGGCTGTCTTTGGCCCATGTCGGTTCGGCGCGTGCCGACCAAGCCTTGTTGATCTGTGATGACGCTGCGGGTTGGCCACCCTATACTTTTGTCGATCCCAAGAACCCGGACAAGATCGTCGGGGCCTCCAAGGATTTGATTTTTGGCATATTGGAACGTGCCGGGTATGCCCCCCAGATTACGCTGCTTCCCTGGAAGCGTTGCTTGGCGCAGGTGGAATCCGGACAGGTGACCATGCTGCTGAACGCCTCTTTCAGCGAAGAGCGGGCTCAGAAATTCCTGATGACCAGGCCCTATTACAGACTGCACAGTGTCTTGTTCTACAGAACTAGCAAGTACCCCAGCCCACCCAAACTGACGACGGTGCAAGACATGAAGTCGTATCGCTACTGTGGCTTGCACGGCTACAACTACACGATGTACGACATTCCGAAGTCCCAGCTCGATACCGGGGCCAAGGACGAAGTCAGTCGGTTTGCCATGCTTAAGCGAGACCGCTGCGATTTCGTGCTGGGCGACGTGGAAGTGCTCCAGGCGTTCTCAGCCATGGGACAACTTGATCTGGACGGCACCAGCCACCTGCCGATACCGGGCGTTAAGCCCAAGGAATTCCACGCCATGGTGTCGAAAGCGCTGGTCGATGCGGACAAGCTGTTGAAGATCCTTGACGACGGGATCGTCGCCGCGAAAGCCGACAAGAGCTACGCCAAGATCTTCAATCGGTACGGTCTGGAAGCCAGGTGACGAAACGACTTCGTGGCTGTTGGGCGCGATGGCTGGGGCCTTGCGTGGCTCACGCCCAAACCGACCATGCCACGACAACTCCACCCACCACCATCGTGATGGCGTAACCCCGCACCACCAGCCAGCCCAGCACCGCGCCGCCGGTGCTCCAGGCGATGGCAGCTTTGGTGACCATGTTTGTGAGCGCCGTCAGGGCCAATGCCAGCACCGTGGTGGTGGCGCTCAGACCGCTGCTGCCGTGCAGGCGAGAGACCGAGATCACTGTCGCATCGACATCGGCGACCCCCGACAGTGCGGCCAAGGCATAGACGCCCGGCGTGCCAAGCCATTGCTGCGCGGCCGGAATCAGCACCGCCATGACTGCCAGAAAGGCGCCAAAACCCAAGGCCGTGCCCAGGTCGAAGGGCGCCACGGGCTCCATGTCCGCCTCGGACGCCACGGCCGCGCCGCGCCGGCGCCATTGCCAAATCGCCAAGCCGAACATCACCAAGCCGGTCACTACCAGTGGCACGCCCACGGCAAGGGCCAGCGCCGGTTGGATCGACACGGCCAACACCGCCATGCGAACAAACATCACGGCGCAGGCGGCCAGAATGCCGGCCGCCGCCGCCACCGCCAGGGCGGGTTGTTTGCGCGCATGGCGAGCCAGTGTCAAGGTTGCCGCAGTGGAGGAGGCCAGCCCGCCGAGCACGCCGGTCCAGAATACGCCGCGTTGCGCGCCGGTAATACGCATGGCCACGTGGCCCGCCAGCGACAAGCCGGCGATCAGCACCACCGCCCACCACAGGCGATAGGGGTTGAGCGCCTGGTAGGGGCCAAAACCTTGGTCGGGCAGGTTGGGCAGGATCACCACGGAGAGTACCAGCAACTGTAGCGCGGCAGTCAACTCGCGGTGTTCGATCAGGTGCAGCCAGCGGTGCAGGGTGGGTTTCAAATCGAGCAGTACCGCCACGATCACGGCGGCGGCCAGCGCCAGCGCGATGGCGCCGCGCGCGGCGATGGCGCCCAGCACCAGGGTCAGCAGCATGGCCACCGCGCTGGTGATGCTCAGGTTGCCAGAAGATTTGGAGGCCGCGCGGTACGACACCGCCAGCAGCATCGAGACGCCGACCAGACCGCCCAGCAGCGGCCAGGGGCCGAAGTCGTCGAACAAGCTCGCCAGCAGGCCACCGAGCAGGCCGGTCAGTGCAAAGGTGCGCAGGCCCGCGACGCGGCCACCGTCGGACAACTCGCGCTCGCGCCAACCGCGCTCCAGGCCGATGAGCAGGCCCAGCGCCAATGAGGCGGCCAGGCCCACGATTGTGGGATAAGAGTTGAATGTGCTCATGGCAAAGCGCCTTCGGATAGACTGGCGAATATGGGGCGGGCCGCTGCGTGACGGAGTGAGACAAGGTACCGCGTTGCCGACTGCTTGGCTTGATATGCATCAAATAGGTTAGTCTATTCTCGTGTGAAAGTGCAGGTGTGCGCAGTCTTCGAATTCTCCTGTTGTGTTTGCTCAGTCTGGTGATACCGGCCTACGGCTACGCCGCGCTGGGCACGGCTGCGCTGCCGTGCCCGATGACGCAGCACCATGCGACGGGCGACGCCGCCAGTGCGCATGGCGGCGCCGACTGCTGCGATGACGCCGACGCCACGGCCGCAACCGGCCAGCCTTGCAAGATGGGCCAAGATTGCCCGACGGGTGGGCTCGCTTGGTTGCTGCCCAAGGGATCCCTTGCCGTGCAGGTCACGCAGCCGACCGTGCATCGGTTTCACACCGAGGTGCGGATCGAGCCCGCCCAGTCCAACATCTGGCGACCGCCGGCCCGGTGCTAACTTCTTGACGCCTTGACGCGCCCCCCATGGGCACGTCGGTTCGCCCCATGGGGCGTGGTTTGTGAGGAGTTGGAGCATGTCCCCTTTAGTGAATTTACGCGGCGCGGCGATGGCCGTGCTGCTGTGGCTGGGCACCAGCGTTGGTGTTTTGGCCAACCAGCCGGCGCCGGGCGCCGATGTTCAGAGCCTGTTGCAGTTGGCGCGCCAGGGCAACCCCGAATACGCCAGCATGCGCCACGAGGCCAGTGCCGCCAGCGAGCGCATTGAGCCGGCCGGCGCTTTTCCCGACCCCAGGCTGCGCATGGAGTTGCAAGACATCACCATGGGCGGTGAGCAAACCGCCAGCCTCTGGCCGAGCCGCGTTGGCAGCACACGTTATACCTTGATGCAAGACCTGCCCTGGTTCGGCAAACGCGGCTTGCAGCGCGATATGGCAGCCTGGCAAGCCGAAGGCGCACAGGGTCGGGCGCTGGGCACCTGGGCTGACGTTGCCGCGGGCATCAAAGTGAGCCACGCCCAGCTCTACCTGGCCTACCAGAACGAGCGTTTGACACGCGAAATACTCGACCTGATGGGGCGCCTGGAACGGGTGGCGCAGGTGCGTTATGCCGGTGGGCTGGCGGCGCAGGCCGATGCCATTCGTGCTCAAGTGGAACTGACCAACCTGAACAACGAATTGATTGCGCTGGACAACGACAAGCGCATGCTCCAGTCGCGCCTGAACATGTTGGTGGCGCGCCCGGCGGACGCGCCGCTGGCCGAGCCCGCGCAGTTGCGGGCGCTACCACCGCCCGCCGCGTTGGCGGGTTTGCCCGAGCGTGCGCGCGCGCGCAACCCACGCTTGTTTACCGACGAGGCGTTGGTGCAGGCCGCCGAGAAAGGTCGCGAGTTGAGCTGGAAGAACCGCTACCCGGATTTCAGTTTCGGCATCGCCCCGATTCAGAGCCGCAACCGGATCAAGGATTGGGAGTTGATGGTGGAGATCAATATCCCCTTGCAACAGTCATCGCGCCGCGCGCAAGAGCGCGAGGCGCAGGCCATGCTGGAGGCGGCGCGTGCGCGCAAACAGGCCACTGCCAACCAGGTGCTGGCGGAACTCGACGAGAACCTGTCGGCGCTGGAGGCCGCCCGGCGCACGCAGGTGCTGATCACCGGCAGCTTGCTGGCGCAGGCCGAACTGACGTTCAAGGCGGCGCTGGCGGGGTACGAGAGCGGCAAGCTGGACTTCGCCACCTTGCTCGACGCGCAGCGCCAAATCCGTCAGGCCAAACAACAACTGATCAAGGCGCAGGTCGAGGCACAGACCCGGCTGGCCGCCATCGAACGCCTCGTGGGAGAAGAGTTATGAATCGCAACACCTTTGTTCTTGGCGGCGCACTCGCGCTGGCCGTACTGACCGCGGTTGGCGGGTACTGGCTTGGCCAGCGGGGCAATAGCGCCGGCCATGCCGCGCTCACTGGCCAAGCGGCGCCGGCTGACAGCGCCGCCAAGCCGGCGCGCAAGCCGCTGTTCTACCGCAACCCAATGGGTTTGCCCGACACCTCGCCTAGCCCCAAGAAAGACCCGATGGGCATGGACTACATCGCGGTTTATGCCGGTGAGGAACCGGAACCGGGGGCGTCGGCCAACCAGATCAAGATCAGCACCGACAAAGTGCAAAAACTCGGCGTCCGAACCGAGGCCGCCAGCTTGCGCGTGATCGACAAAGTGGTGCGGGCCGTCGGCCGAATTGAGCCCGACGAGCGGCGCGTCTACGTGGTCGCGCCCAAGTTCGAGGGTTATGTGGAACGCTTACACGTCAACGCTACGGGGCAGGTCGTGGCTAAAGGGCAGGTGTTGTTCGAGGCCTACAGCCCCGAGCTGGTCTCGGCGCAGCGCGAATACGCGATTGCCGCGCAAGGCGTGTTGTCGCTGGGGGGCGCACCCAGCGGCGCGCGCGACGGCATGCAGCAACTGGCCGATTCGAGCCTGCTGCGCCTGAAAAACTGGGATATCTCCGAAGAACAAATCCGCGCCCTGGCCCAATCCGGCACAGCCACCCGCACCCTGAGCTTTCGCTCGCCGGTGGCGGGCATTGTGACCGAGAAGAAGGCGTTGCAGGGCATGCGCTTCATGCCGGGCGAGATGTTGTACCAGGTGAGCGATCTGTCCTCGGTGTGGGTGTTGGCGGATGTGTTCGAGCAAGACCTCGCACTGGTCAAGTCGGGCGCCAAGGCCAAACTGACGATCAACGCCTACCCGGACAAAGCTTTCGTCGGCAACGTGACCTATGTCTACCCCACGCTCAAGGCCGAGACCCGCACCGTGCAGGTGCGTATTGAGCTGGCCAACCCCGGCCAATTGCTCAAGCCCGGCATGTTTGCCAGTGTCGAGCTGGCGGTGGCGGCGCGTGCCAACACCGTGACGGTGCCGGTCTCGGCGGTCATCGACAGTGGCACCCGGCGTATCGTGCTGGTGCAGCTCAAGGAAGGGCTGTACGAGCCGCGTGAAGTGAAACTTGGCGCGCGCAGCGACGACTACGTGGAAGTGCTCGACGGCGTCAAGACCGGAGAAGTGGTGGTGGTAACGGCCAACTTCCTGATCGATGCGGAGAGCAACCTGAAGGCAGCGGTCGGCAGTTTTGGGCACGCCGCGCATGGCGCTGCGCCAGCGCCCTCGGCCAGCGCACCGGTGCCAGCCGCCAGCGGTGCGGTGGGCAGAGTGGGCGCCAGCCCGGTTGCGCACCAGGCCGTTGGCACGGTCGATGAAGTCGATGCCAAGGCAGTTACCGTCAGCGTCAGCCACGGACCGGTGGCCAGCCTCAAGTGGCCGGCCATGACGATGGAGTTCAAGCTTGCCAATGGCGCGCTGCTGAAAGGCCTGCAGCCGGGCAGTGTGGTCTCCTTCGAGTTCGTCGAGCGCCAGGCTGGTGAATGGGTGATCACCTCGATCAAGCCGGCTGGCAAGTCCAGCGCAATGCCCCCCGCAGCGAGCGCCAGCGCCAAGCCGGCGGCCCGCGCGCCGGCCAGCGCCGTTGGTGCGCATACCGGCCATTGACGGGGGACGCACATGCTCAACAAACTCATTGAATGGTCGGGCCGCAACATTTTCCTGGTGTTGCTGGCCACGCTGTTCGTCACTCTGGGCGGCATCTACGCCGTGCTGAAGACGCCCATCGACGCGTTGCCCGATTTGTCGGACGTGCAAGTCATCGTTTACACCGAGTACCCCGGCCAGGCGCCGCAGGTGGTGGAAGACCAGGTTACTTATCCGCTGACCACCGCCATGCTGTCGGTGCCCAAATCCAAGGTGGTGCGCGGTTTTTCCTTCTTTGGCGCGTCCTTCGTCTACATCATTTTTGAAGACGGCACCGACATCTACTGGGCGCGCTCACGGGTGCTGGAGTACCTCAACTTCGCCTCCGGTCGCATGCCCAAGGGCGTGGCGCCGCAAATCGGACCGGACGCTACTGGCGTCGGTTGGGTCTATCAGTATGTGGTGCTGGCCAAGAACAAGTCGCTGGCGGAACTACGCACCTTGCAAGATTGGTACCTGCGCTACCAGTTGACCAAGGCGCATGGTGTGGCCGAGGTGGCCTCCATCGGCGGTTTTGTGCAGACCTACCAGGTGACGGTGGACCCGGTCAAGCTGCGTGCCTACGGCATTGCGTTGAACAAGGTGACGCAGGTAATCCGTGAGTCGAACCGCGATGTCGGCGGGCGCGTGGTCGAGATGGCCGAGACCGAATACATGGTGCGCGGCAAGGGTTACTTGCGCGGCAAGGGCGACATCGAGAACCTGGTGGTCAAGAGCGAGAAGGGCACGCCGGTGCTGGTGCGCGACATCGCTCGCGTCGAGCTGGCCCCGGACGAACGCCGTGGCCTGACCGAACTCAACGGCGAGGGCGAGGTGGTGTCGGGCATCGCCATGGCGCGCTACGGGCAGAACGCGCTGGAGGTGATTCACAACCTCAAGGCCAAAATCAGCGAGATCAGCGCCGGCTTGCCCGAGGGCGTCAGCATCGAGGCGGTGTACGACCGTTCGGACCTGATTCACCGTGCCATCGACACCTTGAAACGAACGCTGCTTGAAGAAAGCATCATCGTGGCGCTGGTGTGTTTTGTATTCCTGTTGCATGTGCGCAGCGCGCTGGTGGCGATTCTGATGCTGCCGGTGGGCATTTTGATGGCCTTCATCGCCATGCGTCTGCTGGGCATGAGTTCGAACCTGATGAGCCTGGGCGGCATCGCGATTGCGATTGGTGCAATGGTGGACGCGGCAATTGTGATGATCGAAAACGCGCACAAACATCTGGAGCGGCTACCCGCCGAACACTCGAAAACGCAGCGGGCCACCGCCATCATCGACGCCTGCAAGGAGGTCGGCCCGGCGCTGTTTTTCTCGTTGCTGATCATCACCGTGTCGTTCCTGCCAGTGTTCACGCTCGAAGCGCAGGAAGGGCGCCTGTTCGCACCGCTGGCCTACACCAAGACCTTTGCCATGGCCGCCGCGGCGCTGCTGTCCCTGACGCTGGTGCCGGTGCTGATGCTGCTGTTCATTCGCGGCAAAATCATGCCCGAGGCCAAGAACCCGGTGAACCGCTTTCTGATCTGGGTCTACCGCCCGATCATTCAGGGTGTGATGCGCTGGAAAAAACTCACCATCGTGGCCGCGTTGCTGGCCTTGTTGGTGTCGGTTTACCCTGCCTCAAAGCTGGGCAGCGAGTTCATGCCCGCGCTCAACGAGGGCACCTTGTTGTTCATGCCGTCAAGCCTGCCGGGCATGACGATCACCAAGGCGGCGGAACTGGTGCAGACCCAAAACAAGATCATCAAGAGCTTTCCCGAGGTGGCCTCGGTCTGGGGCAAGGCGGGCCGCGCCAATACCGCCACCGACCCGGCCCCGACTGAGATGTTCGAGACCGTGATCAACCTCAAGCCCGAGTCCGAATGGCGCGCCGGCATGACCACCGACAAGCTGATCGCCGAGATGGACACCGCGCTGCAGTTCCCCGGTGTGTCCAACGCCTGGACCATGCCGATCAAGGCGCGCATCGACATGTTGTCCACCGGCATCCGCACGCCGATTGGCATCAAGGTGTTTGGCAAGGACTTGGGCGAAATGGAGAAGCTGGCCAAGGAAATCGAAGCGGTGGTGAAGCAGGTGCCGGGCACCACCTCGGCCTTTGCCGAGCGCATCACCGGTGGCTTCTACCTCAACATCGAGCCCGACCGGGCGCAACTGGCGCGTTATGGCCTGGCGGTGGGCGAGCTGCAGGACGTGATCGGCACCGCGCTGGGTGGCGAGATGGTCACCACCACGGTGGAGGGGCGCGAGCGTTTTGGCGTGACGGTGCGTTACCCGCGCGAATTGCGCAGCGACCCGCAGCAGATTGCGCGCGAGGTGTTGGTGACGACGATGGATGGCGCCATGATTCCGCTGGGCCAATTGGCGCGTATCGAGGTGGCCAAGGGGGCGCCCGGCATCCGCACCGAAAACGCGTTGCTGTCGGCCTATATCTACGTCGACATTCGCGACCGCGACATCGGCGGCTACGTGGCCGATGCGCGCAAGGCGGTGAACGAGCAGGTCAAGTTTCCCCCCGGCTACTACGCCACCTGGAGCGGCCAGTTCGAGTACATGGAACGCGCCATCGAGAAGATGAAGGTCGTGGTGCCGGTCACCTTGTTGTTGATCTTCCTGCTGCTGTACCTGAACTTCCGCCGCCTGACCGAGACCCTGATCGTGATGCTGTCGGTGCCCTTCGCCCTGGTGGGCGGCGTGTGGTTGATGTGGCTGCTGAACTACAACCTGTCGGTGGCGGTGGCGGTCGGCTTCATCGCGCTGGCCGGCGTGGCGGCCGAGACCGGCGTGGTGATGCTGATCTACCTCGACCACGCCTGGGAAGCGGTTAAAACGAAGTGCCGGGCATCGGGGACGGACCCGAGCGCGGCGGACCTGTATGGCGCAGTGATGGAGGGCGCGGTCGAGCGCGTGCGGCCCAAGATGATGACGGTGGTGGCCATCATGGCCGGGCTGCTGCCGATCCTGTGGGGCACTGGCACCGGCTCTGAGGTGATGAGCCGCATCGCCGCGCCGATGGTCGGCGGCATGGTGTCGAGCACGGTGCTGACGCTGGCGGTGATTCCGGCCGTTTACGCGCTGGTCAAGCAGTGGCGGATCAAGCGGGGGTTGGAAAGCTAGCGCCTGCTTCTTTCTTCTGGCGCTTCGTCGTTGCGGGGGTTGTTTTTTGGGTTATGTTCGGACAGGGACTGCCGTGAACAACAAAAACCTCTCTGAAAGCGACCTGTGCGACAAGGTCATCCGCCCGGCCATCGTGCAGGCCGGGTGGCACACCCTCGACCAGATTTACGCCCAATACCCCTTGCGTGCGGGCCGTGTGGTGGTGCGTGGCAAGACCGCCAAGCGTGACCTGGCAACCGTGTTGCACGCAGACTTTGCACTCTTTCTGAAACCCAACATTCCGCTGGCCATCGTGGAGGCCAAAAAGTCGCGCCTGTCCATGAGTGCAGGCATGCAGCAGGCCATCAACTACGCAGAGCTGCTGGACGTGCCATTCAGCTTCGCCAGCAATGGTGACGGCTTCGTGTTCCGCGACGCCACACTGGCCACGGGTGTGCTGGAGCAAAGCCTCACGCTGGACCAATTCCCATCGCCACAAGAGCTGTGGGCCCGCTACTGCACGTGGAAAGGCTGGACGGAGGACGTGCAGCGCGTGGCCGAATTCGACTACGCCCTCGCCACCACCGCCAAGACCCCGCGCTACTACCAGCTCAATGCCATCAACCGCACGGTCGAGGCCATTGCGGCCGGGCAAAACCGCGTGCTGCTGGTCATGGCCACTGGCACCGGAAAGACCTACACCGCCTTCCAGATCATCCACCGCCTGTGGAAGTCGCCCTGGCGCGCGGACAAGCCTGGCGGCCAGAAGCGCATTCTGTTTCTGGCGGATCGCAACATCCTGATTGACCAAACCATGGTCAACGACTTCCGACCCTTCAAGGGCGCCATGGCCAAGCTCAGTCCCAATGCCAAAGGCGTGGAGCGTGTCGACGCGCAGGGCAAGGTATCGGTGGAAGACGTGGACCTGGCCGTGAACAAGACCACCAAGCTGGTGGACAAGAGCTATGAGATTTATCTGTCGCTGTACCAGGCCGTCAGCGGCACCGAAGAAGAACAGAACATCTACAAACAGTTCAGCCCCGACTTCTTTGACTTGATCGTGGTGGACGAATGCCACCGGGGCAGCGCCGACGAAGACTCCGCCTGGCGCGAAATCCTGACCTACTTCGCCAGTGCCACCCAGGTCGGCCTGACCGCTACGCCCAAGGAAACCAAAGAAATATCGAATAGCGACTACTTTGGCGAGCCCATTTACACCTACAGCCTCAAGCAAGGCATTGAAGACGGTTACCTCGCACCCTACAAAGTCATTCGCGTGGACTTGGATAAAGACGCTTTCGGCTGGCGCCCCACGGCGGGCATGACCGACAAGCACGGCAACCTGATCGAAGACCGCATTTACACCGGTACCGATATGAACCGCAAACTGGTGCTGGAAAAGCGCGACGAAGCCGTGGCGGCCAAGATCACTGAGTACTTAAAAGCCACCGACCGCTACGCCAAGACCATCGTCTTTTGCGAAGACATAGACCATGCCGCCCGCATGCGCCAGGCGCTGAGCAATGCCAACGCCGACCTCTGCGCCACCCACCCCAAATACGTGGTGCAGATCACCGGCGACAACCCCGAGGGCAAGCGTGAGCTGGACAACTTCATCGACCCCGAGAAGACCTACCCGGTGATTGCCACCACCTCCAAGCTCATGAGCACGGGCGTGGACGCGCAAACCTGCAAGCTCATCGTGCTGGACCAGAATATCAAGTCCATGACGCTGTTCAAGCAGATCATTGGCCGCGGCACCCGCCTGCGCGAAGACTTGGGCAAGACCTGGTTCACCATCCTCGACTTCAAGCGCGCCACCGAACTATTTGCCGACAAGGACTTTGACGGCGAGCCGGTGCAGATTTACGAGCCCAAGGCCGGCCAGCCCATCGCGCCGCCGGATACGCCGCCGGATGCGTTCAATGCCGTTCAGCTTGACCCCGTCGAAGCCGGTTTGGACAACTTGCCGCCCCTCGGCCCCTTCGCACCCGGCGGCGATGGCCCCAAGAAATACATCGTTGGCGGCATGGTCACGGTCGCCGTGGCCCGCGAGCGCGTGCAATATCTCAACGCCCAGGGCAAGCTCATCACCGAGAGCCTGCGCGACTACACCCGCATCAACCTCACCAAACAATACGACTCGCTGGACAAGTTCTTGCAAGCCTGGAATGACGCGGACCGCAAAGCCGCATTGCTGCAGGAGCTGGAAAGCCAGGGCGTGCTCATCGAGGCGCTGACCGAAGAGCTGGCCAGCACCGGCCTCACTAACCTGGACCCGTTCGACCTGCTGCTGCACGTGGCGTACAACATGCCGGCGCTCACCCGGCGCGAGCGCGCCAGCCGGGTCAAGAAGCGCAATGTGTTCACCCAATACGGCCCCGTGGCCCGCAAAGTCATCGACGCGCTGCTGGACAAATACGCCGACGAAGGCATTGCTACCATCGAGGCCGACACGGTTTTCAACGTCCAGCCCTTTACCGACATTGGCCGCCCCGCTGAAATCATCAAAAGTTTTGGCGGCCGTCCCCAATACCTGAGTGCCTTGCAAACCCTGGAGCGCGAGCTGTACGCAGTTTCTTAAATACCCAGAACTATCCATATTTGGATAAAATATCTAAATTCAGATAATTTTGGATATTCCATGCTCTATTACCCCCGCACCACGCTCGCTGCAGACCTCGCCAATGCCCTACAAGGCAAAGCTGCGTTCAGCGATGCACCCAATGGCCTGTTCCTGGCGGCACCCCGGCGCACGGGTAAATCCACCTTTTTGCAGGCAGACCTCATGCCCGAACTGGCACGGCGCCAAGTGGTGGTGGTCTATGTGGACTTGTGGGCCGACCAAAAGCGTGACCCGGGCAGCCTGATTGCCGAGGCCGTAGGCCGCGCGCTCATGAAGCAGCTTGGCGTGGTGGCCAAAACCGTCAAATCCGCCGGGCTGGAAAGCATCAGCGTGGGCGGCATCAAAATCGACACCTCCAAAATAGGTCGGGTGGACGGCACTACGCTGGCGGATGCTTTGCGTGCCTTGGTCGAGGCCGCCAAAAACCCGGTGGCACTGATCATTGACGAAGCACAGCATGCTCTCACCAGCGAGGCGGGCGAAACCGCAATGGCCGCACTCAAGTCCGCACGCGACCAGCTTAACCGCCCCGGCCAGGTCCAGTTCATGCTGGTCATGTCAGGCTCTGACCGCGACAAACTCCTGCGCCTGGTCAACACCAACGCGGCGCCGTTTTATGGCTCCCAAATTCAGCGCATGCCCGAGCTGGGGCCAGACTTCATCGCCCACATCGCCCAGCTCATCACCCAGCAGCGCCCCGATCTGGCAGAGGTAAATCAAGCCATCTTGCATGAAGCCTTTGTCCTGTTCGGCCAGCGGCCCCAGTTCTTTATGGAGGCCTTGGGCCAAGTACTCAGTCCCCTGTCCACCCACGCCGGCCGGTTTGAAGATGCCATGCTCGCCAAAGCGCTGCAGCAGCAGCAAACCGACGAGGCCCAAATGGAAAGCGACTACACCGCCCTCAAGCCCCTGGAACAAGCCGTGCTGTGGCGCATGCTGGAGTTGGGTACGCGCTTTCGCCCGTATGACGCAGAAGCCCTGCAGTTCTACAACGAGAAAACCGGCGACAAAGTCACCGTGGCCAAAGCCCAGAAAGCGCTGGAAGGCCTGCGCGCCCACCAGCCCAGCCTGATCTGGAAGTCTGCCCGCAGCGAATACGCGGTGGAAGACGCCGCCATGCTCCGCTGGTATGCCCAGCGAGTGGCCGCTGGCACCTGGCCCCCGGTGGGCCCACAGATCGACTGGCTGGATGAGTGAGTCTTGCCAAATCAGTCGCAATTTGCTACGTAATTAATAGCTGCACACGCATATTCCACGAGGGCTATAGCCCTATTTCATTCATAAGAACTTAGAAAACTGCATGTCCAACCTCTCCAGCGTCATCAAGTCCATCCAGGACGTGATGCGCCAAGACAGCGGCGTCGATGGCGACGCCCAACGCATCTCCCAGCTCACCTGGCTCCTGTTCCTCAAAGTGTTTGACGCGCTGGAAGAAGAGCTGGAGCTCACCCGCGACAGCTACACCAGCCCCATCCCCCAGCCCCTGCGCTGGCGCAACTGGGCGGCCAACGCCGAAGGCATCACTGGCGACCCCCTGCTGAGCTTTGTGAACAACGACCTGTTCGGTGCCCTGAAAAACCTGCGCGGCGACGCCCAGCGCAACCCGCGCGGCTTTGTGGTGCGCGGCGTGTTTGAAGACGCCTACAACTACATGAAAAGCGGCCACCTGCTGCGCCAGGTGATCAACAAGCTCAACGCCATCGACTTCAACCGCCAGAGCCAGCGCCACCAGTTCAACGACCTGTACGAAAAAATCCTCAAAGACCTGCAAAGCGCCGGCAACGCAGGCGAGTTCTACACGCCCCGCGCCGTTACCCAGTTCATGGTGGACATGGTCAACCCCCAGTTGGGCGAAAAAGTGCTGGACCCGGCCACCGGCACCGGCGGCTTCTTGGTCTGCGCCATCGAGCACATGCGCAAACAGGTCAACAACACCGAGCAAGAGGCCGTACTGCAGAGTTGCATTGGCGGCGTGGAAAAGAAGCAATTGCCCCACATGCTGTGCGTCACCAACCTCATGCTGCACGGCATCGAGGTGCCCAGCCAGGTGGTGCACGGCAACACCCTGGCCCGCCCGCTGCGCGACTACACAGGGGCCGAACGGGTGGACGTGGTGCTCACCAACCCGCCCTTTGGCGGCGTCGAAGAGCCGGGCATTGAGCAGGGCTACCCCAGCGATGTGCGCACCAAGGAAACGGCGGATTTGTTTCTGGTGCTCATCAAGCACATCCTCAAAGCCCACGGCCGCGCCGCACTGGTGCTGCCGGACGGCACGCTGTTTGGCGAAGGCGTCAAGACCCGCATCAAAGAACAACTGCTGACGGAATGCAAGCTGCACACCATCGTGCGCCTGCCCAACGGCGTGTTCGCGCCCTACACCGGCATCAAGACCAACCTGCTGTTCTTCACCAAGGGCACACCGACCCAAGAGGTCTGGTACTACGAACACCCGTATCCAGCGGGTGTGAAGAACTACAACAAGACCAAGCCCATCCGCATCGAAGAGTTCGACCTTGAGAAAGCCTGGTGGGGCAGCGAGGCCGATGGCTTTGCCAGTCGCGTGGAAAACGAACGGGCCTGGAAAGTCAGCATCGACCAGATCAAGACTGCGGGCTACAACCTGGACCAAAAGAACCCCCACGCCGTAGACGCCATCAGCCGCGACCCCGAGCAACTGCTGGCCGACTACGCCCGCCTGCAAGGCGAGGCGCAGGCGTTGCGGGATGAGTTGAAGGAAATATTGGCCCAATCCCTTGACGAACACCGTGCGCAAAGTTAATGTAGTGCTCAACACTACTTATGGGACATCTATGAAAACCATCTCGGCCGCCGATGCCAATCGGCATTTCTCTGGTCTGTTGCGCGATGTGGCCACGGGTGAAGTTGTCACCGTCCTGTCGCGCGGCAAACCTGTGGCCACCATTGGCCCTGCAGTGCCTGAAAGCGGCCAACGCGAAATTGCCCGTCAAAGTTTGCTGAACCGGTTACGCCAGAACAAGGCCACCGGTTCCCGCAATTGGACGCGAGATGAGCTGTATGACGATAAAGGTGTCTGATTCATGCGCGTAGCCCTAGACACCAACATCCTCGTCTACGCCGAAGGGCTGGGTGACGACGTGCGTTGCAGCGCGGCGTTGCAACTGGTCGGGCAACTACCGGTCGCGTCGGTCGTGTTGCCGGCGCAAACACTTGGGGAGTTGACCCGTGTGCTAACCGGCAAAGCGCGGCGATCCCCCAGCGCTGCGCGCGAGGCCGTGCTTGGCTGGGCAGACAGCTTTGAGGTGGCAGATTCAAGCTGGACCGCTTTTCAGGCAGCGCTCGATCTCGTGGTGGACTACCAACTGCCCATGTGGGATGCCCTGATTTTGGCCGTCGCTGCCGAGAGCCGTTGCCGCCTGCTGCTGAGTGAAGATTTTCAGAACGGCTTTACCTGGCGTGGCGTGACGGTTGTTGACCCATTCGCCGCGCAGCGTTCACCGCTACTGACTGGACTTTTGGCACATTGAAATTCGCTTCATACCGTGGAGCGAACCCATTTTTACGGGACAAATCGTGTCCTAGCCCACGTTGAATGTGCGTATGCTGCTATCAAATTTGAACCTATTGGCCACCGCCCCCGGCGGCGTGGCGCGTCTGCGCGAGCTGATTTTGACGCTGGCGGTGCAAGGCAAGCTGGTGCCGCAAGACCTCAAGGATGAACCGGCGAGCGAACTGCTGAAGAAGATTCGGGCGGAGAAAGACCGGCTGATTGCCGAGGGGAAGATCAAGCGGGATAAGCCGCTGGCGGAGATTACAGAAGAGGAAAAGCCGTTTGGGTTGCCGGTCGGGTGGGAGTGGGTGCGGTTGCCAGAAATCTACTACTCGATCTCCCCGAGCGGCAATAAGCTGCTTTCATCGGCTGTTCAACCAGAAGGGAAACATCCTGTTGTAGATCAGGGGCAAAGGCATATTGCTGGCTATACAAACAACGACTCTCTTTTGATCGAAATTCCTGGACCGGTCATTGTTTTTGGCGATCACACGAAGGAAATCAAATACATCGATTTCGACTTCGTCGCGGGTGCTGACGGAACCAAGATACTTCGACCTGTACTCCAAGATGAACGCTTCTTCACTTGGCAGTTACGCAGTTTCCCGTTGGAGGATCGTGGCTACGCACGGCACTTCAAAGTTCTCAATTCCTGCCTTTTCGCGCTACCACCCGTAGCCGAACAATCCCGCATCGTCACCCGCGTCGAAGAACTCATGCGCTTGTGCGACGCGCTCGAAGCCAAAGGCCAGCTCGAAGCCACGCAACACGCCCAGCTCGTCAACACCCTGCTGGGCACGCTCACCGAGAGCGAAACGCCCGCGCAACTGGCCGACAACTGGCACCGCAGCGCCACCCACTTTGACCTGCTGTTAGACCGACCCGATGCCGTGGACGCCCTGGAGCAAACCATCCTGCAACTCGCCGTGCGCGGCCTGCTCGTCCCCCAAGACCCGCAAGACGAACCCGCCAGCGGACTACTCAAGAAAATCCGCGCCGAGAAAGACAAGCTCATCGCAGAGGGCAAGATCAAACGCGACAAACCTTTGTCGTCGATTGCGGAGGATGAGCAGCCGTTTGCGTTGCCAGTCGCGTGGGAGTGGACGCGAATGGGTGACGCAGTGAATTCCAGCGAAGCGGGATGGAGTCCGACCTGCATCGGCAGCCCACGACGCAGCGGGCATTGGGGTGTCTTGAAAGTCAGTGCCGTCTCGTGGGGAGCGTTTGATGCCAACGCCAACAAGGAGCTTCCCGCAGACCTCGCGCCACGGCCCGAATACGAAGTTCAGGATGGAGACTTTTTACTGTCGCGTGCCAACACCGAGGAGCTAGTCGCCCGCTCTGTCGTCGTTGGTAAAGCGGAACCTTTACTGATGCTCAGCGACAAAATCATCCGGCTGGATGTTTCGAGTCTGATGAATCGCGATTTCCTAAACCTGTGCAACAACGCGAACCATGCTCGTGCTCACTACATTGCCAACGCTTCTGGCACAAGCAGTTCCATGAAAAACGTGTCCCGCGAGGTCGTACTGCGAACCCCAGTTCCCCTCCCACCTCTTGCCGAACAATCCCGCATCGTCACCCGCGTAACCCAACTGCGCCGCCTGTGCGCCGACCTGCACCAGCGCCTGACCGCCAGCCAATCCACCCAGGCCCATCTGGCCGAGGCACTGGTGGAAAATGTCGCTTAGTCCTCTTTACTGCCGAAGGCGACACCATGCTCATTAGCAACATCCGACTGAAAAACTGGCGCAACTTTCAATCGCTGGATTTGCCTCTGCGCGATGTGTCCTATGTCCTGGGTCCCAACGCTTCTGGCAAGTCCAATCTGTTGGATGCGTTGCGATTTTTGCGCGATGTCAGCAAGACCAAGGGCGGCGGCTTGCAAGCAGCCATTGCGGAACGGGGTGGCATTTCGAAGGTGCGCTGTCTTCACGCCCGACGTGATCCCGAAGTGGAAATTGACATTGAACTCAGCCA
>JAUXWC010000001.1 GCA_030685025.1 Rhodoferax sp.
TCGGCCATCCAGCAACTCGCCGACGGCCATTTTCTGGTTGTCGAGGATGAAAAACAGCACCCGTTCAGCTTGATCACGATTGGTGCCAACGGACAGGTCCACGGCCAGGCGCTGAGCCCGGGGTGGTTCGAAGCCGGTGAGGCGATCTGGAAGGCCTTGCGGTCGACCGCGCGGGCTTCATCTATGTGTTGACATCGCATTCGCGCGATGCCGATGGAGACGAGAAGAAGTCGCGCGACCGGCTGGCGCGATTCCGCCTTGAAGGCAAGCGGATCGTCGAACCGGTGGTGGTTGGTGGACTCAAGCACGCGCTGGCTGGCGCACACCCGGTACTGGCGGCTGCCGCCGAGGTTCGAGACGCCAAGTCCGACGGCGGGCTCAATATCGAGGCCATGGAGATCAGCCCCGATCAACAACGGCTGCTGATCGGTTTTCGCAGCCCCTTGCAGGGGAAACTGGCCATCATCGCCAGCGTTGACAACCCCGCGGCCATCTTCAACGAAGGCGCTTCACCGCGCATTGCGGCCGCGTTGGAGACGCTGGACCTGGGCGGCAACGGCATTCGTGGCATGGCCTTTGTGCCGGCCCTCGGTGGCTACCTGATCATCGGTGGACCGGCGGCGCGCCAACAGGTTCACTTCGAGCTCTGGTTCTGGAGCGGCGCGCCGGGCGCGCCCGCCCGCCGCGTCGCCGTGGACGGTTTAGCTGGTTTTGAACACGCGGAAGGGCTCAGCCCGGCCACCATCGATGGCAAACAAATGGTCATCTTCGTCAGCGACGATGGGAACCGGGCGAACGGACGCTGTGCGCACTACCTGCTGCTCGACACGGCGCAATTGCGGATTACGCCTTGACTCGCGACCGGCGGCGCGCCGCTGGGGCGTGGTCGCTCAGGTCGACATCTCGGTCAGGATGTTCTTGAGCCAGCTCGACGCATAGACCGCCTCCACCTCGGACAAGTCCGGCGAGACGCCACCCGAGTTGGGCACCGCGATGATCTTGCCTTCCTTCACCACGTAGACCCCCGCCACGCTGATTGCCTCCTTGGCAGACAGGAAGCTGTAGCAGGTATTGATGCCCGACATCTCGATGGTCTCCTTGCCGTTCATCAGTGCCACGATGTTGGCCGCGCAGACCTTGGCCTCCGAGTTGGCCGAGTAGCCCGACTTGGGCATGGCGCCGGCCACGCAGGCGTCGCCAATCACGTGGATGGATTTCTGGATGGTCGACTCGAAGGTGGTGGCGTCGATCGGGCACCAGGCCTTGTCCGGGCCAATCAAGCCCGCCACGCGGGCGATGTTGCCCGCGCGTTGCGGCGGAATCACATTGACCACGTCGCCCTTGATCTCTTCCATGCCTTCGATGAAGACTGAGCGGTTCTTGGCGTTGACGGCGGTCACCTTTTGTGCGCCGCGGTACTGGATGATGCCGTCGTAGTGTTTCTTCCAGCCTTTGCGGAACAGCCCACCCTTGGAGACGATGTCCGGGTTGGCGTCGAGAACGATCAGTTTGGACTTGGGCTTGTGCTGCTTGAGGTACATCGCCATCATGCTGGCGCGCTCATACGGCCCGGGTGGGCAGCGGAACGGCGCCAGCGGTATGGTGATGACCACCGTGCCGCCATCGGGCATGTCAACGAGCTGCTTGCGCAGCAACACGGTTTGCGCGCCGGCCTTCCAGGCGTGCGGCATCACCAGCGGCGTGCTGGCGAGGTCATAGCCTTCGAGTTCCTCGGCGCGGAAGTCAACGCCGGGCGACAGCACCAGGCGGTCGTAGTCAATCGTGCCGGAGGACACCGTGACGGTTTTCTTGGCCGCATCGATGGCGGTGACGCTGTCGTACACCATGGTGATGCCGTGGTTGGCCGCCAGCTTGTCGTAGCCGATGGTCAGCGAGGACATGTCCTTGAGAAGGCCACCGATGTAGAGATTGCTGAACGGGCAGGACACAAACTGCTGGTTCGGCTCGATCAACACGACCTCGATCGACTTGTCGAGCATGCGAATGTATTTGGCCGCGATGGTGCCGCCGTAGCCGGCGCCCACCACCACGACGCGGCGACCGCTGCTCTTGCGCAAGGTCTGCGCCGTCGCGCTACCAGAGGCGGGACCGGTGGAGCCGTACGGGGTTGTGCCGCACGCCGTCAGCGAGGCGCCCACGCCGCCGACGCCCATCAGGCGGAGGAAACTTCTGCGATCTGTTGTTGTCATATCGACTCCTCTTTCACTTAACACTGGCGTAGAAATGCAGCAAGGCTTCCAGGTCGTCCACCGACAGTGGCTTGACCTTCTCCGCCATCTTCTCGGGCATCTTGCGCTGGTCCGAGAGGTACAGCGCCATCTGCATCTGCATATAAGGCAGCCACTGGCTGGCCATGGCCGGGGTGTCGTCCTTGCCCTCCTTGCCGTCTTCGAGGTGGCAGCGCGAGCAGTTGGCCTCTTGCAGGGCGGCGCCCCTGGCCACGCGGGCCGCGTCCAGGGTTTGCTGGGTCGGGTGCAGCTTTTGTTTGGAGAAGAACTCACCCATGTTGTCGAAATCGGCATCGGTGTAGCCCTTGGCCAGGCGACCCATGATGCTGGACGGCCGCTCGCCGCTCTTGAACTTTTTCATTGCCACCACGATCGCCTCTTTGGACTGGCCAGCCAGACTCGGCATGGTCGGCCCGGCGCTGCCGCCACCGGTGCCGTGGCAACCGGCGCAGGCGTTGGACAACATGGCCGCGTTGGGCGGCGCCGCGCCGGCACCCGCCGTCATCATCCAGGCGCCGACGATGAGCACGCCTGCCCCCAGCGTCCTGCTCCAGCGTTTCTGTTTCATGGCTGTCTCCTTATGGTTCGTGGTTAAGACTCAACACTGCTGCTCGAATGCGCATTACTGTTTCACGACGTTGACGTAATTCTTCACCTCTGGCACGGCTTTGTCCAGACCAAACTGGTAGCCCAGCGACACGTAGTGGAAACGTGCGTTGCTGTAGTCCTCGTGGATGGCGAAACCAAAGTTGTAGGTCTTGCCCGCCACAATGGCGTGGTCGCCCTTGCCACCACCGGCCAGGCTGCGCTCGAAGGTCACCACCCACTTGTTGCCCTCCTTCTTGCCTTCGGCCTTTTGCAGTGCCTTGCCGCCTTCCATTTCGCGGCTGGTGGCAACAAAGCCGTCCATCGCCTTCTCACCCTTGCCGCTGCGGTACTGGATAAGGTCCATGAACTTGCCTGCGGCAAGGTCGGCGTCCTTGAGGTACTTGGTCTTCTTGTCGTCCTTAGGGCTTTTCATGCTGCGCAAATCCTGATGGCAGGTGGCCCAGCAGCCGTTTTGGTTGGAGCCGTCGACATTGCCGCCACCATCAAACATGATGGTCAGCTTGACTTCGTTCTTGGGGTCGAGTTTGGTGTCGCCGTTCTGCGGTGGGACCCACTCAAACCGAAAGTAGATCTTGTCGGCGTCATAGGCGGTCTGCAGCATCACCGGCAGCGAGCCGACCTTGCCCTTGGGCGGGCTCGGCTCCAGCACCGTCTTGGAGCTGCCCACGGCTACGCCCTTGACGATCTTGTCGCCAATCTCATTGGCATCGCCTTCGTGGCATTTGGCGCAACTGCGTTTCTTGTCCACGATGTCGGGCACGGCCGAATGGTCGGGCTTGTTCATCACCCATTCCAGCGATGCCTGACCGGGGTAGAACACGGTCACCTTGCGCGGCGCCACCCGGCTCCAGTCGGGCGCCGCCCAGACGCTGCCAGCCAGCGCCACCATCATTGCCATTGCCAATTTCTTCATTGCTCGTCTCCATCAATCAGTTGGGGTCAGAGCACGTTTGCTGCGCAAAGTGGTCTGACCCACAAGGTTTCAGTTCCAGTTGAGGACAGAGCTGGCCGCTTCGCGCCTGCGGTCTGTTCCGCAAGTTCTCAGGGGGTCTTCTTTGCGTCTTCCTGCGCCAGCAACTGGTGTACGGGCTTGTGGGCGATGCCCTGGTGGCACTCGATGCAGGTCTTGCCGTCCTCGATGGCGCCTTCGTGCTTGACCACCGAGCGGTCCTTCTGTTTCGCCGGGTCCATGGTGTCGAATTTGTGGCAATTGCGGCATTCCTGCGAGTCGGACGCCTTCATGCGGGCCCACACGCGCTTGGCCATGGTCAGCCGGTGCGCCTCAAACTTTTCGGGTGTATCCACGATGCCAGTGAGCTTGCCCAGCACATCGCGCGCGGCCATGATCTTGGCCTCGAGCTTGCGGCCATAGTCGCCCGGGCTCTTGCTGCTGGCGACATGGCAGTCGGCACACGACACCGTGGTACCGGTGCGGTTCTTGTAATGCACGGTTTTCTTGAGTTCTTCGGCCGGGATCGTCATCTCGTGGCACGAGAGGCAGAACTCGGTGCGGTTGGTCCACTCCATGCCGGTGTTCAGGCCGCCCCAGATCAGGATGCCAAGGATGCTGCCGATCACCAGCATGCTGAACAGAGACCACTTTGGCGGGCGGCGCAGCCAGGCAATGAAGCCACCCCGGGTTTGAGCCTTCGGGGTGTGGGTGTCGGGCCGGGGGTCGTTGGGCATGGTTCAGTCCGTCGGGTGCAGGGCGGTTGATCGTGTCGTGAGCTGCCAGGGGTTAGGCGCGCCAGACCTGGTATTTCATCATGGCGACGGCACCGGAGGTCAGGCCGAACATGGCCACCAGTGATCCCAGCGCCAGGGTCGACAGGCCCGACATGCCCTGCCCAATGGTGCAGCCCAGAGCCGTGACGCCACCAAAGCCCATCAGCACGGCGCCGATCAAGTGGCTGCGCAAGTCGTCCAGGCTGGCGAATCCCTCCCAGCGGAACTGGCGGGTGCCCAGGGCATAGGCCAGTGAACCCAGGAACATGCCCACCAGTGTGGCAATGCCAAAACTGGCATGCAGGGATTTGTCGGTCCACAGCATCAGCAACTCCAGGCTGAAGGCCGCCGGCGCGACCAGGCTAAGGGACTCCAGCGTGCGGGTGTTGGTGGCAAAGTAAACGGTCTCCAGCGTCTCGGGGTTTTCGCCGTAACCCAGGTGCCCGGTGAGGTACCAGCCCGCCACGATCACCAGGCCCAGCACCAATGCACCCAGCACTTGCACGCGATTGGAGCGGAAGCGCTTGTCCTTGAAGATGAAAGCCAGCAGGCCCAGGCTGATGGCCAGCACGGTCAGGATCAAGGCGCCTGGCTGCGGCAGGCCGCTGAGCTTGCCCACCACCTGGCCCAGGCCGGTGGCGCCTGCATCGAGGGTCACCGGGTCCAACCAGCCGGCACGCCATTGGCCAAACAGGCCCTTGAGCGTCATGTAGGCCGAGACCGCCAGAAACACCAGCACCACCAGCGAGCGCACGCTGCCGCCACCCAGGCGCACCAGGTTCTTGGCGGTGCAGCCCGAAGCCATGGTCATGCCCACGCCAAACAAGCCGCCACCCAGCAACAATGACAGCCAAGGCATTGCCGGGCGGTGGTAGATGGTCTTGCCCAGGTCAATCTGGCCGGTGTAATGCAGCAGGTTGGCCCCGACCATGGCCACCACCACCGCCAGCAGCCACATGCGAACGCGGCCCCAGTGGCCCATGTTGACCACGTCCGAAATCGCGCCCATGGTGCAGAAGTTGGTCTTGTTGGCGACGGCACCAAAGACCAAGCCCAAGCCAAGGCCGCCCCACACGACGAGAGTGGCCGGGTTGAGCGCGGCGTCCAAGGCTGGCCTCAGATGAACAGGCAGACGTCGGATTCGCCGGCAAACTTCATGAAAGTCGCCGCGCCGCCGTATTCGATCTTGTCGATGAACTCGCTGGTCTTGAACTCAAACAGGTCCACCGTCATCTGGCAGGCGATAAACTTGACGTCGCTCTCCAGGCAGATGTCGCGCAGCTCCTGCAGTGACGCCACACCTTTGGACTTCATCTTGGCCTTCATCATCATGGTGGCCATCGACTCCATGCCGGGCAGCATCTGCACCATCACCGGCATCGGCACGGGCATCGGCATGGCCGGGTTGGCCAGCGGGCTGATCTTGACGCCATCAAGACTCTTGCGCAGCAGTTGCAGGCCATAAAAGGTAAAGAAGATCTGCACTTCCCAACCCAGCGCCGCAGCGGTGGAGGCCAGGATGAATGGCGGGTACGCCATGTCCAGCGTGCCCTTGGTGGCGATCAGCGCCATTTTTTTTGCGGCCATGTGAGTGTGCTCCTGAAGTGCGATGTTCGGTGCCGACGTGGATCATGCCTTCTTCAGGTAGAAGATGAACTTGCTGTTCTCGCTGCCTTGTTCCAGCAGCGCATGGCCAGTCTGCTCGGCAAAGGCGACCATGTCGCAGACCGAGCCCGGGTCGGTGGAGATGACGCGCAGTACCTGGCCGCTGGCCATGTCGGCCAGCGCCTTCTTGGTTTTCACGATGGGTAGCGGGCAGGCCAGGCCTGATGCGTCATATTCCTTGCTGAATTCCATGTCTTGACTCCGGTGGTGGAAAGGTCGGGGCGATAGCTGCCGAGTGGGCCCATTCTTGAGTAAGCCTGTCGGGGCGTCTATTACCGAGACGGGTAATACCACGTAGCCCAAATGGGTAAGGACCCCGCAAACTTGGGCGAGGCACGGTGTGTCGGTGCTTGACAGGCGTATAGTTTCCCAATCGCCCTCAATCGTCCCCAATGACCATTACCCGGCCCGCACCTTGCCAGACTAGACGACTCGCATGCTGACTCTGACCAACAAGCCCGCCTCCGCGGCCACCACCGAATCGGATCAGGTATTCGAACTTGCCGCCGAGCTATTTCGCGTGATGTCGGCGCCCATGCGTTTGAAAATCATCAGCAGCCTGTGTGGCGCCGAGAAGAATGTGGGCGAACTGCTCAGCGAGATCAACACCACCCAACCCAATATGTCGCAACACCTCAACACCCTGTATCAGGCCGGTGTGTTGGGAAAGCGCCGCGAGGGCGTGCAGATCTTCTACCGCATTATTGATGAGCGGGTCGCCAACTTGTGCCGCGCCGTCTGCACGCATATCGCCGTCAGGGGCGAGTGAGCCGAAACCCCGGGCGCTGAGCCGCTCGTTGCTGATTTACCCAGGAGGCGGTGATGCATTCGATGTTGAAACCTTGTAAGACAAAGACCCGCGACGGTGCGCTGCAACGGCTGCGTGGCGCGGCTCTGGCGCTGGCCGTACTGAGTCTGCCGTTTGCCAGCCACGCGCAAGCCGCGCTGGAGATGGTGGCGCGCCAGGTGTCACCAAAGGCTTGGTATGTGCAGGGCTTGTCGGCGGCGGGGTCGCCCGCCAATCAGAACTTCATCTCCAACGCCGGGTTTGTCGTCACGTCCGCGGGCGTGGTGGTGATTGACGCGCTGGGCTCACCCGCGTTGGCCACGCAGTTGCTCGCCGAGATTCGCAAAGTGACGGCCCAGGCGGTCACGCACGTGATCGTCACCCACTACCATGCCGACCACATTTATGGTTTGCAGGTTTTTCAGGCGGCGGGCGCACGTGTGGTGGCCCACCGAGCCGCACTGGAATACCTGCAGTCCGACGCGGCGCGCCAGCGCATGGCGGTGTCACGCCAGGAGTTGGCGCCCTGGGTGGATGAGAAAACGCGCTTGGTGCAAGCCGACCTGTGGCTCGATGGCCCGCACGAACTGCTGCTGGGTGGCACGCGTATCCAGATCAGGCCGATGGGCCCGGCCCACACACCGGAAGATCTGGCGGTGTACCTGCCCGAAGAGAAGGTGCTGTACACCGGTGACCTGGTTTTTCGGGGCCGCCTGCCCTTTGTGGGACAGGCCGACAGCCGCCGCTGGATTGTCGCGCTGGACGAACTGCTGGCCTTTGGCGCGACGGTGATGGTGCCGGGGCACGGTGCCTTGTCCACCACGGCGCGGCAGGACATGCTGCTAACGCGGGACTATCTGATGTACTTGCGTTCAGTGATGGCCCAGGCAGCCAAAAATCTGGAACCCTTTGAGCAGGCCTACGATGCGGCGGACTGGAGCCGCTTTGCGCAGGTGCCGATGTTTGGCATCGTCAACCGCATGAACGCCTACAACACCTATTTGCTGATGGAACGTGAGGCTGATTGATGGGGGCCGACGCACGCCTCAACCGTCGCGCCGCCGTGAGCCGGGTGCTGGGCATTGGCGCAGCTTGCCTGGCGCCCGTCGGGAGGGCCGCTGAGGCGACGCTGCCCCTGTCTGAGTCCTTGCTGGCAGAACTGACGCAGGCACTGCGCGCCGGCGGCCCGTTGATCGTGATGGTCAGTCTGGAAGCCTGTGCGTTCTGCAAGGTAGCGCGCGAGCACCACCTCGCGCCCTTGCGTTCGCAGCAGGCACTGGGGGTGGTGCAGCTCGACATGCGCAGCAGCCGGCCGGTGCTGGACTTCAAGGGCAGCGCCACCACCCACGGGGAACTGGTCGCGCGTTGGCAAGTCAAGGTCGCACCCACGCTGCTGTTCTTTGGGCGTGGCGGCACCGAGGTCGCCGAGCGGCTGCAGGGCGTCTCCATCCCTGACTACTACGGCGCCATCCTGGATGACCGCCTGCGTTCGGCGCGGTTGGCGCTTTGATCCCCAGGCCGGGTGGGTGGGCAACGGCCTACTACCGTTAAGGATAGGCCTGCATAGCCCAATTGGGTGATGCGGTCCGGGCCTGTTTGCTTGATACTGTGTACAGCGAGACCGCTGGTCCGCCAGCGTCAACATTCTTCTAGGAGCTGTTTTCATGCAAACCCGTCGCGAGACACTCACACAAAGCGCAGTGGTGGCCGGCCTGCTGGCTGGCACCGGCCTGTTCCCGGGCTACGCACTGGCCTTCAATGCGCCGGCGTTTGATGCCAAGAACCTGGCCGACGCATACAAGGGCCTTGGCGTTGCCGCACCGCAGGCCAGCAAGGATGTGACCCTCACCGCGCCCGACATTGCCGAGAACGGCGCGGTCGTGCCGTTCGCGGCCGCCACCACGCTGGCCGGGGTGAAGCAAATTCTGTTTCTGGTTGACAAAAATCCCACCGTGCTGATTGCGGCCTTCAATCTCACCGACAGCGTGGAGGCCAATGTCTCGACCCGCGCAAAGATGGCGCAGACCTCGGACGTGTACGCCGTGGCCGTCCTGAACGACGGCCGGACCTTGTTCGCAAAGAAGGAAGTCAAGGTCACGCTGGGTGGCTGCGGCGGTTGAGGGCGGCCCCTTCACTGACGAATCAATTCAATATCCGACCATCAGTTGAGGACAGAGCTAAAGGTCTGTCCCGCAAAGTAGACAACCAACATCCACCAATCAGTTGAGGACAGAGCTAAAGGTCTGTCCCGCAAAGTTTCAGGAGGTCCCCATGGCAGATCCAATGCGCATTCGCGCTCAAGTAACGGGCGGTAACGCCACCGTTCGTGTACTGATGGCGCACGAGATGGAGACTGGTCAGCGCAGGGATGCGGCTGGCAAGCTGGTTCCCGCCTGGCACATCACCGAGGTCACCGCCACGCACAACGGCAAGACCGTGATGACCGCCGAGTGGGGTGCGGGTGTGGCCAAGAACCCGTTCATGCAGTTCACTGTCAAGGGCGCCAAAGCGGGCGACAAAGTGGGTGTGACCTGGAAAGACAACCGGGGTGAATCACGCAGCGACGAGGCCACCGTGACCTGATCCCCGGTCTCATCTGATACTTTGCGGGACAGACCGGAGCCTCGCGACGCTCTGTCCTCAACTGATTGAAGGTGTCACGGGGCGGTGCCCCATTCAGTGGTCCAAACAATTACTCGGAGACAAGGCCATGAAGAAGATTCAACTGCTGCTGGCGCTCGCGTTGGCGGGCCCGCTGGCAATGAGCGCATGGGCGCAGAAGTCCACCTCGGATCACATCGCCGAGTACCGCGCAATGCTGGCCGACGGCAATCCCTCCGAACTGTTCGAAGCCAAGGGGGAGGGCCTGTGGAAACAGAAGCGTGGGCCCAAGAACGAGTCGCTGGAGCGCTGCGACCTCGGCAAGGGCGCTGGCGTGGTCAAGGGCGTGTTCGTCGAATTGCCGCGCTACTTCGCCGACACCAAGAAGGTGCAGGACCTGGAGGCACGCCTGCTGACTTGCATGCAGACCCTGCAAGGCTTTGACGCCGCCGAGATTGCCAAGACACCCTTTGGCCGTGGCGAGCAAGCCAACATCACGGCCCTGGCCACCTGGGTGGCGGGTGAGTCTCGCGGCATGAAGTTCAACCTGCCGCAAGACCAGGTTGAGGAGAAGATCATGTACGAGGTCGGCAAGCGCCTATTCTTTGCGCGCAGCGGCACACACGACTTTGCCTGTTCGTCTTGCCACGCTGAAGAAGACAAGCGTATCCGGCTACAGGACCTGCCCAACCTGACCAAAAATCCTGGCGCGGGCAATGGCTTTGGCGCCTGGCCGGCCTACCGGCTCTCCAACGGTCAGATGTGGGGCATGCAATTGCGTTTGAACGACTGCTATCGGCAGCAGCGTTTTCCCTATCCGCTGTTTGGCAGCGATGCAACCGTGGCCCTGGGTGTGTACCTGGGGGTAAACGGCAAGGGCGGGGAGTCCATCGCCCCCGCCATCAAGCGTTGAAGAGGCTTCACCATGAAAAGAAACATCCGCTACTTCGCGCCCCTGGCGCTGCTGCTTCTGGCCAGTTGCGCGGCGCTGCCTTCAGGCCCGGAGCTTGACAAGCTGACCGCCGACATCATGCGCGCCTCGTTTCGCGACCAGGGCACGGTCAAAGTGGACCGGCTGGTGCAGGACGACGTCAACCGCGAGTGCAGCGCGGCTGATGTGGCCGGCAAACCGATCGATCCCAAGTTGGCGGCAGCGCTGGAGGCCGCCAACCTCAAGACCATCAAGTGGCCGTCCGACGGCAAGTACCTGGGCGACTGGAAGGAAGGCGAGAAGATCGCCCAGAGCGGGCGCGGCCTGACCTGGACCGACGAGCCCGGCCAGCCCATAGGCGGAAACTGCTACAACTGCCACCAGATCGACGCCAGGGAAATCTCGCACGGCACCATTGGCCCCAGCTTGCACCACTATGGCAAGTTGCGTGGCGTCACCGACCCAAGCAGTGCGCAAGCCAAGCCGATAGTCGAATACACCTGGGGCAAGATATGGAACGCCAAGGCCTACAACGCGTGTTCCAACATGCCACGCGCCGGCCACTCGGGCATCCTGAACGAAACCCAGGTCCGCCACGTGATGGCGCTGCTGCTGGACCCCAAGTCGCCAGTGAACCAATAGGGCGGGAGCCGTGACGATGAACCTGAGCACGCGCGAGTTCCTGCAGGTGCTGGGAGCCGGCACCATGGCCGGCATGGGGCTGGGTGCCTATGCGGACGCCGATGCGGCCACTGCCAGCAACGGGCTGTACGACATCCCGAGGTTCGGCAAGGTGTCCTTCCTGCACATGACGGATTGCCATGCGCAGCTCAAGCCAATCTACTTTCGCGAGCCCAACGTCAACCTCGGTTTTGGCAGCATGCGCGGCCAATTGCCGCACTTGGTGGGGGAGCATCTGCTCAAGGTGGCCAAGGTGCGCCCGGGCAGCGTGCAGGCGCATGCGCTGACTTACCTCGATTTCGAGAAGGCGGCGCGGCGCTACGGCAAGGTGGGCGGTTTTGCGCACCTGGCCACGCTGGTCAAACGCTTGAAGGCCAGCCGCCCCGGTGCGCTGCTGCTGGACGGCGGTGATACCTGGCAGGGCTCGGGCACCGCCTTGTGGACGCAGGGGCAGGACATGGTGGAGGCGGCCAAGCTGCTCGGCGTGGACCTGATGACCGGGCACTGGGAGTTCACACTGGGCATGGAGCGCGTCAAGCAGATCGTCGACAAAGACTTTGCCGGGCAGATTGAATTCATCGCACAGAACATCAAGACCAACGACTTTGGCGACCCGGTCTTCAAGCCCTATGTGCTGCGCGAGATCAATGGCGTGCCCTGCGCCATCATCGGCCAGGCCTTTCCCTACACACCGATTGCCAACCCGCGCTACATGGTGGCGGACTGGGGCTTTGGCATCCAGGAAGAGTCGATGCAGAAAACCGTGGACGAGGCGCGCGCCAAAGGCGCCCAGGTGGTGGTGCTGCTGTCGCACAACGGCATGGACGTGGACCTGAAGATGGCCAGCCGCGTCACCGGCATCGACGCCATCCTGGGCGGGCACACCCACGATGGCATGCCGGTGGCCAGCATCGTGGCCAACCCGGGCGGCAAGACCATCGTTACCAACGCGGGCTCCAACAGCAAGTTCCTCGGTGTGCTGGACTTCGAGGTGAAGCAGGGCAAGGTGGCCGATTTCCGCTACAAGCTGCTGCCGGTATTCGCCAACATGCTGCCGGCCGACCCGGCGATGGACGCGCTGATTACCCGGGTGCGCGCACCCTATGAGGCCAAGCTCGGCGAGAAGCTGGCCGTCAACAACGGGCTGCTGTACCGGCGTGGCAATTTCAATGGCACCGGCGACCAGTTGCTGCTGGACGCGCTGATGGAGGTGCAGGGCGCCGAGATCGCCTTCTCGCCGGGTTTTCGCTGGGGCACCACGCTGCTGCCGGGCCAGGCCATCACCCGCGAATGGCTGATGGACATGACTGCCATCACCTACCCCTACACCACCGTCACCGCCATGAGCGGCCAGACCATCAAGACCATCCTGGAAGACGTGGCTGACAACCTGTTCAACCCCGACCCCTATTACCAGCAAGGTGGCGACATGGTGCGTGTGGGTGGTCTGCAATACCGTTGCACACCTACCGCCAACATGGGCCAGCGTATCGACGACATGCGGCTGAACGGCAAGCCGCTGGAGGCTGATCGCAGCTACAAGGTGGCGGGTTGGGCGCCAGTATCGGAAGAAGCCAAGAGCGCCGCCACGCCGCCGATCTGGGACCTGGTCGAGCCCTGGCTCAAGGCCAAGGGCACGGTGTCACCGCGCCAGCTCAACCTGCCCAAATTGGTGGGGGCCGAGGGCAACCCTGGTCTCGTTGCATGATGCGGCTTGTGGCCTGATTTGAGGCTGCAGGGCGCATGGGACTGTCATTGCGGCTTGAGCCGCAATCCATGACTTCTGTGGCCAACACTTTGGCAAGTCAGCGTGGATTGCGGGTCGGGCCCGCAATGACAGGGCTTCTCTGGTCAACACGGTTGCTAGCTGCAACTGACCGGGTGTTGTCATTGCGGCCTTGAGCCGCAATCCATGGTTTGCATTACAAAATCGACTCGTACAAATCCAGCCACAGAGGATTTGCATTCTCGATCAGCGCGATCTTCCACGCTCGTTTCCAGTCCTTGATCTGCTTCTCCTTGTGGATTGCTGCCTTAATGGACGAGGTCGCTTCGAACCAGACCAGCAGGTGGATGTTGTAGCGCTTGGTGAATCCGTCCGCCAGGTTCTGCTTGTGTTCGTAAACCCGTCGCACCAAATCGTTGGTGACCCCGACATACAGGGTGCCGTTCTTCTGACTGGCCATCAAGTAGACAAAGTAGGGCATCGGCGGATTGTCGGGGATGGGTGGTCGTTGGGGGCTGGACCCGCAATCTGTGCGGTCTTCGCGAATACCTGGGCCAATGAAGCCGTGGATTGCGGCTCAAGGCCGCAATGACAGCCGTTCCACGGTTACAGCTCGTTCCTCCGGCGCCGAAGGGTTGTCATTGCGGCCTTGAGCCGCAATCCATGACTTCCGTGGCCAACGCTGCCGCACACCAGGCATGGATTGCGGGTCCAGCCGGCAATGACAAGCCTCAGTACCCGCTCAGGGCATCACTTCCACATACTCATAGACCTCGCAGTCCATGATCTGCTTGCGCACCGGCAGCGTGGCTTGTTCGAACCAGGCTTGGGGGTTGTGGCGGTCGATCTCCTGCCCCATGAAACGGATCAGCTCGCAAATCGGTTCGACCACGTTTTGCCGATAGCGCAGATCGTTCTTGACGTAGCCGAGGTACATGTTCTTCATGCAATTGCCACGGCACCAGGCATAGGCTTCGCAGTCCTGGCAGGGCATGGCCGGGTCCTGTTGCAAGGGGCTCTTCTTGAGCCAGTTGGTCTTGACGTCGCCCATCTTCATGGCCGGGGCGTACATCATGTCCGGGCAAGGGTAGACCTCGCCATTGGGCATGACGTTGAGCAGGTGGGTGGAGACGCGGCATTGCGTGGCCCCGGCATACAGTTCCTGAGCGCGGGTCGGGAACAGCTTGTTGCGCACCATGCCCATCAGGGGAATCAGCGGGTACAACACGTCGTTGCGTGAGAAGAACTTGTCGATCAGTTGCACCAGCACCGCCTTGCGCTTGGCCACCGAGTCGCCAGCGTACATTTCGTCCGCCACAAACTGCCAGTACAGGTAGTCAAACGGCGTGCCGTCGCTGACCAGTTGGTCCAGTTCCTCAAAGCTGGTGTCGGGGTTGCCCCAGGTCACGCGGGCGGTGATGCTGCCGCCGATGTGCGCGTGCACTTCCTTCAGGTTCTTCACGACTTGGCGGTAGATGCCCTTGCCCCGGTAGCCGTCGGTGGTGGCCTCGCCGCCGTCGATCGAGGCCAGCACGTTGGACAGGCGGCCCAGGGCCCATTCGGGCAGGTTGTCGATCAGCGTGGCGTTGGTCTGCAACTGGAAGCGAAACAGCGGGAAACGCCGCATCACCGCCAGCATCAGCGATTTGTTGAGTGTGGGTTCCCCGCCGTAGAACGTGACGTAGACCTCTTTGTCCCGCAGGTGTTTGTCGACAAAGGCGCTGAGCTGCTCGATGTCGTATTCCACATGCACCTGCGAGCCCAGCACCTCGCCCACGCCCAGCGAGCAGTAGCTGCACTTGAGGTTGCACTTGAGGGTGGTGAGCAATTGCAGCTCAACCCGACCGCCCACGATCGGGTGGGGGTCGGACTGCGGGACTTCTGCTTTGGCCGTGGCGGGGAAGAACTGAATCGGGGTCTCGGTGTGCATGGTGTCGCGGTCGTGGCGTGCGGTCTGGGGGGCGCTGATCATAAGCGCTACGGGTCACAAAAACGGCGCTGTCGGTGGTCGGTGGCGCCGTGCGCCGCTACTAATCGCGATTTTCTTGATTTAGTCGACATGTCTGGCGCGCGGGCATCCCGGCCAACGGGTGCTGGGTCCGCGCGCCGCGCGTGGGCTTGCACTGGTACGGCGTTTCTCCTGGCCGTCAGGCGACCTACCTTCAGACTTTGGAGGATAGACCGCGCGTGACGCGCTAGCCTCTTGCCGCGCTAGAACGCCGCCTTGAACTGCACGCCGTAGGTGCGTGGTTCGTTGATCATGCCGGTGAGGTTATTGAAATCAATGCCGCCAACGGTCTGAACCTGGTTGGTGATATTGCGGCCAAACAACGCCGCTTCGTACTTGCCGCTACCCCAGGTGTAGCCCAGGCGCACGCCACCTTCCAGCAAGGGCTTGCCGGTGAACTCCTTGGCCTTGTACAGGAAGAAATTCACCTCGCTGCGGTAAGCCCAGTCGGTGAAGACAAACCATTCGCCGCCGTTGCCATGGGGCAGGCCGTAACGCGCGGTGACGTTTACCACCACCTCGGGCGCCTGGGGAAGCGGGTTGCCGTCAATCGACACGGTGGGCGAGAACTTGCCCACCGCCGGGTTGGCCGGGGCGGTGATGGTGTTCTGCACGGTGCAGCCGCTGCCGCACGCGTCCACGCGCAATTTAGCGTCCCGAATCTGAGTCTTGTTCAGGCTGCCACCCAGCGTCAGCAGCAGGTTGTCGGTGACAAAGGCCTGCAGATCCACCTCGGCGCCGCGGCCGCTCACCTTGGCGGCATTGATCAACTGGTTGAAGTTGGCGGCACCACCGACAGCGGTGAGTTGCTGGTTCTTCATGGTGTACTGGAACAAGCCAAATGACACGCGGGCACGGCCGTCGAGCAGGTCGGACTTCACGCCGCCTTCAATCGAGGTAATCTTCTCGGAGTTGGCCACCGACAAGGCGTCACCAAACAGCAGCCGCCCCTGAATCGACGGTGCCCGAAAGCCGGTGGCAAAGCGCCCATAGACGTTGGTGGCCTTGTTCAGTGCATAGGTGCCGCTCAGGTCGCCACTGACGTTGGATGCGTTGGTGGCGGTGCTCAAACGCCCGATGAAGGGCGGGCTGAACGGTGGCGCACTGACTCGGTTGGCGACAAAGTCCTTCTTGTCTCGGGTGTAGCGCAAGCCGCCGCGCACTTTGAAGGCATCACTGACGTCGTAGTTCAAGGAGCCAAACACCGCATAAGCGCGGTTGTCCTGTTTTTGCGTGGCGTAGCCGTTTTGCACATTGCCACCGATGGACGAGTAGTTGAAGCTGTCGATGTCGATCGACTCATCAAACAAGTAGGCGCCACCAAGCCACTTCATGGGCCCTTTGTCGGTCGACTCCAGCCGTATTTCCTGGGTGAGCTGGCGGTGCCGTGGCAAACCATCGGCCGATTCGGCGTCGAAAGGGATGAAGCCCGGCCCGGAGCTGGGCAGGAACGACGCCCCAAAGCCGCCGTCGATGTCACCCCGGCTTAACGCCTTGACCGACTCGTAGCCGGTGATCGAATGCAAGGCGACGCCGCCCAGGTCCCAGCGCAGGCGCAGCGAGGCGCCCGAACTGCTCAAGGTCTGTTCATTCTTGCCATCGGTCGAAATCTTGGCGGGATCAAAGCCGTCCACCAGATCGTTGGTGCCACGCTTGATGATGTTGGCGCGGAACAGGCGCGCCGAGCCATTCAGGTCACGTCCGTGAACGTTCAGCAGCGCATCAAAATTGGCGCTCGGCTTGTAGGACAGTTGCAGGCGCGCCGCCGTATCGCGGTAGCCCTCCAACGACTTGGTCGGGCCGGCGCTGAAGGTGTTGGTCACCCAGTCGTCACGGTTTTGTGATTGCAGCGACACCCGTGCCGACCACTCGGAATTCAGGGGCACGTTGATGGCGCCCTCCAGGTTGACCGTGCCATGCGTGCCGTAGGAGCCGTTGACGTAACCTTCGAGCTTCTTGCCCGGCTTGACCGATTCAAACTTCAAGGCCCCCGCCGGTGTGTTGCGGCCAAACATGGTGCCTTGCGGGCCGCGCAAGACCTCGACCCGCTCGATGTCGAACAACGGAAAGCCCTTGAGGATCGGGTTCTCCTGCACGATGTCGTCCAGGATCAGGGATACCGGTTGCGAGGCATTCAAGTCGAAATCGGAATTGCCCAAACCACGCACGTAGAAACGCGGAAAAGCCCGGCCAAACGAGGACTCGATGTTCAAACTGGGCACCCGCGCCGACAGAAAGCGAATGTCCTGTCCGCCGGAGTTCAGCACGTCGAGCTTCTCGCCGCCCAGGGTCGTGATCGCCATCGGCACGTTCTTGATGTTTTCGACCCGGCGCTCGGCGGTAACGGTGACCGGCTCCAGCTTGCCCGCGCGTGGCGCCTCGGGGGCGGCGTCGGTCGGCGTGGTCGTCTGCGCCTGGGCGCTGCCAAGCGGCCAAGCCAGCGCGATGGCCACCAGCAGTGGCCCGCGTTGAAATGCCGGGACCCTGGTTCGACGCTGTGAGGGGCGCGAGGCGCTGCAATGTGCAGTGCAGGTGGTCGTGGTCGGGGACATCATGCTGGTTCCTTCTTCGGTTTGGGGGGACATTTGGAGCGCTTCTTGGTGCGTGTGGCTGGCTCAATCGACGATGCGCGAGCTCACGTGTCAACACCTTCCCGCACGGCGGGACGATTTGGCGCCGGTCCAGTAGTGGGCGTCAACGTGTCATCGGGCGGGGGGCACGGCAATGTTCGCCGTACGAGGACAAACGCGCAGTGGGGCAAACCCTAGAGGCGATTTGAAATGACTGTATTGGGTGTCTCACCCGCGACGCGTTTGCCTGCGTGGTCCCCTCGACAGGAATCGAACCTGTATCTAGCGCTTAGGAGGCACTTGTTCTATCCATTGAACTACGAGGAGGGAGCGGGGATTGTAGAGCCATGCGCAGGGCGAATCGGCGTGCGGCGGGGGCCTCAACCGTAGGGTGGCGCAAAAACCAGGTTGATCGCGCTCTGTTCGCCGGTCTGGACGCGCACCGTCACGCGGCGCGACAGGTCGTAGAAGATGTAGAGCGCGCCCAGGTTGACGGTGGCGCTGCGGGTGGTTCCGTTGGTGTTGCTGTTTTGGTGGGAACAGGACATCAGCCTGAAGGCTGCAACGGATTCGCAAAGCGGCGCCAACTGATGCAGCGCACGCCTTCCCGGGTGTAGCTCTCTTGCGCACCATGGAGCAGCCAGGGGCCGGGCACAGGCTCCGTCACAAAACGGGTGGCACGCTGGCCGGCGCGCACCAGGTCAGGTGTGATGGTTTGGCCGGACTTGATTTCGACGCACTGCAGACCCTGTGATGTCTCAAAGACGAGATCGGCCTCCAGCCCGTTGTTATCGCGCCAAAAGTAGAGATCGGCCGGCAAACCCCGATTCAAGCGGAACTTGCGAAACTCTCCTACGATCCAGGTTTCAAACAAGGCCCCACGCAGCGGGTGTAGCGCCAGCAACTGCGGGTCGCGGATGCCGAGCAGCCAGACCGCCAGGCCCGTGTCGGTGAAGTACAGCTTGGGTGTTTTGACCAGCCGTTTGCCGAAGTTGCGGTAATACGGCGGCAGCAAAAAGACCAGTTCACTGGATTCCAGCACCGAAAGCCAATGCCGTGCCGTCGTGTGGCTGATGCCGGCATCATTGGCCAGAGAGACCAGGTTGAGCAGCGTGCCGGTGCGGGCGGCGCACAAACGAACAAAGCGCTGAAAGGTGGACAGGTTTTGCACTTGCAACAACTGGCGTACGTCGCGTTCAACATAAGTGGCGATGTAGCTGGAAAACCAGTCGATCGCATCCATGGGTGAGCGGCCCGCTTGCCAGAGGGCGGGGTAAGAGCCCAAGCAAAGATGGGTGTACAGGTCTTCGCGCACGATTTGCCCATACTCGGACAAGGCCAACGGCAGTAGCTGGGTGAGTCCGACGCGACCGGCCAGTGATTGCGTGACCCCCGCCATCAAGCCGAATTGCTGCGACCCGGTCAGCACAAACCGGCCGGGTGTGCGATCAGCATCAACGAGCCCTTGCAAGTGCGAGCACAGGTTCGGCCAGCGCTGTGCCTCATCAAAGATGGCGCCCTGGGCAAACCGCTGCAAAAACCCCCTCGGGTCGGACTGTGCAAAGCCGAGTTCGACCGGGTCTTCGAGAGAAATGTAGGGCTTGTCGCTAAAAATCTGACGCACCAGCGTCGTCTTTCCTGATTGCCGGGGACCGGTTACCGCCACGACAGGAAACTGACGCGCCAGCCTCTGCAAAGTTGCCGACAAGTCTCGGGGAAAATGATCCATACAATTTGAATAAAGTATGTTCAGATTGTATAGAAATCATTCCTCGCGGACCAGCGCAATGGATAGACATTTCAACCCCATGAGCCCCCGCATCGCACCTCGGATAAGTCCTCGTTTGGCGTGAAGACCCTCACCTTGTCTGCAGCAATGCGCACACCGGCATCGACCCTCTCGATCAGGCCCCGGCCCACAAAGGCGCGCCGGATGCGCAGCCTCAATCGTAGGGCAGCGTAAAAATCAGGTCGATGGCGCTTTGTTCGCCGGTCTGGGCGCGCACCGTCACGCGGCGCGACAGGTCGTAGAAGATGTAGAGCGTGCCCAGGGTGCCGGTCAGGCTGCGTTCGTAGCTCACATAGAAGTCGCGCGACAGGCGTTTGCCCAGGGTGACGGTGGCGCCACCGGTGCTGCCGTCGGTATTGCTGGCCGCGCCGCGCACCGACAACTCGTCCAGGCCAAAGGCTTCGGTCAGGCCGGCGGTCACGCCCTTGCCGTTGCCACCCAGCAAGGCCAGCGCCGCTTGTTGCAGCATGGCGGACTCGGCACCACCGCTGGCTGCGGAGCGGCCCAGCACCAGCCAGGACAGCTTTTCGGCATCGGGCAGGTCGGGCTCGGCGTACAAGCGCACCACCGGTGACAGCGCCGTGCCGGTGATCTGCGCCCCCACGCGCTGCTGCAGGTTGGGTCGGATGGCCAGGATGACCAGCGCCGGGTTGTCGTACGGGCCGTTGAAACGCAACACGCCTTGGTCGATGCTGAGTTGTTGGCCATAGGCCTTGTAGGTGCCGCGAACGGTGCGCAGCTCGCCGGTCAGGCGCGGCGAGTGGCCGTTGGCGGTGTTGTGGCGCAGTTCCAGGCTGCCCGCCAGGCGGGTGGCGAGGCCGAGACCGCGCACCTGGAAGTCGGGACCGGGGTCCAGCGTGAGGGCGACTTCGGTGGTGAGGCGTTTGGCGTTGGGCGCTGCGGGCGTGATGGCGTTCGTGGTCGTCGCCGACGAGGGCGGTGACGCGGGAGCGGTGGCGGTTGCGTTGGGCGCGCCACTGCTCGGTGCCCGGCGCACCACCACGTCGTCGCCCAGTTGCGGCGCGGTGTCTTCGGGTAATACGAACAAGGCCTGGTCCGCTGTGAGTGCGCCCCGAATCGACAGCCGCGCATCCTGCAGCCGCGCCGAGACGGTGCCGGACACCACCAGCCGCCGATCGGCCCGCGTGCTGACGCGCAGTGCTTTGGCGGTGGCGTCCAGTTCCAAACGCACCCGTGACAAGGCCGCGCCGCTGGTGCTGGTGGCGCCGTCTGCGGGCAACCAGACGGCCGAGCCCTTGAGCGTCAACTGGCCACCGCCGCCGCCCCCCGCGCCTTGCAGGGATGCCTCCACGATGTCGAGCCGCTGGCCGTCCAGCCGGGCCAACAAGCTGCCGCGGCTGAAGTCAAAACCATCGACCACCGAACGCACCGACAGATCCTGCGCACGCAAGCTGCCCTGCCACTGGGGCGCGCTGCGTGTGCCGCCCAAGGTCGCGCTGGCGTCCAGCGTGCCGCGCAGCCGCCAGCCGGGCGGGGCCAACAGGGACCAGGCGCCCACGGGTGGCAGACGGGCGGTGATACTGCCGACCAGCGGTGCGTCAGCCGGCCACTGCCAAGCGCCACCGTCTTGTTTCAAGGATGTGCTGAATCTTGCTTGCGCTTGACCACCGCGTTCGCTGTCCCAGGCCAGGGTCGCCGAGAGTTGGTTGTTGTCCACGGTCAGTTGCAATCGGGCCTCGCGCGCGCCGGCTTGCACGACGGTGCCAGTGTCGTCCACCTGCACCAGCAGGTCGCCAGCGGTGCGCGCCAAGGTGGCGCGTACTTGCAGTGCCTCAGCACCACTGGCGTCCCACTGGCCACCAAAGAGCATGTCGCCGCGCAATCCTGTGGCGGCCACCTGCGTTGGGCCAAACAGTACCAGCCAGCTCAGCGGCAGGTCTTGCAGCGTGCCCTGGCTGCGCCACTGCGTGCGCCAATCAGCTCGGCCCGCAGTGTGCTGCTGCGACCACTGCGCCTGCTGCCAACTCAGCTTGGCTTGGCCCGGTACCGGGCCGGACAGTTGGATCGAACCGGGCGACAGCTCCAGCGAACGGCTGTTGGCTTGTTGTTGCCAACTCAGTGCCACGGTGTCGGCCAACTGCAGGGTCCACAGGCCAGTGTGCAGGCCGTCTTGTGTGCTGACTGAAGCGTTGAGTTGGGCGCTGAGCTGTGCGCTGTCCAGCTTGGCCTGCCACAGCCCATCCTTGGTCTGCCCACCGTGGGCCTGGGTTTTGAAGCTGAACTGGCGGGTGCCGTTGACGGCTTGGCCGGCTGCGCTCAGCGTCAAGGCGCGCAGGGTGCCGGACAGGTCGGCCTGCAGCGCGCGCAGGCGCCAGGTCTGGGTAGGGTCTGCGCCTCCAGCCAACAGGTCGAGACGAGGTGCACGCAGGCTGGCGTCGATCTGCATCGCCTGCCCTTGCTGCTGCCAGCCGCCTTGCCAGCGGCCGCTCAGGTCCAGGCCGCCTTGCAGGGCAGTGCCCCGCAGCCAGGTGCTGGCCGGGCCGGGCCAGCGCCCCAGCCAGCGTGTGGCGGCGGCGGCATCAAGCACTTGCACGCGGGCCTCGCCCTGGCCAGTGTCGGTGGCCAGGCGGCCGCTCAGCCTGGCATCGACCCCCGGCAGGGTCATCACCAACTGCCCCTCCGTGGCGTGGCTGAGGGTGTGCAGGCTCAAGCGCCCTTGAAGCTGCGCGTCCTCGGTTTGCACGGACAGGGTGTCCAAGGTCAGCAGCGGCGCGCGCCACAGGCCTCTGAAGTGGGCCGACTTCAGGTGCATGCCGCTGGGTAGGCCGGTTGGACGCGCCGTCACTCGGCGGGTGCTGGACACCGCCGGTGGAGCCGATGTAGCCGACGCAGATTTCACGTCGGTCTCAAACTGCACTCCCGCTGGTGTCTGTTGCGCCGTCAATTGACCGTCCAGCACGGTGCTGGCCAGCCGCGAATCCACGGCGGCGGGGTCGATGCCACGCAGCGTCGCGTCAATCTGCCACGCTGCGCCGGTGGCTGCACCGGCGCCTGGCCGAGCCAGCGTGGCGTGGGCCTCAATGCCGCCGCCCGCGGCTTGGGCGCGCAGCGACTCGACCGTCCACTGGCCTTGGTCGAACACCACCTTGGCCGCCAATTCGTCAATCGGCAGGCGTTGTTGATTCCACGGCCCGCTTTGGCTGTTGCTCAGTGTGAGCTGGGCCTGCCAGCCATGGCCCGTCGGCGTGACCGTGGCGTTGCCACGAAGCGCCGTGCTGGGCGCTTGTGGCCACAGCGCCGCCAGGTCCAAGGCCTGCCAGCTTGCTTGGGCGTCCACCACCGGCTGGTTGTGCCACGGCTGGATGCGCGCCGTGATGCTGGCCTGCATGGCGCTGCTACGAGGGGCGTCGAACTGCGGTAGTAGCTTGGCCTGTAGCCGCAGCGCGGCGTCGCGGCCAGCCAGTGTTCCATCCAGATCGGCTTGCGCCTGCACCGTCACGATGCGGCCGCTGGCGGGCACAGCGGTTTGCACAGCGCCGCTCAGCTTCACGCTCAACGCCATCGGGGCGTGCGCCTGCAAGCGCGCGTTGACCTGGTAGTTTCCGGATGAAATAGCGACTTTGGTTATGTCCAGTCTATGTTCTTTGCTATCAAAAACATAGTTACCGAGCAAACCAGAGAGCGGCGGCAGGGCCACCCCGTCCCAAGTGATTTGCGCCACGGCAAAGGGTGCGTTGACTTTGAAGGGCAGTTGCAGCGAGTCGGGTGGAGCGGCTGTCGGCTGCGGCAGGGGGGAAGGCACCCGCGCGACGTGTACCTGCCGAGCACTGACTTGCCCCAGGCGCAGTTCCTGGTCCAACAAAGGGCGTAGTGACCAACCCACCGTGACGTCGTGCGCCTCGATCGTCAGTTCGCCTTGCTGCCAGCGCAACCAGTCAATGTGGCCACCTTCTCGCAACGAGCCGGTGACGCCACGGCTCTGCAAAGACTGCCCGCTGCCGAGCAAGCGCTGTGCTTGCTGCAATGAAGTGGCCAGCGACGTGGCACTGGCGCTCCACCACCATGCGGCACCGGTCAAGGCGAGCACGAGCAGCAGCAGGGCCGCGACGGCAACCAGCACCCGGCGCAGGGTTTTCATCAGAAGCTGAACCCCACCTTCATATGCAGCCGCAGTTGTTTGGCCGCTACGCCATAAGCCAGGTCGATCTGCAACGGGCCAATCGGGCTCTTCCAGCGCACGCCAGCGCCCACGCCGACTTTGGCGCGCAGGTCGGCCGGCCGGTCGGCTACAGCGCCAGCGTCGACAAACACAGCGCCCTCCCAGTCCGTCAGCAGGCCCTTGGAGCGAATGGGCTGCTGCCACTCCACGCTGCCGCTGGCCAGGTAGCGCCCGGCGGTGATCTGCCCGGTTGGCAGCGTGACGCCAATGTCGTGGCGGCCGTAGCCGCGCACACTGGTGTCGCCGCCGGTCAAAAACAGTTGGGTGCTGGGCAAGCTGACGCCGTTTTTCGCCAGCACCGCACCCAACTCGGCGCGCATCACCAGACGGCCTTGGCCGCCATTGCCGGCGATACCCGTGTTGGCCGGGTTGCGCTCGCCCATGGTGCGGTAGCCACGCCAGCGGCCCAACACGCGGGCAAAGGGGTCGCGCGGACTGCCCAGCGTGCTGCCGCCACCCAGTTCCACACCCAGGCCCCAGCCGCTGGACGGAAACGGCAGGCTGTCAAAGTTGCGCAGCGTGAAGGCGTAGTTGGCGGTCAGGGTTTGTGCGGTCACCAGCGCGGCGGTGTTGGCAGCGGCAGTGTCGGCCCGGTCGTACTGCAGAAAGTAAGCGCGATCTATGCGTTCGCCGGCCTGGCCGCGCCCGCCACGCAGGCGTTGGCTGTGCACCGTGAAGTCGCCCAGTTGTTCGCTCTGCGCTTGCGCGGAAGTGACCCAGCGCCAGTTGTCGTCGTCGGGTGGGGCGGTCAGCTCCGTGCCCAGGGCACGCAGGTCACGTTGCAGCGACAACTTGGAGGCCGCGCGCCAGCCGATCCACTGCACTTTGTGGTGGGTGTGTTCGGCTGACAGACGCGCGCCACTGTCGGTGCTGGCGCCGATGCCCAGCACCAGCTTTTGCTGACGCGCCTCACGCACCTGCACCATCACCGGTGCTGCGCCCGGCTCGCCCGATGTGTCGAGCCAGACGTAGACCGAATCGAAGAAGCCACTGTCGGCCAGGCGTTGCTGTGCTTGCACCAGTTGCAGTTGGCTGTAGTCGGCGCCTGGGCGCAGCCGGGCCAGCCGAGTCACCAGGGCCGCGTCGTAGCGTTGCAGTCCGCTGATCTGCAGGCCACCCAGTTTGAAGGCCGGGCCGGAGTCGAGCCGAATCAGCAGCCGCGCGCTGTGGCTGGCTGCATCGATGTCGGCCTGCGTCTTGAGGCTGAGCAGGGCGGTGGGATAACGATGGCTGCTGAGCTGGCGCAGCGCGTGCTGTTTGGCGGCGTCCCAGGCGGCCTGGGTGAACCGCATGCCCCGGCGCAGCGGCGAGCTGGCTTCGAGTTGTTGGCGCAGTGCATCGGCGGCAAGGTCCTTGCTGATGGCGCCGGTCAGCTCGATGTCAACTTGTTCGACCGTGGTGGGTGGGCCGGGCACCACGGTGAGTGTCACCACGCGTGACATGGGGCTACCCTCGGCAGCACGTCGCCTCAGGTGCACCTCGGGCGAGAAGTAACCGATGGCGCCCAGCAGATCACGCGTGTTGAGTTCGGCCGCCGTCAGCAGGCGGCTGAGTTCAGCGTCGCTGAGGTCAGGCAGCTCGCGGTAACGCAGCAGCTCCAGGTGGCGCTGCAAGACGGTGCGCACCGCCTCAGGCGCTTCGATATCGAGCTGGAAGGCAGCCGTGGCCGCCTCGGTGCTGACCGGGCTCGGGGCGGGTTCCTGGGCTGACACCAAGCTTGGAACTCCGATGAATAACGCGCCGGCCAACAACCATTTCATTTGGTCAACAATCGCATCGCGTCTTCCAGCCCCTTGAGTGTGAGCGGAAACATGCGCTGGTTCATGATCTGCTGCACCACGCTGATGCTTTGGCGGTACTGCCAGACGCCTTGCGGCTCGGGGTTAACCCAGGCGAACTTGGGGAAAGCACTGGTCAGGCGCTGCAGCCATTCGACCCCGGCTTCTTCGTTGTTGTACTCCACACTGCCGCCGGGTTGCAGGATTTCATAGGGGCTCATGGTGGCGTCGCCGACAAAGATCAGTTTGTAGTCCTTGTTGTACTTGCGGATGATGTCCCAGGTGGCGAACTTCTCGCTGTAGCGCCGGCGGTTGTTCTTCCACATGAAGTCGTACACGCAGTTGTGAAAGTAATAGAACTCCAGGTGCTTGAACTCGGTCTTGGTGGCGCTAAAGAGTTCTTCCACCCGCGCGATGTGCTCGTCCATGGTGCCGCCCACGTCCATCAGCAGCAGCACCTTCACGTTGTTGTGGCGCTCGGGGCGCATCTTGATGTCCAGGTAGCCGGCGTTGGCCGCCGTCTTGCTGATGGTTTCGTCCAGATCCAGCTCGTCCTCATGGCCTTCACGCGCAAACTTGCGCAGCCGGCGCAGCGCGACCTTGATGTTGCGCGTGCCCAGCTCTTGCGTGTCGTCGTAGTCTTTGTAGGCGCGTTGGTCCCACACCTTCACGGCGCTTTTGTTGCGGCTCTTGTCCTGTCCGATGCGAATGCCTTGCGGGTTTTGGCCGTAGGCGCCAAACGGTGAGGTGCCACCGGTGCCGATCCACTTGCTGCCGCCTTCGTGGCGTTCCTTTTGCTCGTCGAAACGTTTCTTGAGCGTCTCCATCAACTCGTCCCAACCCATCTTCTCGATCTTGGCGATTTCCTCAGGGCTTAAGGCTAGTTCGAGGTTCTTGCGCAGCCACTCCAGCGGCACTTCCTTGGTGAAGTCGGCCACCATCTCCACGCCCTTGAAGTAAGCCGAAAAGGCGCGGTCAAACTTGTCGTAGTGCTTCTCGTCCTTGACCAGCGTGGCACGGCTCAGGTAGTAAAAGTCGTCAATCTTGTAGCCGGTCGACTCATTGTCGGCCTCGGGCTCGGGTGTATTGGGACCCACCACGCCTTTTTGCAGCGCTTCGAGCAGTACCAGGTATTCCTTGACGGAGACCGGCAGTTTGGCCGAGCGCAGGGTGTAGAAAAAATCGGTCAGCATGGGTGCCCTCCTGTTCAGCGTGGCTTGTCCAGCAGATACAACAATTGCGCCTTGGCTTCCGGCCACTCGCCACTGCGCATGCTGTACATCACGGTGTCACGGATGGTGCCGTCGCGGCGCAGCCCGTGGCCGCGCAACACGCCGTCCTTTTGGGCGCCGAGTCGTTCGATCGCGGCTTGCGAGGCAAAGTTGAAACTGTCGGTGCGCCAGCCCACCACGTTGCAGCCCAGCGTCTCGAAGGCGTGGGTCATCAGCAGCAGTTTTGCGGTGGAGTTGACGTGCGTGCGCTGGCAACGTTTGGCGTACCAGGTCCAGCCGATTTCCAGGCGTTTGATGGCGGGGACGATATCGTGGTA
>JAUXWC010000028.1 GCA_030685025.1 Rhodoferax sp.
CGAGGTTGAGGGCCTGTACCTCAACCGCCTCATGAAAACCCGCGATGCCAATGAAGGGCTGGCTGCCTTTTTAGCCCGGCGCGCACCAACCTGGGAGCATGTCTGATGTTACCGACCACCCCCGTTGCGCAAATCGTCGAGCGCTGTCAGGCGCTGTTTGATGACCTGCACTTCAACGCCGTCAAAGAGTGGAAGGCCGCCGTGCCTGGGCGCAAGGCGATTGGCTACATGCCGGTCTATGTGCCACGCGAACTGATTCACGCCGCCGGCATGTTGCCGGTGGGCATTCTGGGTGGCGGCGACCAGTTGGAGGTGATCCAGGGTGATGCGTACTACCAGAGCTACATCTGCCGCATTCCGCGCTCCACCGTCGAGCTGGGCCTGACCGGCCGGCTGGACTGTCTGGACGGCATGCTGTTCCCCAGCATCTGCGACGTGATTCGCAATCTCTCGGGCATGTGGCAAATCCTGTTCAAGGACAAGTACGTGCGTTATGTCGACGTGCCGCAGAACTACGATGACGAAGTGGGCGGCAAGTTCTACATGGAGGAAATGCAAGTGCTGCGCGAGGACTTCGGCAAGCTGGTGGGCAAACCCATCACCGATGAAGCGCTCAACGCTTCCATCGCCGTCTACAACGAGAACCGCGCGGCGATTCGCGAGCTGTATGCCTACCGCGCGGCCAAGCCGTGGCAGGCACCCACCTCCGAGGTCTACCTGGTGCAACGTGCCGGCATGGTGCTGCCACCCGAGGAGCACACCCAACTGGTGCGCGAGTACATCGCCGCCACCGACGCGCTGCCGCGCCCCAAGCGCGACAACGCCCGCGTGGTGATCAACGGCACCTTCTGCGAGCAGCCGCCGCTGACCTTGATCAAGTCGATCGAGATGGCCGGTTGCTACATCGTTGACGACGATCTGATCCTGATCAACCGCTGGCTGCTCGATCATGTGCCGACCACGGGCAACCCGCTGCAGGAACTCTCAAAAGCCTTCTTGCACCGCTCGGCGGTGACGGCCGCCAAGTACGACGCGCGGCGCGAGGACAAGGGCCAGTACCTGCTCAAGCAAGTCAAGACCATGGGCGCCGAAGGCGTGGTGTTCGCGGCGCCCTCGTTCTGTGACCCGGCGCTGCTGGAGCGCCCGATGCTGCAAGACGTGCTGACCAAACACAAGATTCCGCACACCGCCTTCAAGTACGCCGAGAACACCGGTCAGATGGCGCCCATCCGCGAGCAGGCCGGCACCTTTGCCGATTCGATCAAGCTGTGGAACGAAGCATGACGGCCTCTCGCCGCTCAATAAATCAGGTAAGGACTTCACCATGAACACCCCCATTGCCATGCCCACTTCCGTCAAAAAGCCGCAGAACGTCCAGAAAGAGGACGCGATGTGGCTCCAGAAGGAGCTGATCTCCAAGAACTACATGGAGTTGGCCACCGCCCGCGCCAACAACAAGAAGGTGTCCGCCACTTTTGTGCCGGGCAACCTGAATGAGTTGCTGATGTGTTTTGACTTTGCGCGCAGCTTGCCCGAGACCAACGCGCTGCAAAACGGCATGCGCAAGAAGTCCGGCAAGATGATCATGGATGCCGAGCGCGACGGCCACTCCGAAGACGTGTGCACCTACGTCAAGGCCGACATGGGCATGATGCTCGGCGGCGAGCTGGGGCCGACGGGTGAGCCCCTGCCCAAGCCGGACATCCTGTTGCTGTCCTACACCGGCTGCTTCACCTTCATGAAGTGGTTTGAGCTGATCCGCCACAAGTACGGCTGCGAAACCGTGATGCTGCACGTGCCCTATCAGGCCGAGGGCAAGATCTCCAAAAGCATGCGCGACTACGTGGTCAAGCAGCTCAAGGAAACCGTCATCCCGACGCTGGAGCGTATCTCGGGCGTCAAGTTCGACATCGACCGCCTGCGCCAGTACATGCGCGAATCGGCCAAGGCCGAGGACGATCTGGTCAAGGTATTACAGTCGGCCAAGGCCCGCCCGTCGCCGATTGATGGCTACTTTGGCGCGGTGTACTACATCGGCCCGATCTTCACCGCGTTTCGCGGCACGCCCGAAGCCACCCAGTACTACCAGATGCTGCGCCAGGAGATCGAGCAGCGGGTGCGCGAGGGCAAGGGGCCGATCACACCCGAGGGCGAAATGGGCGAAGAAAAATACCGCCTGGTGGTGGAAGGCCCACCCAACTGGACCAGCTTTCGCGACTTCTGGAAGATGTTCTACGACGAAGGCGCGGTGGTGGTGTCGAGCACCTATGCCAAGGTTGGTGGCCTGTACGACCTGGGTTTCCGGCATGACCCGGAGAACCCTCTTGAATCGCTGGCCGACTACTGCCTGGGTTGCTACACCAACCTGAACCTGCCCTCGCGCATCGACCTGATCTGCAAGTACATTGACGAGTACCAGGCCGACGGCCTGCTGATCAACTCGATCAAGAGCTGCAACAGCTTCTCGGCCGGTCAGTTGCTGATCATGCGCGAAGTCGAAAAGCGCACTGGCAAGCCGGCCGCCTTCATCGAGACCGATCTGGTGGACCCGCGCTACTTCTCGGGTGCCAACGTGAAGAACCGGCTGGAGAGTTACTTCCAGATGGTCAAGGCCAAACGCGCGGCGCTGACGGGGGTGCATTGACTTTTATGACTCCAGCCATGCGTTTCAGATCAGACAAGACCTGTCATTGCGGACCTGATCCGCAATCCATGGATCCCGGATCGAGCCCGGGATGACAGCCAACTGGATTGTGTTGTCACATTGACACCCCACGGCAAGAAAGAGACCCATCATGCGTTGCTTTATCGGCATTGACCTCGGTTCCACCACCACCAAAGCGGTGGTGATTGACGAGAACCAGAACATCCTTGGGCGCGGCATCACCAACTCGCGCTCCAACTACGACACGGCGGCCACCATCGCCAAACAGGAGGCCCTGGTCAACGGCCGCTTCTACCTGTTTCGCCAGGCGCTGGGCACCACCAACGCGCTCGACGGCGCGCTGGACGGATTCCTCGGGCAGCTCGAACGCGACTTCCGGCTGGAGCAGTATCTGGAGCAGCTTGGCGACCTGGGCGAAACCTGCCACCGCAACCTGGCTACGGCCAAGTTTGGCGACAGTACCAAAGCCGTTGAAGTGGCCCTGACCGAGGTGTTTCGCCGCCTGCAGGCGGAAGCGGCCGAGCTGTTCAAACCTGGTGCCAAACGCAAGTCGGATTTCTTTCGCGACATCGCCGGCAGCCAGTATCTGGCAATCGGCGAGGCGGTGGCCAAAGAGGCTGGCACCCGCTACGACTTTTTGCTCAATGTGTTCGACCGCTCCATCATCGAGGTGGAAAACCGGGTCTACGCCGACTCCATCCGCCGCCACCTGCTGGCCGCACTGGAGCGCACCTTCATCGCCTTGCCAGCCACCGCCGCGCGGCGCACGCAGGTCGAGGCGCCGATCAAGGGCATTCTGGACACCGAGATGGTGGAAACCTATGTGGTGGGCACCGGTTATGGCCGCGCCCGCTTGCCGTTTTCCAAGGAGCACATTCGCTCCGAGATCCTGTGCCACGGCCTGGGCGCGCACGTGATGTACCCCAACACCGCCACCGTGCTCGACATCGGCGGGCAGGACACCAAGGCGATCCAGATCGACCCCAACGGCATCGTGGAGAGCTTCCAGATGAACGACCGTTGCGCCGCCGGTTGCGGTCGTTACCTGGGCTACATCGCCGACGAGATGAACATGGGGCTGCATGAGCTTGGCCCCTTGGCCATGAAGTCGACCAAGACCATCCGCATCAACTCCACCTGCACCGTCTTTGCCGGCGCCGAGCTGCGCGACCGGCTGAGCCTGGGCGACAAGCGCGAGGACATCATGGCCGGCCTGCACCGCGCCATCATCCTGCGCGCCATGTCGATCCTGGCGCGCTCGGGCGGCATTCGGGACCAGTTCACTTTCACCGGTGGCGTGGCCAAGAATGAGGCGGCGGTTAAATCGTTGCGCGAGCTGATTTTTGAGAACTACGGCCAGCTCACCATCAACATCGACCCCGACTCGATCTACACCGGCGCACTGGGCGGGGCCACCTTCGCCTGGCGCGCGGTGATGGACGACGGCAAAGTGGCTGAAAACCGCCCTAACTGACAACCGAGCTTTTCACCAATGAAGACACAGATTCGCGCGAAGGTTGTCATTGCGGCCCCCGAGCCGCAATCCACGGTCGGGAACCAGCACGCTGGCCGGCGAGAGATGGATTGCGGGTCGAGCCCGCAATGACAAGGGCATGGGCGTTGTGTAACAACCAATCAATCGGAGAGCAATCATGAGCATCACCACCATCGGACTCGACATAGGCTCTGGCGCGGTCAAGTCCGTGCTCTTTCGGACACATTCAGGCACCCACGACGACGGCCGCCAAGAATGGCTGGCCAAGCGCTGCGAGCGCATTCGCAGCCGCGACATCATGACGTTGGCGCAGGAGGGCTTTGAGGGCGTCATGGCCGACGCCGGCCTGAGCCGCGACGACATCGACTATATCGCCACCACCGGTGAGGGTGAGAACGTCAAGTTTGCCACCGGCCACTTCTATTCCATGACCACGCACGCCCGGGGCGGCGTGTTTTTGGACCCCAGCGCGCGCGCCGTGGTGGACATCGGTGCGCTCAATGGCCGCGCCATCTACATCGACGGGCGCGGCAAGGTGCTGTCGTACAAGATGACCAGCCAGTGCGCCTCGGGCTCGGGCCAGTTCCTGGAGAACATTGCGCGCTACCTGGGCGTGGCGGTCGAAGAAATCGGCTCGCTGTCGCAAAGCTCGAAAGACCCCGAAAAGGTGAGCTCGATCTGTGCCGTGCTGGCCGAGACCGACGTGATCAACATGGTGTCGCGCGGCATCGCCACCGCCGACATCCTCAAGGGCATCCACATGTCGATGGCCTCGCGCATCGTCAAGCTGCTCAAGATCACCGGCATCAAGACCGGCACTGCCTTGCTGACCGGCGGGCTGGCACTGGACAGCGGCTTATTGGCCGCGATTCAAGAAGATATGATTGCCGAGAAGGTGACCGTCACCGCCCGCTCACACCCCGATTCGATCTATGCCGGCGCGATTGGCGCGGCGCTGTGGGGGGCGTTTAGGCATGGCAAGCTGGCCGAGCTGGAAGCCGCCGTGGTTGCCTGATCTGTTCAAGACACCCGAAACCCTAGAGGAAAAGAGAAATGGCCCTGATCATCACCGAAGACTGCACCGCCTGCGACGCTTGTCGCCCGGTCTGTCCCAACGACGCCATCGCCACCGGCGACCCGCTGTACGTGATCGACCCGCTGCGCTGCACCGAGTGCGTTGGCGCCGAGGACGAGCCGCAGTGCAAACTGGTCTGTCCGGCCGATTGCATCAGTGTCAATCCCGATTTCGCGGAGTCGCCCGATGAACTGCGGGCCAAGTACGAGTCGCTGCACGGCTGAAGTCAGAAGTCTGCTTTTAACAATATAGCGCGGCCGGTTCGCGGCACGCACGCGGCGGCGTGGGTGCCAAGGGCTGGTAGGCTTGCAGCGCGTCCAAGGGGCTGGCCGTGCCCCCCGCCGCCACCTTGAGTACATGGGTGTAGATCATGGTGGTGGATACATCTGAGTGACCGAGTAGCTCTTGCACCGTGCGGATGTCGGTGCCGGCTTGCAGCAAGTGGGTGGCAAATGAATGCCTCAGCGTGTGAACAGACACGGGCTTGTGAATTTGTCCGGCTGCGCAAGCGAGTTTGATGGCGCGCTGTAGGCGCTCTTCGTACAGATGGTGTCGGCGCTCAATGCGTGAGCGTGGATCAATCGACAGCTTGGGCGCCGCAAACACCCAGAACCATCCCCAGCGCTGGCCCAAGCCAGGGTATTTGGTCGCCAGCGCGTCGGGTACCTCCACGCCGGGTTGCTGTTGTTGTCGGTCACGCTCCCACACGGTGCGCGACAGCGCCATTTGCGAGCGCAACGCCGCGTCAAGCGATTGCGGCAACATCACCACCCGGTCTTTGCCGCCCTTGCCTTCACGCACCACCAGCACGCGCCGATCAAAGTCCACATCCTTCACGCGCAGGCGCAGCCCTTCATTGAGCCGCATACCCGTGCCATACAGCAGCTTGGCCAACAACAGCTCAACCCCGGTCATGGCACCCAGCAACGCCGCTACTTCGGTCACAGTCAATACCGATGGAATCCGCCTGGGTCGCGTGGGACGCTGCATATCGTCGAGCCATGGCAACTGCACGCCCAAGACCTCGCGGTACAAAAATAGCAAGGCACTGAGCGCCTGGTTGTGGGTGGACACGGACACATTGCGCTGCGTCGTCAGCATGGACAAGAACTGCTGAACCTCTGGTGCCCCCAACTCACGCGGATGTCGCACCGGGCCACCGCGCCCATGCCATCGGACAAAAAATTTGGCCCAATACACATACGCCTCCTCGGTGCGCAAGCTATAGTGCTTGTACCGTAGGACCTCCCGAAGCTGATCCAGCAAACGGGGCGACTGGGGACTATAGGAGACGGGTTTGGTCGACATCATGAATACTGTAATTGCATCCAGTATATGCAATTCGAATGCAGTCCACAAGCTGCGCAACGCCACTTTGGGCCGTTTCGATCAAAGGCGCTGGCCCAGCTTATTTCGTCGTCTAGCTTGGGAATCCCAAGATAGGCGCTCGGCTACATCACGTTAGGCTTCACAAAACACCTTTTTCGCATGCTGCCCTTCCCTGAATACCAAATCTCAAACGGCGGCGTCGCTCTGCAAGTTCTGGCGAACTCAGAACGAAGCACTCAGGCGTTTGCGGTCGCAGTAGTGCCTGGACTGTCGGAAACAGCGGAAGACTGGCGAGGACTTTTGGGGCAGGCATTTCCTGTTCCAGCAGCAGCGCTCACCTTGCGCGGTCGAGGAGCGAGTGGCCAACCCGTGTCCGGTTACACCGTTGCAGAGCATGCATCTGACATCACAGCCTTTGTGAACCACTTTTCTGCTGGCTCGGTGCTCCTCGTCGCTTTCTCTCGCAGCGTAGCGTATGCCCTTGAGTACGCAATATCCCGCCCACCCAAACTCGCAGGCTTGGTACTTCTCGACTACCCGCCAAGACACACGTCTCTTCGCCCAGGCTGGTCGGAGTCGTTCGCGCAGTCAACATGGCGCGGTCGCATTGCTGGAGGCACCGTGCCGTTGTCCGTGCTGCAGGCTATTGAGCGGGAAGCAGATGCCAAGGACTACACCAACCATCTTTCGTCCATAGAAGTCCCCGTACTCATTGTGCAAGGTGGCGCGAGGGGCGCGGCACTGTCCGCCACTGATCTCGCCGCGTACGAGACCAACTTGCCCAGTTGTAAGACCGTAGTGATGGAAGACTCCGCTCACGCTCTTTGGGAGCCCAGTCCCACCAAGCTGTACAAGGTCATCATGCAGTTCGCCCGCGAGGTCGCCGCCGGTGAAGCCTAACCTTCCATCGAGAGGACGTCGCAAGGGCTACGCCCTTGCGACGCTTCTCATGTCAAACGTTAGCCGTCACAAAATGCCACAAGTGCTACTATTCCACCATGATTGATTGGTCCTCATGCACTGCGGTCGAGCGTGACCCCGCTCGCGTTAGCGGCGCGTGGGTATTTCGCGGAACGCGCGTGCCAGTGGCGGCGCT
>JAUXWC010000035.1 GCA_030685025.1 Rhodoferax sp.
CAGAGAAACCCGACGCTGATTGACGCCGCGCGTCAATCAAAGCGCTTGCCAACCAAACCGACAGCGTCGATCATCACTTCGCTCGGCCGCCTCGTCTCATCCTGATTGACGCGCCGTTCTCACCCAGATTGTCGCGCTATAGAAGGGGACCGACAGCTCGAAAAGCTGGCTAAACGCCGTGCCGTGGAGATAGCTGGACGCGACCTGTTGGGGCGGAAGCTTTGACGCCGTGGGCAGCACTATAGACTTGGGCCTGCGCTGCACTTCTTCGATCGTGACACCGGAGACTGCGATGAGATTTCGTTCGAGCTGGGCCCGTATCGATGCAAATAGATCGGCGTTCAACACGTCGTCGTCGAACATGGTCACGATGATGCGCTCGATGATCTCCGGCGCGTTGCACACATTAACGATGGCGGCGGAGAACGGCCCCTCGGCATCCAACGGTGGAAGGTAACGGAAAAAGCCCTCAAGGATGCGGATGACCTTCTCGCGCCAGATTTCTTCGTATCGCGGTGGGTCCGACAGGAACCGCTCCTTGGCACTCAGGATGGACCGGTACGTCGCCGTGGTCTCGATGGTCAGGACATCCGGAAGGACTGGCATCCCGAACGGAATGGGGTCTTCCTTCGTGAGCGAATAGACACATTCCTTGACGCCCCAATCGAATTTTTCGGGCAGGGTCACTTGCGCCCGTTTGGCAGCCTCGGCTACCAGCGCAATGATGAAGTCCAGCTCTGCATACTCTTCGCTATAGGGCGACCGTTCGTAGGCGGCTTTGACGCGCGCATACAAGTTCTCCAGGTCCACGCGGTCCCGCTCCGACATAGAGCCGGAGAAGAAAGCGCGGAGATTGTTCCAGGCGAACGGCCGCCACTCGAACTTAGAGCTCAAGCACCTCCTCCCCGCCAAAATGGGCGGCAGCGTCCAGCACAGCCTTGAAGTTGGCGGCGGCTTCCTTGATCTGCTCCTGAACGCCCAGCATCTCCATGATGCCTTTGCACTCGATGCGCTTACCGTTTACGAGGTCGTTCACCGTCACGGAGATGTTCATCATGTGGAAGGCGGCCCGCGACGCGAGGCCGAGCAATCCGCTTCCTTTGTCCGCCAGCTCTCCCCGGGAGTAGAGGAGCGAATCGCCCAGCTTGTATTTCTGAATGTTGTCTCGTTCTTGTTTGGACAGCTCGGCTCGAACCGTAATCGCAAAGGTGATCGTGGATCGGATCAGGCCAGCGGTTTGCTGATCGCGACGAAGTAGAAGCTTCATACTGTCTGTTCCCCCAGAATATTTTGGTTGTAGTAATAGTGGAAAACTCTACATGAGCGAGTCAAGCCGAGGACTGGTTGTGTCAGGGGACAACGTGCAATCAGCTCCTCAGAAAGGCATCTATCCGTCGTTCCACCTCGGCGCGCGGGCGCGTGTGACAAGCCCTCGAATTTGCCTGGACCGCCTTGAAACGGCCTGTTGTGAGCTTCGACGGGAAGGTCTCGACCGCAAGAGCGTTGGATGGGGTGCCGTGCTGGATGAGCTTGGCGAAGGCATGAAAGTTCGCGGTGTCGAGAAGCATCCCCGGGGCGATATCCAGCTCCTTCGCCAGTAACCCTGCGTCTTCAGCCCCTATGCGAAAGGCGATGATGGTGCCGGCGTTGCCCAGCACGGCTTTCCTCAGGATCTCGGGAACCTGGCCCATGAACTGGTGGGCAAGCACAAGGGAGAGGCGATACTTGCGGGCTTCCGACAGGATGGTGGCGAAACTGTCGGTGGCGAAGTTTTGAAACTCATCGACGAACAGCGTGAAATCCCTGCGCTCGTTCTGGGGAATAGTGGCCCTGCCTTCCGCCGCCTGAGCAATGGCGGTAGCGAACAGCGCCCCCAGGAAATGGGCCGGATCTTCGCCCAGCCGGCCCTTCGACAGATTGACGATCAGGACCTTCCCCTCGTTCATGAGCCGGGGAATGCTAAAAGTGCTGCGCTTCTGGCCAACGATGTTGCGGATGGATGGCGGGGACAGCAGAGCCCCTATCTTGTTCTGAATGGGGGACACTGCCTCGGCCTGTTGGCGCCGGCCCCAACTATCGAACTCCCGGAGCCAGAACTGCTCGACCGTAAGGTCGACGCAGTTCTGTAAGAGACGAGTTCGGTACGTCCGGTCCGTCAAGAGTTTTGGTAGGCCCAGAAGCGTGGAACCGGGGTTGTCCAACAGGAGCCGTAGAGAATTCGTCAGGATATATTCCATGCGCGGTCCCCATGACTCGCCGAAGATGTTGCGCAATGAGGAGACGACGTTGGCGGCGACCTTCGGCCGAAGGTCCGGGGAAACGTTTTCCAGAACATTTAGGGCGGGACAGCGCTCGGGGTCGGACGGGTCGATGTAGAGCACATCGTTGGTCCGGGCGGCCGGCACCGCGTCGGCGATGGCCTCCGCGGATTGGCCGTGCGGGTCGAGGAAGCAAAAACCGCCGCCGCTCGCCAGCAGGCCGTGCATCCAATTTTCGAGCAGCGTCGACTTGCCGGTGCCGGTCTTGCCAATCGTATAAACATGCCGTCGCCAGTCGTCTTGCGTTAGACGTAGGGCGGAACCGTCGGGCCGTGTGCCGATGAGATGGGTCGTGTCCATGGGTCGGCACCCGACCCGGCACTGTGTTCATCGCATCGTTGACAACGAAAGAGCGCGGCTACCGGATACCGACCATTAAGCACGAAGGAACTGTCAGACCGCATTGTACCGTGGAAACGTGCGCCCCACGGTGAGTCCAAGCGATAGCGCGTGACCCAACAGCTTTCCCCGAGGCCGCGTGTAGTGGTAACTCGCGCGGGTGAAGTGGGCTTGTTCTGTCCGTTAGACTGAGAACGATAGGGCAGGCAGAAAAAGGTGTTGGGTCACGCGGTAGCGGGACGAACCGTGTGGGCGAAGTGTGGTGCAGTGAGCCGCTATGTCGGCGGAATGGTGAAAGCGTAGAGTATCCCCACAATGGGTATACCTGTGGGGATACCCCGGCAGGGGAGAATTGAGCCGCTGGCCATCGCCGGAATTGGAAAGGGCGAGCTGTGGAAGGCTCGCCCCACTCCAGTTAAGGAGCTGTGTGTCTCTGGTCGATACGCTTCTGGAGCCAGTCCAGTACTTCCTGCTTGATCCAACCAACTCGCGACCGTGGACCGTTCCCAAGTCGCACGCGCTTGGGGAACTGTCCCGCATTCTCAAGCCGCTGAACATGTTGCGGGCTGTAGAGAACGAACTCCTTCAGCTGTTTCTTCGACAGTAGCATCACGCGAACTCCGAGTATGGAGTCACGCGTGACTGCCGGGTTGAAGAAAGGCCCAGAGCCGCAGGAAGCGTACGCCGTCCGGCACAACCGTCAAGTGTAGTGATAAGAGGTCTTGAAAATGGGGGGCTGACCTGGTCGACGCTCTCATTTGCCGGTCTTGTGGTGGATCGGTTGGTGCCAACATCGGCGGCCTCTAGGAGGACAACGCAATGGCCCTGGTTCATTCGTCTTTGGCCCAAATCGATCTGGCCGAAGTGCGCCCGCCCCACTACGCTGGTCACCCGAAGAGGCTGCGGCAGGCGCAAGCATGGCAAATTCGATTGATCCGGCGTACGAACGGTTTCTCGCGTTAAAGCCGGAGATCGAGGCTGCTCTCAAGACGAAACCGAACGAAAGCGACACCCGGCTCAAGGTGCTGGACCGCGTCTTGTTTGAGGCATTGGAATGGAAGCGAGAGGCGGTTTTCACTGAACCGCCAACGGCGGCTGGCTATATAGATTACTTGCTCACGATCGGCGAGCGTCGCGGAGCCTTGGTCATTGAGGCCAAACGTTCGGGTCTGTTACAGCCCGCGACCAAAGGCGACGAAGTAATGAATGTGGCTCTCACAGGTCCCGTCGTGAAGCCGCTACTTTCAGGCATTAAGCAGGCAATGACCTATGCGACGGAGAATGGGGTCGCGGTTGCTGCTGTGACGGACGGAAATACTTGGCTTTTCTTCAAGGCATCGCGAACAGACGGAAAGCCACCGATCGAAGGTAAGGGAGTTCTTTTTCCGAACCTTCTGGCCGTAATGAATAATTTCGCCAAATTTGCCGAATTGTTGAACGTTGGCGCAATCATCAATCGTCATCATCTTGCGCACCTTAATGAGGCGGAGGGACTTGTTCTCCCGGATGATGAACAACAATTTCACGTGCTCAATCCCAACGACGCCCGTATGCGTCAACGAGACCCTCTCGCAAGTGACGCCGCTCTGCTGTTTGCGCAGTTTTTCTCGCGGCTCTCGAACGAGAAGGACCGCGAAATGTTGCGAGATTGCTTTGTTGAGACCGGCGAGAGTCGCAAGGCGGATTTTGAGCTTGAGAAGATCATTCAACGGGTGCTGAACAACATCACCGCCCTGGACACAGGGCAAGGAGGCGCACTTCAGGCTGAGCTAGAGCGAACCATTACATCGCGCCGATCTGAGACGGTCTTGTTAATTGGAAATAAGGGCGCCGGGAAATCAACTTTTATCGATCGCTTCTTTGAGCAGGTATTGCCGCGGAAGCTGCGGGAGAACTGTGTCGTCGCGCGCGTAGACCTGGAGGAGTACCACGGCGATCCAAATGCAATCGTAAGCTGGATGACTCTGCAACTGCGGGGCCGCCTTGAAGCTGCAGTATGCGCTAGCAATCCGCCATCGTATGAAGAGCTAATGGGAATCTTCTTTTCCGAATACCAACGTTGGTCCGTCGGTTCTCGGAAGCATCTGTACGAGACGAACAAGACTGAATTCAAAGATCAGTTCGGTCGCCATATGGAAGAGCGGCGTGAAAATCAAGCCGACGAATACGTAAGACTGCTTCTCGACTGGGCGGCGCGTGGGCACCAGAAACTACCGTGTCTAATCTTCGACAATACAGATCAATTTTCGGCAGAAATTCAAGATAGGGTTTACCAGATGGCGCACTCCTACGAGAGCGCAGCGCCGGTATTCAATGTTGTTCCGATTACAGATCGCACGGTATGGCGGCTGTCAAAAGCGGGCGCGCTGCAGAGTTATTCTGCACGGAACTTTTATCTACCCGTGCCGGATGCAAAGGCAATCATCGCGCGCCGTGTGGAGTTCTTGAAGCTAAAGGTGCAGTCTGAGCCGAATGCAGCAAAGTCATATTTCTCGAAGCGCGGTTTTCAGGTTGAAGTGAATGATCTCGCCATTCTGGCTGACGCAGTTGGTAAGGTCTTCGTCGATAACGATTACGTATCGGGCTTTATCGGCCGGCTAGGAAACTTCGATATTCGCAGGATGCTGAAGATTGCCGAAAGAATTTTCCTGTCACCAGAGTTGAAAATCGACGACATCATAAAGTCGAAGTTCGGCGGCGATGATGTGACCGCCGATCGATTCCGAACCCATAGAGCCTTGGTTAAAGGGGAGTACGATCGCTTCAGTGAAGGCGAGAACGAGTTCATCTCAAACCTTTTTCAAACGAACGCCCAGAGACCGGAGCCGCCATTGCTTGGCTACTATATTCTGTGGCTCCTTAGACAGAAGCTCAATAGCGTGCGAGGCGACGATGATAACGTCGAGAATCGACACTGGCTCTCCTCTGACTTGTGCCTAGTTTTCGAAGGTTGTGGCGTTTCCGAAGATCTGGTGATGAATTCGTTGAATCGACTCTACGATCGGCGACTCATCGAAGCGCTCGATCCCAATGCAAAGCACGTCGGTATTGGGGATAGGGTCGCAATCAAGGAAAGCGGGCTGGCTCACCTTGAGTTGATGCTGAATTCAGCCGTTTACATCGAGCAAATGGCGCTCGTCACAGGTCTAAATGAACTTTTTGCGCGCGACGAGATTAGGAAGATGTTGCAGAACGGCCATTTCAATGATCTTCGCGAGGCGTTTCTGCGGTACGTGATTAAGATCGATAATAGCCGACTAGGTATCCCACCTAATGCAATGTATTCGCAGATCTCCAGAGCGCGCGCGACGATCGAAGGCCTGACGGCATCCGGACGAAGGCGTAAGCCAGCGACGGTGTGAGTTGTAGTCTGAAGTGCAGTAGCCTCTCCCCCGTCGCCAAAGGTCGCGAAACAGATATTGTGCGACGTAAGTATTATGGCTCAACAGAGCCATTAAATAGCTGTCCCCTGTTTTCAGATTGACCAAGGTCGGTCAGCCAAGCTGGACGGGCCGGGGTCGAGTCGGCCTGATTGAGGCCTTCCGTTTCGTCAGTCACTACTGGCGCATACGGCCCTAAATTGCAAAGTCCTCCAGCTTCTTTCCACCTTTGAGCGCGGCAACAATCCACTTGGGTTTCAATCCACGCCCGGCCCAAGTCTCGATTCGATTGGCAGGGTTTTGGTACTTTGGCTTCAACTTCTTGCCGCCTGACTTTCTTGGAGCCTTGCCTTTTGCAGCTGAGCCGTTCAGCGCCAGCTTTATGTCGCTAGGCTTCAGCTTGAACTTCGCAACGACGGACCTCAGCTCTTTGATGCCGGGCTTTTCGACCACCTTAAGAGCTTTGGCTTTGGCCTGCAGTTCCCTAATCTTTGCTTCGATACTTTTGAGAGATGATTTACGAGCCACAATTCAACCTTTGTAGTCAACGTGTGAATATTCTTTGCAAACTGTAGGGACCGTTTACCAAGCCGAATTAAATATTGCCACCAATTATGCGGTTGCGCATTCAGTGCATCTTTATTGATCCGTAGCCAGAAGAGACGAGAGGTGGGTTTTCCACTTCATCATCGCTTCCCGCTTTTCGGAAGCGTAATCGTAGTGCTGATAGACGCCAAGAGTGCCCTGCTTCGCGCCGGTGATGTGGTTCATGAGCCGATCGGAAACGTTCTCCGGCACGCCGAGGGACGTAAGGTGCGTTTGGAAGCTGCGGCGCAAGTCGTGAATGACCCAGCCGAACACTTGGGCCTTTTCGTCCAGCTTCGGCTTATCTTTGCCCCACGCGTTATAGACGCTGCTCTTTTGCCGCCACGTCTTGCGGGCGGGAAAGAGGTAGGGTGAATTGGTGAACCGTGAACGAATGATCTCCAAGGCCATCGGCTCAAGGGGCACGCGCCATCCGACACGGTTCTTCGCTACCGACGCTGGGAAGGACAGCTCGTCCCCTTCAACCCACGCCTGCTCTACCTGAGCGATCTCTGACCGGCGCTGGCCCAGGAGGATACAGAGTTTAATGATGTCGCCAAAGGCACCGTCGCAGGCGTTCCAAACGCGCTTAAGTTCGTCGAAGGACAGGATGCGCTTACGGGAAGGACGGGGTTTCTTGGGCTCCATCCGCTCCATAGGATGTCGGTCTAGGTAGTGCCGCCGGAAGGCAAACTTGAAGAAGATTTGGTAGGCGCTGTAAGCGTGCGCCTGTTCGCTGGGCGTCTTTGCCAGCTTGTCGAGCTTGCCTTGCACGTCGTTCGGCGTGATGCGGTCGAGCTTGTCGAGGCCGAAGCCGTGCCTCGTAAGGAGCCGTTTGTAGTCCCGCAGGGTACGGGGCTTGCATCCATGTTCCTGCTCTTTGACCTTCAGGAACGTCTCCAAGGCGTCATTGTAGGTCGGGGCGGTGGTGTGTTGGTGGATGCCTAGCTGCTTCTCGGCCAGCTTCACGCGGGCCGCCGCCCTGGCCTCGGCAAGCTTTAGCACCCCTACATCGCCCAATTTGATGCGCTTGCGGTTGGCTCCCACGACCAGCACATAGGTCATGGCGCCGCTTTTGCCGACGCGGACGCCGAAGCCCTTTAGAGAACGGTCGGTGTATGTTACCTGCTTGCCCGCCACGGGCTTGAGCGTGCGAAGCGACAGGTCGGTGAGGGCCATTACGGGCATCTCTAGGCTCGCTATAGGCTCAGGAATAGGGTGTGCAGCAGCGTTTTTCGATGTTCCGAGATGTTCAAGGTGAAGTAAGAGTATATAGTAAATTCAAAGACTTACGTACTATTATGTTCTGTGATGGGGCGTCGCCAAGCGGTAAGGCAGCGGATTTTGATGTCGCTGACCGACCTCTCCAAAATCCATATAAAACAGCGTTAAATAGAAAGTTTGGCACGCTAAGGCTCGCTATAGGCTCGGCCTTGGGACATATGTCCGGCTGTGGATAAGTTTTTGACCACCTGAGCTACGCCTAGGAACCGGGCCGAGCCGAATAAGCGGCGGAGATTGAAGCCGCGCAGAAGGCCAAACGGAACACCCGGGTTCTCGTTTACGACCACGACCTCACAGCTAACCGTGCTTGCAACCGCTTCAATCTCGTTTGGCACGACGCAGCCAGCGGAGAGAAGGGCTCGCAGGCAAGCATGCACGCCTATCGCGACGAGGGCGGCAAGCTTGCGGAGACGTGGCTTTCTGTTCTGGCCCTTGGTCAGCGTGGCCGGAAGGCAGAAGCGCTGGACGAACCGTCGACAATCAAATTAGGACACTATCAAGTTGTCGATTGGTCGAGGCCCCACGGAACCGGGCACCATTGGTGCAAAATGGCCCTAGGTGACGTGTACACAGCTCATCCTAGGAAAAGTCGGTCCGCCTCCGGTGCGTCGCTGTAATCGCCGTATAACGCGATTGGCCGCGTCTTCCTCTTCCTGGCGGGTTTGAGCCCTTATTTTTTGTAAAAAAATGCAGCCGCTCCTAGCTGCATATTAGTAAATTGTTTTTTTGTAAGCTGCATATACTTAATAGAATGAAGTCGGGTATTTGGACATCCAGAAGTAAAATTTGCCGACATCCAGATGTCGCAATTTTTGACATCTGAATATCAACGTCTCTTCCGAGCGACCTTGATATTGACCTCGTAGACGTTGGTTTTTCCCTGACCTCTTCGCAGGATCTTGACATACCCCTTCGTCGCCAATTCCTGAATGCAGGTGTTTGCCGTTTGACGCGATAGCCCAATGTCATCGGCCAATCGATCTTGCCCCGGAAAGCAGGAGCCATCGCTCCAAGCGTACTTGAGCAACATGGCATAGACGAGCTTGGCGTTGCCGCTGATGTCTTTGGCCAACAGGATGACAGTCGGAACTTGGACAAAGCCATGCTGCGTAACCGGATCGGCTCCGCGCAAAATAATCGTTCTCTCTTTGAGAACTTCCGAGATGTGTATCCCCTCGCGATATGGGCGGGACTGCATGCTCTGGATTATATCCCGAACGCGCCATCCTCCTCCTTCGGCATGTGGGGATAGCTCTCATGCGGTGCTTCGATTGATAGTCGTTCTTCAAGTCGGCCGAGTTGGCGGCTCTGCTCCGAAATCTTCGTCGTGTAATCCCAAAATTTTTCAAATTGATCTTGCTTATCCTTCTGCAGCATTCCGATGAATGCATCGCGTGCCTTCAACTCCCCTTTCATCATCGCAAGGTCTTCCTTCAACTTTTCAATCTCTACCATCGATTTGATTGGTGGTGTTTCACTGCTCTCCTGTGAGGCGTCCGCTGAAACGCGCTCTTGCGCGCTAGTGCGCGTTGGAGCGCGCTGAAACGCGCTGCGGCGTGCGCCGAAAGATGTGGCGGCCAAGAGATCGCGCATCTGAACAAATTCTTGAATACGATCGTCAACCGATTGTTCGTTAACGAGATATTTCGGTCCGAGTTCACCGGGCACGGTGATGCAATTCAACGTGCCGGTTTTGCAATATGTTTGGATCGTTCGTTCGGCGCGAGGGACACCGGCATCTGCAAAACGGATAACGACTTCCGGAATGGTGAGCGTGTGCGTTATCTGCGGCGTCGGCGTCGGCGCCGCGGCCGAAGGCGGCGTTGATATTGATTCATCCATATATACGCAGTGTACCGCGCGATGCGCAGCATGCCCAACGTGGCGCTGTGGATGGCGGCAATCGCGGACTGATCTAGAGTGTCGGCGCTTGTTGATCTAAGCGGTCATGGTAGAATTTTCTATATGAGTAAGAAATTTAACGAGGAGCAATTTCAAGAATTTGTTGTTGAACAATTTGGCAAGCTGACAACAGAGCTGTCAGAAGTTCGCAGCGGTGTCGCAAGCGTTCGTAGCGAGTTACGTGCGGGACTGATAGATGTGCGAAGCGAGATCGTGGCAGTGCAAGTAGAAATGCAAACCGGCTTCCGCGAGATTCGAAGTGAGATTTCCGGTATCAAGGAGATCCTAGAACCACTAGCCAAAGCCTTCGACAATGATGCTGAGACAATCATAGAACATGACCGGCGCATTAGTCGTCTTGAAGGACAACTGGGAATAGCAAAGTAGAACACACACATTGCAGATCGTGGGCTAACGATGGGGCAATGCCACGCGGCACCTAGTAATTGTAGAATCCGCGTTGTGACGGGTCTCTTCTACGTTTGCCGCTTCCAGAATGAAAGGCTGGTCACCCTTAGGGTGCCAGAGCGTTTCGGGTAACATAGAGTCGGCGCGCTTCAGCGCGCTAGTCTGGGATGGACTTCGGTTATCGTTCCCAAGACCGTGCTGCTTGGCTAATTGTTTTGAATAAACTCAACTCCACGTAACTTGTAAAACACTCGAGCCTTGTTCGCCGAATTGAAAAACACCTTCACGTGGTGAGAGGCCTTGGGATACTTATTCTCCTGTATCTGCGATTTTCCCATGAAGCCCTTTTGTCGGGCAATGTTAGACACATCGGTTCCAGCACTTGTCTGTCCAGAGATATCCGATGGGGGGTGAAAGACAACAGAGTCGTCACCATAGGGTGATGTACGTTCAATATACTTGATGAGAAATTCCGGTAAGGCAGGATTGCCAATTTTCTCACGCAGCCCATGCAGGGAAGTGGTACCTGACGTCGCCTTTAGCATCATCGTCTTTAGTTCGTCGGTTATGTCAAACATCTGAAATGACATTTCGCCTCGGTTAAAACTCACCGTCGCTTTGTTGATACTCGCTGCAGAGGCAACCGAAACTTTGCTATCGCCAATCCAAACTGGCGACCCCAAGCTTTCTTTAATCGTGTAGAGCGCAAGTCGATGGAACGTGAAGCACTTCTGCCAATCAGCGTAGAGGGCCTTTGGGATCGTTAGCTCAAAATGTTCCAGATAGTCACCCCGTGCGCCAAACATCCGTGCTCTTTGAATGTAAGTGTCCTGTTGGAGTTTGTGAGCGACATCTCTCGTGAAATACATGGCTAAGAGATTCGGAAAGGTCACTCCGCGAGAGACAATGTTGCCGCCGATGATGATTGAAAACGGCGAAGTTGGCTCAGTTGGATTGTCTCCCGCAGCTTTCCGGTCGCGTTCGCTGTTCAACACAATGGTATTCATGCGCGACGCGTTCTCAGACACATATTCTGTTATTCGATTGGCGTCGGCATTTGGATATAGCTCCGCAGCTAGCTCAAACGTGCGTTTGATTAGGTCGGGAAATTCTTCGTGGTCAGAGTTCGATAGGACTTCGATCGCCTTCTCAATTGCAATGCGATCCGTGTTGTGATCGTCCTTTTTGCCACTTGTGTGCACAAGGAAACTGTAATTTTTCTCCGGCGAGTTCGTATAACTATTCAGATAGGCTGAGCGGACCAGGAAACGGAGAAGTGCTTCACGCGCGTGTTGAGGATCATTGCCGCTATCCAGCAGAACGCGATTGTAGGTTGGCGCGCCTTCGATCGGAAAGAAAACATCTTGACCAGTATAATGCTCGTGCGCTGGAAATTGAACCCAGTGCTCCGCTTCATTGTTTAGAGTAGCATTCAGATCAAGGCGCGCAGGCGTCGCGGTCACTCCAATATAGTAGCCATTCTGGCCAAGGAGTTGTTCGACGAGTTGATTAATAGGGCTCTTACTCTGCTGATTGATTTTAGAATTCGGCGTTGCGTAGTCAGCTTCATCGTCAATTACAACAATGCTGCTTACGCCTTTTAGGCGCTCGGTCAGTTTCTCAAGATCACGAGCATTCTTCTTGCAGAAGACGATGACGTCTTGCTTGGTGAGGTCGATACCTGAGTTGATCAGCTCTGATGAAGTCTTCGGTGCCGGAGCTAGTGACGACTGCTTAAATCTTTTCAAATTCTGAGAGAGCAGATCGACACTGTCATTTAGAAGATGAACGACAGCGCGGTGACCTTGATCGAGGAGCTTCGCCGTCAGGCAAATCATCATCTCAGTCTTGCCGCTTTGGGGCTCTCCATAGATGACTAGAGACGCGTTTTTTGCCTTGCCGAGATTCGCGATTGCGCCGTCAACCGCCTGTTCGATGCACCCAGTTGCAACGTTGGAAGCGTGTAGCCGAGCGAGCTGCTTTGAATAGCGATTTGCGGATTTACTTTTTTCTTTCAGCTTCTTAATGTCAAATTCTGCTGCCACTACCTAGCTCCTTTTTTGTGAGCAAAGGTGAGTACCGATTCCGTACGCATGCGCCTTCCCAGTGCGGAATTATTGTCATCCGGTGTCGGAAGATAGCGGCTTGCGGTAGGGAGGGCACGCTCGTGTTTCTGCAGAAGCTCTAGGTCAGCCAAAGAAGCGGCGGCTATAAGCGCGCGGGCGTTTGAAACGAACACATCCTTAAGACAGGAATTGCCAACAACGAAGACTGCTCGCCCTCTTGGTTTTAGAACGCGAGCGGCTTGCTTGGTCATGAGAATGAGATCGACACAATATCGCTCGATCATGCCCTGATGACGCAGGGGCAGTTCATTGATTTTGCCAAACTTGGATTTGATGGTTTTGACCTGGCTCAGCACGGTATGCGGATCGACGCTTCTTTCCGCTCCGATACTGTTCGAACGAATGGATCTCAGCTCCGAGAGGTTGTAGCCCAACCACACCAGCGACAGCCGGTGGCCTCGCATGTAGTCAATAGCATTCAGATAAGGCGGCGATGTCATAATCATGTCGATCGACTGATTGCGGATCCAGCGGAGTGTTCTGGCGTCGCCAAGACGGACAGTTGGTCTAATTCCACGGGCCCTCTCCGGAATCCTCCGGCGCAGGCGCTCTGCTGCTTTGGGAAATTCTTCGAAGACATCAAAGTCGGTCTCGTCAGCCGTACGATGAGGACGGCTGTGAGAGACATCGCGTCCCAATGATGCGCCCCGTTCCTTAGTTATAATTAGTCTACTCAGTGTGAGCCGTAGCGCATTTGCTTCGGGCGAGTCGTCTGAGAGAGAGCGGCGTGTCGAAAGCAAATATGCAAGCCGCGTCAATGCTTGTCTCTGAGGCGGTGCGAACCAATATCCAATAAAGTTGCTTGTCTCTCGATCAAACCACGGAATTGTTGCGCTGCGTAGGTCAACCTTGGGAGCTTGATCGAGAAGCCGGTCCAGAAGAGTGACAAATCGTACTTCGTCGATTTTCGACGTAGCAACTTTTGTCATAAGCACCGCCAGGGGATCGACGTCCAAGCCGATGCAGCGATGGCCGGTCTGAGACGCAGCTCTAAGCACAGTGCCCGAACCTGCCATTGGATCGAGAACCAGGGCGCCCTTTGCAAGTTTCCTTGTCTTATCTAAAGCCAAATCTGGCGCCATGCGCGCCGGAAAAGGATGAACGTTTGAGCCTATCATCTCTCTAACGAGAACTGCATTCTAGTAGCCAGCCTGTCTTATCCCTTCTCGCTGGTGCAACCGATAAAGGCACGTCATTGATGTCAGATATGACTTTGAGTACGGCGGCCATGTGTCTTAACTTTCACAATTCGAGCGTGGCTCGATCAAGGTGATGGGGCCAATGCAGCTGTTGTGTACTAGCTACGGATTATGAGGCCACCAGTGGCCCTCGGCAATGCTATTGATTTCATTGCCCTTGGAGCCGCAACGCCAACGGCAGCGTCAATCCAAACTACGATGTGTCGTTCACAAAGTGTTCATCCCAGAAGGCGGCCGACCGCGCCGAACAAACCTGTGAAGCCAATCCTAGGCATGCCCGTGCGCGATTTCTGCCGCGCCGTAAAATCGAACCGCGTATTCTCGGAATTGGAGAGAGCCTACCATGCCGAAACTGGACGAAAGGTCGGACGGGCCGAACTGGACTCATGGGCTGGAAGTTTGCCTCGGCTGAGCGGCGTTCTTGAACTCAGCGATTTTTCGGAAAGTGTCTATGTCGGTCTGGAAGTACAAATCCCTTACTACAGCGAGCGCATCGATGCTGCGCTGTATGGGCATGATCTAACCGGCCAGCCCTTCGTGGTGCTTGTGGAACTAAAGCAATGGTCCGCCCTCGATTCAGACAATGATGGTCGTCTACATGTTCGAATGCGAAGCGGTGTCGTGCCGGTGACTCATCCGAGTCTTCAGGTCAGCGGATATCGACGCCACTTGACCAACTTCGTAAGAGCCTTTCACAACGAACCAAGCGTGCAGATTGCATGCTGTGTATACACACACAATTACCCACGCCGTGCCGGTACTCTTTTTTCACCTGAGCACTTTGAAGCGATCTCCCAGGCGCCAGTGTTCTGTGCAACGGATGCGGAGGTTTTGGCTGAATATTTAAGGGCGCGAGTTGGGAAGGGCCGCGGTGCGGAGGTCAATGAGCGGATTCGGCGTGAAGGCTTCGCCCCATCGAAGCTTCTCATCGACAGCGCGGCGGAACTGATTCGTCATCAAGATGTGTTCACCATGCTCGACGAACAAATTCCAGCGCAAAAGAGCATAGTCCGCGCGATAGGGCGGGCAATTCAGACAAAGAGCAAGTCTATTATTCTTGTCGACGGAGGCCCTGGAACTGGCAAGTCCGTCGTTGCACTCGATGCACTCGGCTATGCTCTTCGGAAGAACCGGGCGACTTTTCTCGTTTCTGGCTCAGCAGCATTTACCTTTGGAATGCGGAAGCTGCTCGGGCCGGACCTTGCTTCGCTTGTTCGATTCACAGACTTCTTCTGGGAACACGACGCGAACTCTATCGATGTTCTGATTATAGACGAGGCACATAGGATTCGCGCCAAGTCAGTACCCAAGGTGATGGCGGAGCGGAGACCGAAGATTTCCCAGCTGGAGGAGCTTGTTCTTGCTGCCAAGGTAACCATCCTCTTTATGGACACGAATCAGATCATCGAGCCGGGCGAGAGCGGCGACCCCGAACAAGTTGTTGCGCTAGCACAACGCCTCGGCATCAAGTTCGAGCGACATCATCTGCGAGCGCAATTTCGGTGCGATGGATCGGACGAATATCTTAAGTGGATAGACCGACTCCTCGATCTTAGTGCGAACGACGAGCCACAGCTGCTCCGAAGTCCTGAAACGTTTGACTTCGATGTCTTGGATTCGCCTCACGGTGTCTTGGCCTGGGTTCAAAACAAGAATGCGATCGAACCGAACTCGGCAAGGCTTACCGCTGGATGGTGCTGGCCGTGGTCCGACCCCAATTCTGATGGCACGCTGGTGAACGACATTTCGATAGGTGACTTCACGTTCCCTTGGGAACTAAAGAACGGCAAGAAGGGACTGTCGGGTGTTCCGGAGGCGAAGCATTGGGCAGTGCACGCTGCAGGCGCTCAGCAGGCCGGTACTGTCTACAGCGTACAGGGCTTTGAGTTTCGTCACGTCGGCGTTTTCATGGGCCCAGATCTGGTAGTTCGGAATGGTCGTTGGATCGCAAATCCACGTGCCAATTTCCGCAACAGCATCCGCGCAAAATCATCAGATGTCGTTTCTATCTATCTCCGCCGAATCTACCGGACACTGTTGACCCGTCCTCTTCGTAGCATCCGGGTCTATAGCGTCGACACTGAAACGCGCGAGTTCTTGCGCTCAAGGATAGAACGTGGCTCTCGGGTGCCGCTGGACTCGTAGAATTAATCCAGCTGCCCTGCCACCATCAATTAAGGTGGTTGTAAATTGTTGATCGTGCAACGTTGAACCGTTGGGCTATCTCGCCGACCGTCAGCTCGCCGGTCTTGAGAAAGGCGCGGACTGCTCTGATGTCTTTCGGTGATAGGGAAGGGCGGCGTCCACCTTTCCTCCCGCGGGCGCGCGCAGCAGTTAAACCGGCCATGGTTCTCTCGCGAATGAGATTGCGCTCGAACTCAGCAAGTGAAGCAAAGACATGAAACACCAGCCGGCCCGAAGACGAGGCCGTGTCGATCCTCTCGGTGATGCTCACAAACCCAATCTTATTACTCTCTAGTGCTGTTACCGTGTGAATGAGTGAAGCAAGGTTCCGGCCGAGCCTATCGAGACGCCAGACAAACAGCGTGTCACCTTCGCGAAGGGCTTTGAGACATTCTTCAAGTTGCGGACGCGTGGCGCTCTTACCGCTGCCGTGCTCCTGATAAATATTCCGGCAACCAACGCGCTTAAGCGCGTCGAGTTGAAGGTCGAGGGTCTGGTCGTCAGTGCTTACTCGCGCGTAGCCAATTTTCACGGTGTCCAAATTCTACCATGAGTACCGTTTGCCGGACGTTGATAGCTGGATGAGTTCTTGGACAGAAAGAGCGCGCCGAAAGGCCGCTTTCGACTGCGGCGCGCGTTGTCCATCAAACGGAGGTTATTTGGACGCCGGACTGATGCGCGATATCTCAACGCCACGCCGCTTCCTGCGACTGCGACTGTTCCAACGGAGCAGTTGGGGAAGGGACGCTTCTGAATTAGAGGTTGCCAAATTCCCGCCTGAACCAGGGCGAATGCAGCCATTCGGACTGCTTGAGGTCTTTGCGACCAAGAGCCGTAATTCTCCAGCGCAAAACCAGGTGACCTCGATACGTTCCAACCGGCCTCTCAGCTTCAATCAAATCGCGTTTCAACAGTGCACGTATTGAAGAATTGTTGGAGGGGCCAATCAACTTGCCCAATTCCGCCAATTTGAGCGAGCGCGTCATAGGGGGTGAAATGCTATTGGCAGCCATGGCGCGTAGTTCGGTGTCGTCAGAGGCTCGTTATTAGCAAAACGGCAAACACCGGCAGCTATCCTAGCGTTGATGGCCTAAACCAATTTCGAGCTTTAGCGAGCCCGGCGCGGCGGGTCCAGCCAACCTAGCAAGAAAATAGCCTCCACCCTTGGAGGCCACGTTATACTCTGCGCATTCTTTCGTCGTGGAACGGCTGGGTCAGTATTCAGACGCCAACATGATGGTGAGCACGCGGGTCGTGACGGCGGGGTCGGCTGGATCTTCCGAACCACCGTCGAGCGACTTGTCGTAGTAGTCGATCTTCCAAAAGAACTTCTGGCCGGCCACTTCAAATGATCCGAAGTCGTGTTCTCCATGCGGATCATTCTCGTGATTGAACTCGGCAAACGCGCGAACCGTTGAAAGCGCCCGGGCTTTGATCGCGTCGGGAAGCGCGGTGACGCCGTCTGTGACCATCACCCGGCCGCCGACGAACGTCAGCCTGAATGCATCATTGAGACTACGTATCTTGCTAGCTAGACTTTCGGGCAATTGCTCCTCCACTCGGCATCGGCCGCTCTGCTGCGGGGCCGATGGAAGGGGAGGAACTCGAACTAAATTCTATCACCTCTCCCGACATTTCATACTGAGTGCCCAGTCAAAGAAAAGCCCCGCGCAAAGGCGGGGCGAGTTGTTGCAGACTTATTGTGCTTCCGCTGCCTGCTTCGCGGCTTACTCCTGCGGTTTGTCGGGGCAAGTCCTGGCCGTATGACCTTCCTTGCCGCACACACCGCACGTTGTCGGTCGTCGTGTTGGTGGCGCAGTCCCGGCGAAGATGGTCGCCAACTCCGCATCGATGCTCTCACGCTGGGCGATGAGCTGCTTCACGCAAGCAATGGTGTCATCTAGGTCCATATGCGCCTCATGCGATCTGCTATGCGCGGATCGGCTCCTTCCAGGCGAGCGATGTAGCGATACTTGGTGCGAATGCGTCCCCTGCGACGGTAAGTGATATGATCGAAGAAGCATTCCTGACCTTGCACGACTTTTACGAAACGACGGATGTACATAGACAGCTCCTCTTGTGAGAGCTGATCGATAGCAATCAAAATTGCACCATTCATCGTGCGCCATGTGCATGTGCTTTACGGTCTGCGCCTGAGTGAGCCACTATGTTGAACGTTCACTTTTTCTGTTGAGTGCTTCTTTTCTTCGATCGTGCGCGCCACTCTGCTTGCATGAGCTACATCGTCGTGAAGACCATCAATGGTCGCGCCTACCGTTATCTTCAAACCAGCTATCGTGTCGGGAAAAAGGTGAAGACAAAGAGCGTCTACCTTGGCCCGGTCGGTGGCGTGTTGCGCAGAATTAGCACCTTCATCAAAGCGAACAGAACACGCGGGCCAATATTCGATGAAGAAGCAATGCTTCGCGATGTGAAGGCAGCGGACGCGAAGTATGCAGCAATGAAAGAACGGTTCACGAAAGAAGTTGGATTGAAGGTTGGGCCTGCCAACCCGGTACCGGTGGAAAAACCTGCTACCTCAATTTCGTATGCGCCTTCCGTTTCATCGCCCGCGCCTGCGCAGCAAGGCGAGCAGTCTCCGAGCAACACTGAAGCGCCAGAAACTAACTCCGATTCTCTCTCTTGATCTCGGTTGCGGTGGCGGAGAAAAAAGCGCCCCACCGGGAGCTAGAACAAGACAACGCTTTCGCAGTGCTTCTCATCCATCAACGACGCCAGCTGCTCGAGCTACTGCGCGCTGATGGCTTCGGTCAGGAAGCTCACGACGTTCTCGATGCTCGAAAGGTTCGCCCTCTCCCATCGTCAAGAGAAACACGAAAAAACGAAACGGCCGTTCCGAAGAGACGGCCGTCGTTTAGGAATGTGCTGGGTTCTTAGACCTCGGTTACTTCGCGTTCGCCCTCTTGAACAGAGTGAACGGTTTGGTGATCACGGCGTCGACGCCGGCGAGGTTGCGGATCACGAGGCGGTACATTGGGGCATTGAAGCCGAGGATGCCAACCACGGCGATCCAGAACCACTTCCAGCGGCCGATCTGCGCGGCGTCGGCGAACATCCACACCGCCGACATCAAGAAGAGCACTGCTGCCCCATACATGAGCTGGAGCTTAGGGATGCGCTTGCCCGCGAGCGTCACGAGGATGAGCGCGATGACGTTGGCGAGGACAAGCCCGAGAGCTGATCCGAGCCAGTCGGCGTAGATGTTGCCGCCGCTCGTCGTCATCGTGATGGTGACGAACTGCGTCCGATCGGCCATCTCGGCAACGAAGAACGCGCAGAACGCGATGATGGTCGGACCGAACCGGTGCCACCACCGCTTCTTCCCGTCCTCACCCTCGTCTTCGGCCATCTCGTGGAGTGACCATCCGACCAGGCCGACGAAGAAGCCGCCGGAGATGATCTGCAGCCACTGCTCGCTCAAGAAGGTCTTGAAGACGAGCGCGATCAGGATGCCGATCGCCGGCACCGCGAAGCACGCGGGAATGATGCCGAGCAGCACCTTGCCGGGCGGATACTTTGCCGCCAAGCCGATGGTGACAAACATCGTTTTGTCGGCGATCTCCGCCAACGCGACGATACCGAGGACCAGCATGGTTTCGGAGAAGAATGACGATTCGCCGGTCATGGCTAACCCTTACCTGTTTGCGGAAACATCCAACCGAAGGCGAGGTGTACCCTGCACAGGGAGAGCAATTGCCATAAGCGAACAATCTGGATTTTGTTAGAGTGTGTGGGGAAGAGGTTGGAGCCACGGCGAGGCGCCGGATCGTCCAGGTCCCAATGCATGCCGTCGCACTGACGTCCGGTCACGCCGCTTTACCCACCTCATGCTCATACGTAATTAACCGCTCATTAACCCAAAGCGGCGACATCGTGCCGAGATCTACATGATTTGAGAAGAAGCGCGCGAGAGCGATCCAGAAGTCAGAAAAATCCGAATCTGTATTGCCCGGATGAAAGATGCACTCCATCCCCTTGGTGGCAGATCGGACAAATTCGAATCGAGGAATATGGATGCGCTTGTCGTGCTTCGACTCAAGCCATGCCGCCAATTCTCCTTCCACTCCCTCCGCCATGCAAACCACGATGCCGTGGACCAGTTCAGGCTCTCGTGGATCCAGCATCTTAGCCAGAGCCTGCGCAAAGAGTTTTGGAAACAGATCGCGCAATGCCTCCAGCGTCTCCGCAATTACGAAGACTGCAACAGCTCTATCTTTGAGCTTGCAGTTCACTATGCGCGTGCATCCACGCTCTACATACAGGCGTGCAACGTCGGGATGCTTCTCTTGGTAGGCTCTGATATTTCGTCCGGCCCGACCCAATAATCTCCGAGCGGCGTATAGGCAGAGAATGATTTCTAAGGGAGAAGCCTTGGCCGTCTGAAGCACCAGCTCCTCGACCGTCTCGAAGAAGGTCTCCATGGCGGCCATATTCAGGGCCTCGGGCTTAGTCCATTCGCTGGTCGTAGCGCGCACCGCTTCAATTCGCTTGTCATTAGGCAGTCTTGGAAGGGGAGTGCTGCTGATGAACGGCTTAAGGGCTTCGCACTCAGCCAACTCTCGTCGTTCGCACAGAATGCGGAGTACCTGCTGGGCGCGATCGGGCGGATTTGATGCGATCAGCGCTTCAGCCATGCGTCGCGCCAAGGCCACCATAGGCTTACCGCGTTCAGTTAATTCTCCAATGCACCATACAAGCAAGCATTGAACCATCTCATGGTTCGAGCGCGAGACCATCTCGGCGAAGCTTCTAGCGAACTGATCCTGGACTAGTTGATCTTCGACGCCGATCGCAGCGGCAACCGTTTCCAGAAGTTCGATCACGGTATGCATATCGTCTACCGAAGGGACACCGCTATCGGCTATCTGCTCCGCTGCCTCCTTCACGACATTCATAAGCGAGGCCAGCAGGATCGAACGTCCCTCTGCTGTCAGTCCTTGCCGGCGCGCCTCATACATGGCCTCGCGAACGAGGTGACAACCATTCCATCGCTTGTTCCGTCTTTCCGATGGCAGCGAGGAGCCCGCGCGGTCAAGTATATGGGCGGAAACCATTGGCTTCTGCGCGAATAGAAGATTCTTGACCTCGCGTCCTGCCGTCGCCGCCGGTCCGGGGCCGGCATATTCCTTGACGAAACTGTTGGCTGCCTCAGCTAGCCGCCAAATCGCGGTCTCTGCGTGGTGACAATCAGCCAAATCAACACGAAGCCTGAGTAGCTCAAGTGCTTCGATCAGCCAGAGGTCTTCAAGAGGGACCAAGGCCGCACGGTCTTTACCGTGAATCGTCAGAACAACCGGCTGGCGCGTTCGAGATGAGAACTCGACGACCTCGGCGAGACCGTCCCGGAATTCCTTCGACGTAACGCGCCGTAGTTTCGCGGCGGCCTTCCTCGTCGGCATTAGATCAAGCTGCTTGGACATGCACTTTACCGCCCCTGGTTTAGACAAAGTGCGATCCCCTCTACCCCCGCGCTATGAAAGATACAAGCTGAGTCGAATATGAAATTTTAAAAAAAATGGAAAAGCACTCTTTTTGAAAAAGATAGTAACGATGTCTTTTATTCATTGACCGCGCGATGATGGCATGTCTTACTTTGCCGTCGGCAGTTGCTTCGATGAACCGGGTGCAAAGAAAAGCCCGGCGCGATGGACGGCCGGGCAAAGGTTCTGGGTATTCGTGAGGCGAATTCCCAGGTACGCCTAATAGTACGCCCCACCCAAAAAAGCGCAAGATATTGGGTGTGGGCATTATGGTGTGCCAGAATCGCCAACACGGGTGCCCGTCTCTCTCTGGGAGGCTGGCATGGCACCATCTAAAGGGTCCCGAGTACCCCAGCGTTCCCACCCACGGCCGCATGTCGGTACGCCCCCCAAGATTGCCGTTTTGAGTGTAGCGACTGGATTGGATGAGTTTGTCCTAGGTTGGTTTAACCAATCCGAGTGGCAAGACACTCCGACCGGCCAACACACCTCACCCTCTGGACTGGCTAGCCGGAAGAACGGGGGGCGACTGCTTCAGCGGGGGATTGCCATAGACCATTGGGTCGGCAAGCCGATCGAAGAAACCCGTTCAAAAAAAGGGGCGCTTGCAGATGCCCGACTTGGCACAAACCGCAAGCCGACCACTGGTGGGTTCCTAAGCAAGCTCTTCGAGAACAGACAATCGAACGAGGGAAAAAAGATACGCAGCGCCAAAGATAGCCAAGATCGAGAAGGGACTAATGGAGAATAGTCTGGTTACAGGCTTAGCCAGGTTCAACATTTAAGCTGTATCCTCCGGTTGGATTCTACCGTTAGTATACGTTGTTCCCGCCAGATGTTTGGTCCTTACCGAATGTGAAATGCTCATGTCTTGGATACACTCACCAATTGTTCTCTTACGGCAACTTGATTCGCGCTCAGCCGGTCAATATGGACCCAAAGCATGCAATCTTGGAGCGCTTACTAAATGCGACGTAGAGGTACCCTTTGGTATCGCTTTGGGGAAAGACGCGTTGGCGTATTTTCTTCAGGCGAACGGCATAAACTTGGCCGAACTCACAAGGCTCCACACATTGGGAATGACCTTCCTGGAGTCTTCCATTACTGAAGTGCGCGATTTGCAGAAGCACATTCTCGAAGTGATACATCAAGCGCCATTTCCTGCGCTGCTGATAGATGAAGTTTTTGGCAAAATTGATGCCGCACTCATTGACGAACGATTTGCCATCCGCTCCTCGTGCGTCGTCGAGGATTCCGCTTCCAGTTCGTTTGCGGGGCAGTACGTAACCGTACTTGATGTATCCGGAAAAGAGAATCTAGTCGACGCCATAAGAGCTTGTTGGGCCTCTCAGTATGATGGCAGAGGGCTTACCTATGCGATTTCCAAGCGCGGGATGCCTATACTACAGCCCTCGATGGGGGTGCTGATTCAGATAATGGTTCGTGCGGACTATGCCGGTGTTTGCTTCACTGAAGGACCTACTTCGAAAACTCGCGATTGCATAATCGTGGAGAGTGTTGAAGGTTTGGGCGAAGCACTTGTGAGTGGTACTCAAACACCCAGCCACTTCGAGATCGACAAGACTGGCAGCTTTCTTAAATCCATCCGAGTGCCGGGCGCGTCAAAACGCGAGATATCAGCACAGCAGGTTTCACTCATTATTGTCGAAGCCACCAAGATTGCTGATTACTTCGGGTGTCCGCAAGATATCGAATGGGCGTTGATTGGTGACAAAGTATATATTCTTCAAGCACGGCCAATCACGACATTGGGGTCCCGCCGCGGAGCCATCGGGTTCGGCACAGCAAGTACCAAATCTGGAGAGGCCCCCGTTGCTCTCAACCGTGAAGACACGCTCACCGAACTTCGTGACGACTTGCATGAATGGCTAGTTACTCATAACGACCTTGTTGTCTTTCGAGGGGCGTCATTCATTCTCGCGACTCAGCATAGTGACGGCGCTTGGAGAATTGATGGACATCCCGAATGGACACACGTCTCCACTGCTCTTGCGGTTCGGCTTTTGCTCGATGGTGGACTCTCCGCGGCGGCACGATGGCCGATCATTCAGCCGAATCGTTCATACAATATGCTGGGGGTGAGCTCTGCGGTAAATTGGTTAGCTGACAATATAGACGAAGGCGGCACTTGGGGTTCTGATCTATGGGATACGTGCCAGGTCCTGCTGGCGTTGCTCAAATTTGGCATACGCCCAGATGAAGCGCGCTTTGCACGAGCGCTTCGATTTGTAATTGAGGAAATCACCAAGGACTTGCACCAAAGTCGAACGCAGGAGTGGTTCGGGGCGGGTTTCCTTTCTGCAGCATTGTCTTTATTCGAAGAGCTTCGCAATCAGGAGCTGTCTAAAACGTGCCTCAGACTTCTTCTAGAATCACAGGCTACGACAGGAGAGTTTTCTGGGCCAAGTGCCCACCGCACAACGCCCCAGGTGCCATCGGAGTGGCATACCGCACAGGCAATTAGTGCACTTGCGTCACCTAACGCCGACGGCGCACGGATGCGTGCGGCAATGGCCGCGTGTGAGTGGTTATCGGGCCGGCAGCATCCGGGAGGTTCATGGGGCGCAGTCGACAGCCCTTATTCGCAATACAATTCGTTTTTTACGGCATTCGCTGTAATGGCGCTGAGTGACGCGAAGTTTCACGATACAGCGGCAATTGCTCGTGGAACAAAGTGGATGCGCGGTCAACAAGTAGCGACTGGCGGTTTCGGAGATATTGGGGCTTCACTGATGGTGATGGCAGCGATGCAGAAAGTAAGCGGTCCAGCTTTCATTCTGTCTCTTCCGCTGCCAACGTTCATGCGCATTCAAACCACCCTGAGCGCTGAGCTCAGCAACACATTTCGTAAACCACCAGGCGAATAGGGATCGGTCTCAAATGGAATACCCTTTGTTCCCGCCACCGCAGCTGCTTCCCCTTGAACCAATCCTCAAGAGGATTCCGGTCAGCTTGCTGCCATGGATAGCTGAAAAACATGTCCAATATTTGGACGATAGAATTCACAAAATTGATCGCTTGACCGACTACCTCGCGAATTGCGATCAAGTTGCATCCGAACGAACAGAATTCATTGAGTTCGTCGATTCGTGGGCTCGCAAGAACTCGCCCGATCTTCTTCAATATCTCTCGGAATATGCAACACGGTTCGCTGGGGTCCGGGATCAAGTAGAGCGGCTCTGTGATCGCGTACTTGATGATCCCACGCTTTGGAGCACTTCTCACAGCCTGCTAGCGTTCTGGGAAGCATTTACCAAAATAAATGAGATAGACAGTCTCCACGGAATGTTCCTCACGTCCGGCCGTTGGTATATCAACGCGATGCTCCCCGCAGTCAAAGAGCTGGTGTATTGCTCTCTTCCGGCCGAAGTGAGTGAGGATCAGAGACAAACAATTTCATACGACATTGCGCGGCGTGTCATCACTCCCCGGTTTGCGATCGTTACAGAGAAATACGACCATTCGTTAGAGCGGCGATTTGGCATGGCATTCATGCGGACGCTCCAATACTACGATCGCAAGCTGCTGTTTTTGTTCGAAGTGATGTCCGGCGTCAAATATGAAAGTGATCTCACTCTGAAAGAGTTTGTGGTCGATGTAGGCGAACATCCGGATCCGTGGGCGCATCTCCTGGAGATGGGGGTATACCCTCCATTCGGTTGGCATGAACTTCACGCAAGCCGAAGAGCCCGGCGACCAGCAAGTGAAAAACAGGCCGCGCTGTCCATGCTGATGCAGCTGATACCTCCCGAGTATGCAGAACGCGCTAAACGCGCATTCCACGTTTTGGAAGTGCTCAAGAGCTATGAGCTCAACTACAACAACTACAACTACAAGGGAAAGTTTGGTCTGGTATCGAAATATCAGTACTGGCGCACGGCGGAACTCTTACCTGAGGCACAGCGGCAAGAGTTTTTTGACACCATCTTGCTTGATGGTTTCTATGACGCATTCGCAATCGTAAGGAAGGCATTCGCCTAACAAGGGTGAGAAACCATGGCTAAAGAATATGTCGGGATCAGTGCTTCCGAGGGCCGCGCAGAAGGGAAAGTACGCTGGATACTTTCCGCAGACGATGTGACCTCGTTCGAGGTCGGCGAGATACTTTTGGCCAAGATGACCTCACCAGATTGGGGGGAGCTCTTCCAAAAGGCAGCAGCGGTAGCCACAGAACAAGGAGGAATGCTGTGTCATGCCGCAATCGTAGCGCGCGAGGAAGGTATCCCAGCAGTCGTTGGAATAGGTGAGGAACTCCGGGAAATCCAAAATGGAACAGTAATTGTCGTTGACGCCGACGAAGGGAAATTAGTCGTAGTGGGAGGCATCCCATAATTTGCAATAGTGCGCTATAGTGCAACTTACACAGGTCGATTAGCCGTAATGGGAGGCACCCTATGATTTACAAGATAGACCCTCGAAGGACCGCATTGCTCGTTATCGATGTTCAAAAAGAGTATTTCAAAGCGAATGGCCCGGCATACATACCTGCTAGCAAGAAGGTCCTTCCGAACATATTACAGGCAATCGACATTGCACGTAAGAATCAGATTCTCGTGATCTATATTCAACATGTTAACCGAGCCGACGGCTCTGACATCGGGCGGATGGCCGATTTTGGTAGTCCGGACGATGAGAAGTCGTTTGTAGAAGGGACCCCGGAAGTGGACCTTGTGGCCGAGTTGTCACCGGTTGCAGGCGAAGTAACGGTCCAAAAACGTCGTTACAGCAGCTTTGCTGGTACTGACTTAGAATCCGTATTGCGCACTAAAGATATCAACACCGTCATTATCTCTGGCTATATGACAAGTTTCTGCTGCGAGACAACAGCTCGCGATGCTCACAGCAGAGATTATCGAGTTTTGTTTTTGGCAGACGCAAACGAAGGACCGGATCTTACAAACGTGGCGGGCGATGTCGTGCCGCATGACGCTGTGCTGAATTCCACGCTAACGGCACTTGCAGCCGGATTTGCCGAGATCGTTACGATTGCAGACTTGAACGCACGCTTGACCGATAAGGCCAAGAAGGGTCGCGCCCGATAACTCTGCATCACATGGCCCAAACGCGACTCGGAACGAGCGTCGATGTAGGCGCCTACTTCACAATGGAAAACCGCACACTTCCAAGTATGCGGATTTGACGAACCCCGGGAGCCATAAGCCAGGCGATCGCTCCTTAAGCGTGCGCCTCCGGTGACGGCCGCCTTGTGGTCGGGAGTGGATATCGGACACTGACTTGATCGAGAGAGCGGAAGCGACAGGTGTCACGCCCGTGCGTGAAAGTCGGGCATTGGCGGCGTCGGAGCGAACGATGGGGACGCCGAGACGTGATGCCAAAGAAAAAGCTCCCCACCGGAGAGCTAGAACAAGACAGCGCTTTCGCACTGCTTCTCATCCATCAACGACGCCAGCTGCTCGAGCTGCTGCGCGCTGATGGCTTCGGTCAGGAAGCTCACGACGTTCTCGATGCCGCTCTCGTACGCCGTCAATACTTGGAGGGGATCCCGTACCAGGTACAGTTCCCCCTGCGTCACTCGGTGAGCGTTGAAGATGACATCGGCCGCCTGAAAGCCGTTCGGGAAGGTGAGGGTCGGACTTTCGCCCTTTACCGTCCGCCCGCAGTAGGCCAACAACAGACCGGCTTTGTCGTGGATGGGAATGGCCATCCGGCCCCGCAAGATGCCCTTCGGCGCATATCCAGCACCGAAGTGGCCGCAGGTACCGGCCGACACGCCAAGCGCCTGCACGGCCTCATGCGTGGCCTCCAAATAGGTGAGCGGGTTGAACCCCGCCTTCTCGTTCTGGGGAACAGTACCCTTACCCGGAACGGTACTGTTACCGGCGGCGGTAACTGTACCTTTCCCAAAGTGGGCAGCAATTTCGGCTCCCGCCTCCTTGGTGCCGATCTTCCGGTGGTTTGCGACAAGCTTGATGATGTCGCCCCCGCCGCAGCCGGCGAAGCAGAAGTACAAGCCCTTGGATGGTGTCACGACGAATTCGCGGGGACTGTTACCGCCGTGAATGGGGCAGCAGCCACGGAGCTGGCCGTTCGATGCTTTCTTGGTTTCAATGCCAAGCCATGTCAGAACGTCTTCGATGGGAACACGGGTCTTCAACTCCGCGAAATCTACGAAACTCATGAGCGACCTCCTGTGAAGAACTGGTCGCTCCCAATTGTACCGCGCTATCCCCACCGCACGTCGGCTGTCCCCACCATACGGTAGACTGAACAAAGGCAGTTTGGAGTGCGGATAGGGGGGTGGATGAGCCTTCTAGGTCCCTACCCGCACTTCAACATCGGCGGGAGAAAGAGAGCCACGTTGGTTAAAGACAAAGTTCCGGCCGAAAGGTCGCGAGGCAATCGCCCTCAATATATTGCGCGGGCCAAACAGGATCCGGAGAAGGATTTCATGGTCACCATCGGCGCCGCGTTTCCGTTCAACAATGGTGACGGTTTCGTGGTGAAGCTGAGCATGACACCGACCAGCTGGAACGGCGATTTCATTCTCGTGCCGCCGAAGGCCGACGAATAGCCCGCAGACAGCAACACTTGGGCGACGGCTAAACCGTCGCCCCTATTTCTTTCAAGATGTCGAACGACTCATGACCGGCCCTCTCCCATGGCTCGGTCAGCATGTGGCCCGTGGCGGCAGGGAGACTTCCGTACGATGCGAAGTCGGGGATGTGCTTGAACAGAATTTTTTGCGACCCTTTGCCGTCCGTAAGCTTGAGCAACTGGCGCATGATGCTTTTTAAGCGTCGCTCGCCCACGGTCACGATAGGGATGTAGACGGAAGGCAGACCGAAGTGCCGTTTGTACCCGCCATCCAGTAGCGACAGGATGCTCAACAGATGGCGGGTGACGGAGCTGCGGCCCAAGTCATCGGTCTCCAAAGGCTCGGTGCTGCGGTCGAACTCGTGGCCTGGAAAGAAGATCTTGCGTTCGCGGCCGTCGTCGAGCCTATAGCCGATGCCCCACGGCGACCAGTCGTGCTCCTTGTTCGTCTCGATCGTCCGGCCCTGGAAGGTGAAGCGGACTGGAATAGTGAAAGGCTCGGGAGAGATGCGTGTGCTCTCAGGACAGGCCCTGTGCTCGATGATCTCTCGCGGCTGAATGAACCGCAGCGACGGGTTCGTCATGACGCCGATCTTGAATGAGGCGGGGACGACACAAGATCCAAAATCATGGGCGAAGTCGTTGCCCAGCTTGAAAGACGGAAAGAGACCTTGTTCTCGAAGAACGGCCTTACCCTTCGCCGTGAGTGCGTACACTGCCGGGCGCCATCGGCTGTTCGCCGCCTTCCAACTATCGGCAGGGCAACGGAGATAGCCGCCATCCTTGCGCAGCCGCATCAGTTTCTTGCGCAGGTATTCGTAGCGGACAACTTGCTTGCCGTTGACGGTGACTGTCTGCGGCTTGGCGCCGAGCAATTCGCCGATGTAGGGGAGCGAGAGGTACGGGAATTCCTGCAGCAACTCGAATATCGCGATGTCGCTTTCGCGCAATTCTACGTTTGCACCAGAAGGATCGTAGTCTTTGTATCGTGAGCGGCCGGACATACCTCATTCTAATAGGCGACGGCTTTTAAGTAACCGTGCGCCACATTCAGCTATATTCCAACTATACCACGTCGTCCCACTGCGGACCGCCGTCGGGTGGCTCCGTCGGCTTTGCCGGAGACGGGTCGGACGACGAGACGGCATAGCGCTCTCTCATGCTCCGCTGCAGGTCCGATTGCTCGGCCTCCGTCATGCGCGGCATTTCTTCCATCACGCCATAGGGGACGCTCACCTGGATGGCTTGAGGCGTATGCCCGCGCACGAAGGCCGCGAACGACAGGCGCGGCTGATTGGAAATGAACTCGGGTGGCGCTCGCATGTAGCGCGACAAGGTCGGCGCATCGGTGATGTTGCCGCCAGCGAACTTTACGGCGACGTTCGAAAGCGCGTCGAGCACGTTGGGCGACGTGATGTTGCTGAGCCGCTGGTGAGCCAGGATGAATCCGACTTTCTGTTTCCGCGCCTTGTCCAGCAAAGACGCGATATTCTCATCGGCGGCGATATAATCCTGGCATTCATCTATATAGCAGTACACGGGCTTGCTGTTGGTGCGCTGCTGAGTGGCTTGCACCAGCAAAGAAATAAAGAACCGCCCGAACAGCTCGCAGGCTTCCCTTCCTAAAAGCTCCATGTCGGTGTTGATGACGATGACTTTGCCGGCGTCGATCTCGCGCAGCATGCTGAACTTGTTGCGCCGGTTTTGATACATCTTGCGGAAAGTCGGGTTCTTCAGCATCCCCATGACGCGCCGCATCACCGCTTCCTTGGTCACGTTCTGGCTTTGCGTATTGAAGACGTGCAGGAAGTAGTCCCGTACCACCTCGTCGACCTGATCGAAGTAGGGCCGGAATTCTTCGATGCCCTTGGGGGTGAGCATGCGGCGCACCGTGTCGATGGTGGCGTCAGGAACCGCCATGGCGAGCTGCACCAGATAGTCGATCATGTCCTCTTGCTGGCCGGTCGTGCCGGAGAGGCAGAACGAGACCAGTTTTAGCGACGACATATGGAGTATCTGACGTTCGCGCGGCGAGAGGTCCGGATTGTGCTGGCCCATGTCGAAGAGGTTGAGGGCCAGGGGGTGCTCGGTGTCGGGCTGCAATACGATGAGCTTGTCTTCGAGCGCCTCGCCCTCGGCGAATATTTTTAGCTCCGTGAGGTTCTGTATAAGGGTGCGGTCCTTCTTCTTCTCCTTGCCGGCGTTCCGGCCCTGGCTGTCGATGACGATGATCGAGGCCTCGCCCCTGGCGACGCGCTCCAGGTCTTTGGCGATTTGCGACTGCAGCAATTGGGTTTTGCCCGACCCTTGCGGTGCAACGACCCATTGGTGCTCGAAGCGAGGTTGCTCCGGAATGGAGAAGGGTGCGGCGCGACAATCAAGGAGAGACACAGCGTCAATCAGGGTGAGACTGCGCCGGGGTGGGCTGACGAAGGGAGGGCTTAAGCCCGACCGGAGGCAGTCCACCCCGGCGACGATTTTTCTAAAACTCGTCTGGCGGTTACGAGCGACCGGGTGAAGCTGCTGATTCGTCTCAATGTTCGAGGGATCAGCATTTGCCCGGCCTCCACGTCACCGACCACCAGATGAGGCTGTACATGAGTTTCCGACCAACCACTGACACTGTCGACATCGCGGCTGCCAAAGCTGGCCTCTCGCGGGCAACCGGCTACCGGATCGAGGCTGATCCACGATTGCCGTCGCAGAAGAAGGCTCGGCGCGGCCGGCGGCGGCCCGATCCTCTGGCCGAGGTCTGGGACGCCGAGATCGTGCCGATTCTGAAGGCGGCGCCCGGATTGCGCGCCATTGCCGTTTTGGCCGAGATCCGCCGGCGCCATCCCGAGATCAGCCCCGGCATCCGGCGCACCCTGGAACGGCGCATCCGGACGTGGCGGGCCCTGGTTGGACCGGAGCAGGACGTCATCTTCCGCCAGGAGCACCCGCCGGGGCGCCTTGGCCTGTCCGACTTCACCGACACCAGTGTGCTCGGCGTCACGGTGGCCGGTGTCGTGCTGGAGCATCGGCTCTACCACTTTCGCCTCGCCTTCTCCGGCTTCGCGCACGCCCATGTCGTGCTCGGCGGCGAGAGCTTCGTCGCGCTGGCCGAGGGACTGCAGAATGCCCTATGGGCGCTCGGCGGCGTTCCCCAGGAGCATCGCAGCGACAGCCTGTCGGCGGCGTTCCGCAACCTCGACAGCGCGTCCCAGGAGGATCTGACGCAGCGCTACCAGGGGCTCATGCGCCACTACGAGATGACGCCCTCGCGCAATAACCCCGGCGTCGCCCACGAGAACGGGTCCATTGAAAGCCCGCATGGCCATCTGAAAAAAGCGCTGGAGGACGCGCTGCTGCTGCGTGGTGCCAGAGACTTCGACGCTCTCGACGCCTACCGCCGCTTCGTCGACGAGATCATTGGCCGCCAGAACGCTCACAACCGCAAGCGGATCGAGCTGGAACGGCCGCACCTCGCAGGGCTCCCGAAGCGCCGGACGGCGGACTTCGAGGAAAAGGTCGTCACGGTGACATCGAGTGGCGGCTTCATTCTGCGTCGGGTTTTCTACACGGCGCCGTCACGATTGATCGGCCACCGCCTGCGGGTCCACCTCTACGACGACCGGCTCGACTGCTTCCTGGGCTCGACGCCGATGATGACGTTGCGGCGGGGACGGCAGCCGTCTCCCGACAAAGGTGGCCATGTCGTCGACTATCGGCATGTCATCCACGCGCTGCGCAAGAAGCCGATGGCGCTGCTCAATCTGGTCTACCGCGATCAGTTGTTCCCGCGTCCGGCCTACGCCCGCGCCTTCGAAGTGTTGTGCGCCGAAGTCGGCGATAAGCGCGCGTGCAAAGTGACGGTCGAGTTGCTGGCGCTGGCGCACGATCGAACGTGCGAGGCCGAACTTGCTGAGATCGTTGACGCCGACCTCGATGCCGGCCGATTGCCCGACATCGATGCGCTGCGTGCACGGTTCGGACCGGCGCCGGGCGAGCTACCGTTGGTCTCGGTGGATCTCGTGGCGCTCAGCATCTACGACGAGCTGGCCGCGATCTGTGTCGTCGAGCCTGCCTCTTGCATCGAGGTGGCGGCATGACGAGCAAAACCACACTTGACGCGGCCCGCGTCGAACTTCTGCTCAACGAGCTGCGCCTGCCCGGCATCAAGCTGATGTGGGCCAAGCTCGCCGAGCAATCTGACAAGGAAGGTTGGCCGGCAGCCCGCTTCCTCGCCGCCATCGCCGAGCACGAAATGGTCGATCGCGGCCGACGCCGGATGGAACGGCATCTGACCGAAGCACGATTGCCGGCCGGCAAGACGCTCGCCACGTTCGACTTCGAGAGCGTGCCGATGGTCTCCAAGGCGCAGGTGATGGCGCTGGCGGCCGGAGACGAATGGCTGGCGAAGGGCGCCAACATCCTGTTGTTCGGCCCACCCGGTGGCGGCAAGAGCCATCTATCGGCGGCACTGGGTCTCGCTCTGATCGAGAATGGACGGCGCGTGTTCTTCGCCCGCACCACCGATCTCGTACAGCGGCTCCAGATCGCGCGGCGCGAGTTCGGGTTGGAAAGCGCCATCGCAAAACTTGACCGCTACGACATGCTGATCCTCGATGATCTCGCCTACGTCACCAAGGATCAGGCAGAAACCAGCGTGCTGTTCGAGTTGATTGCCGCGCGTTACGAACGGCGCTCGATGCTGATCACGGCCAACCAGCCGTTCGGCGAGTGGGGCCAGATCTTCCCCGACCAAGCCATGACACTCGCCGCCGTCGACCGGCTCGTGCATCACGCGACGATCTTCGAAATGAACGTCCCGAGCTATCGGCGCAAGGCCGCTCTTGACCGAAAACGAGGCCCTGGCCGACCGGCAACGCACGCGACATCGAAGAAAGCAGAGAAACCCGACGCTGATTGACGCCGCGCGTCAATCAAAGCGCTTGCCAACCAAACCGACAGCGTCGATCATCACTTCGCTCGGCCGCCTCGTCTCATCCTGATTGACGCGCCGTTCTCACCCAGATTGTCGCGCTATA